>JBFMGS010000001.1:0-7564 GCA_040752635.1 Bacillota bacterium
TACAGAAGCTCGCGAGGAAGCTGCTCCTCAACTGCAGGAATTCCGAGGTCGCGCGCGATGGTCAAGACGGTATTTCGTGTGATCCCTTCGAGAATCGATGAACTCAGTCGCGGAGTATACAACACGCCGTTGCGCACGAGGAACAGGTTCTCGGCGCTCCCCTCGCTAAGGAAGCCATCGGTCCCAACGGCAATGGCCTCGTCATATCCGTCCGTCACGGCCTCAAGTTTCATCAACTGGGAGTTGATGTAGTTGCCGCAGGCCTTGGCCATCGCGGGTAGGGTATTGGGAGCCATTCGATGCCATGAGGACACCACGGCGTCGATGCCCCCGTTCCTGGGGTCAGCCGCAAGGTAGCTGCCCCACCCCCAGACTGCCACGATCACGTGCACCGGGCAGGCCAGCGGGTTGATCCCGAGTTCTCGATAACCCCGAAACACAAGAGGCCTTATGTAACAAGCATCGAAAGAGTTGCGCGCGACCGTGTCAGCTATCGCTTGAGCCAACTCGTCCTGTGAAAACGGTATATTCATACGGTATATTTTTGCAGAGTCGTACAGCCGCCTCACATGGTCGCCCAGGCGGAATATGGCAGTGCCGCGCGATGTCTTGTAGGCCCTTATCCCCTCAAATACTCCCGAGCCGTAATGCACCACGTGGCTCAGCACATGTATCTTTGCATCCTCCCATTTCACGAAGTTCCCGTCGAACCATATGTAGGTCCCTTCCACCCATGCCATTGTTGCTTCACCTTACCTTCAAAACGGCCCTACTTAGATGCCTAGTTGCTGCATATTCTACCAGTCGCGGCGATTGACTGTCAAGATTCCGTCTCGTTTTTTGTTACTGATCTGTAATAATGTCACCATCTGGCATGCCCATCTTCGCACCGGGGGTAACGTTATGCGGGACGCAAAGCCTTGAGAATCTGGGTTCAGCGACCGGGCATCACTGGGTGGAAGTCAGGGCACGAGCCGCGCCTGGAGGTACCTCAGGAACACCTTGATGATCGCTGCAACGGGGACTGCGAGGAGGACGCCTGTAATACCGAAAAGGTGGCCGCCTGCAAGGATCGCGAAGATCACGGCAACAGGGTGCAGGCCGATCTGCTCGCCGAGTATGTTCGGGCCCACGATCGCACTCTCGATTTGGTTTACGATCACGAAGAGTACCACGACGTATATGACCAGGACCGGGGACTTGAGGAAGGCAAGCGCGATTGCAGGAACAGCTCCTATCACAGGACCGAAGTAGGGTATAATGTCGAAGATGCCGGCTAGAAGCCCGATGAGGAGAGCGAAATCCACCCCGATGATGGAGAGCCCGAGAGAGATGAGAATCCCGACGATGGCCGAAACGAGCAGCTGGCCCCTGATGAAAGAGCCGAGCGCGTGGTCCATCTCGATGAGCAGGCCCACAACCTCGCTCCTCCAGCGCGCGGGTATCCACGACAGGAGCCACACCTTAATCCTGGGGAAATCTATGGTGAAGTAGAATGCCAGAACCGGGACGAGCGCAAGCATGGTCATCCTTGGCAGTAGCGCTGGAACAGCGATCACAGCACGTCGCACGGAATCCGCAAGCGCCTCCTCTGCCCTGCGAATCGCGTCGTCTACTGCCCCTTTGACAGGTTCCGGTATGTGGAACCTGCTGAACCTGACATAGAACGACACAAGCCTCGCCTGAATCTGTTGCGCCTCGTTCGGAATCATTTCAGCTAGGCGCTCGAGCTGCACCAGGATTCTCGGAAAGAGGTAGGCCCCTAGCAGTGCAACCAGAAGGGTCACGCCCGTGTAGATGACAAGAGTGCCGGCTCCCCGAGGTGCACCGCGTTTCTTGAGGTGAGTGACAAGGGGGTTCATAAGGTACGACAGACCCAGTGCGAGCAGGAACGGAGTGAGAATCGCTCTTACCCTGTACAAGAAAAGCACCGTCACGGCAAGCAATAGGAGGTACCAAAGCCACGAACGGCTGCGAAGATCACGATTACCTTCAGGCATGCGCCAGATCCGTTCCTCTTCCGTCAGGACCAGCGTCCCTCTGCGTCGCCCCAACGATATCTTCGTGTTTCTGCGAGAGGCAGATGCACAGAAGTGCCCGCCGCTTCATCCGGGGTCGCCGGTGCTTGCACGAAGTACAACGCCCATCGCCTCCGGGCAGGAACGCCGGGGGCGACACCGGCAACCCCGAAAGGGGTTCTAGTCCGTCCTTCCGAGCCTGAGACGTCTACCGGCAGCACGCGTTGTCGCCCCGGCAGTCACGATGCTCTTGCCAACCCGGGTGACCATCTGCCCCGTGGCCCGCTTGATCATATTGCTGGCAGAGCGCGCAGCACGCTCCGTCTCCGACATGCTCCCTGCCAGCGCACGGGCCCGCCGTTTCTTCGACCGAAAGTAAAAATAGGCTCCAATCGCAGCGCCTGCTGCGCCTCCTGCTATAAGGGATCTCCAGAACCTGTTCACCCAGATTACCTCCCTGACTGGATCTGTCGAAACTGGCCAGGGCCACCTCCTTCGGGCGTTTCTTGCGATGACCGCACCCCAGGTAGTCCTGCGGACTCCAAAGGCGGCGGGTGGAGTGAGGCTGGCAGAAACGACACTGGTGACACCACGGCTCAAGACTATTATGCCCAGCGGCCCTCTCCCTAGTCCACCCGTCTCTGGATGATCCCGCCTCCGATGACGATGTCCCCGTCGTAGAACACGCAAGATTGTCCGGGGGTTACCGCCCGCTGCGGGCTGTCGAAACGCACCTCTACCTCGTCGGGCGCCCTCGGAACAATCCACCCCACCACCGCAGGGGTATTATACCGGATTTTCACCTCCGCCCGCATCGCCGTCTCAATGTTGTCAAAGGGGATCCAGTTGAGAGCGGTAGCCACGAGGCCGGCCGCGAGCACGTCCCTGGCACGGCCCACAACCACGGCGTTCCTCGCAGGGTCGAGGTCAACCACGTAAAGCGGCTCTCTTGAAGAGATCCCCAGGCCTCTCCGCTGCCCCACGGTGTAAAAGGCGATCCCCTCATGTTCTCCCAGCACCCGCCCGTCGCGGTCGATGATGGGCCCGGGCTGGCGGCTTTCGGGCAGGTACTCTTGGAGGAATCTCCGGTAGTCGTCGTCCGGGATGAAGCATATCTCCTGACTTTCAGGTTTCTTCGCGACAGGGAGACCGAGGCCCGCCGCAACCTCGCGCGTTTGCTCCTTGGTGAAATCCCCAATTGGGAAGAGCGTGCGCGAAAGCTCGGCCTGGGTCATCGAATACAACACGTATGTCTGGTCCTTGCGCGCGTCCCTGGCCTTGAGGAGCATGTACCGCCCGGTGTTGGACCCGAGGCGAATCTTCGCGTAATGACCCGTGGCGACGTAGGCGGCGCCAAGTTCCTTCGCCTTGTGCAGCAGACGTCCAAACTTGATCCTCTGGTTGCACCTGATACACGGATTCGGCGTGCGACCGCAAAGGTATTCGCGGGCAAAGTGCGCGATGACCTCGCGCTCGAAGTGCTCCTGGAAGTTCAGCACGTAGTAAGGGATGCCCAGGACAGACGCGACGCGCCTGGCGTCTTCGACCGCAGCGAGAGAGCAGCACCCACCTTCGCGGTCACCTACAGGCAACGATCTCGGCCAGATCTGCATCGTCGCCCCGATGACCTCGAAACCGCAGTCTTTGAGCACCGCCGCGGCGACGGAGCTGTCGACTCCGCCGCTCATGGCCACCAGCACGCGCTCGCCCCGCCCGCGCAAGGGCGCCTCTAGAAAACGCTCGCCTGTCATCCCTCGCCGCTTGCCCGCTTGGCGGAGGTCTTTCCCTGTTTTCTCGCGAGGTAATCTTCGATGGCCTTGTGAAGCGCATCCGCCGCCAGGTTTGAGCAATGCATCTTGTTGGCGGGAAGCCCGTCAAGCGCCTCGGCAACCGCTTTGTTGGATATGTCCATGGCTTCCTCGAGCGTCTTCCCTTTTACAAGCTCCGTGACCATGCTGCTGGTGGCTATCGCAGCGCCGCACCCAAACGTCTTGAACTTGGCGCTCGTTATCCTATCCCCGTCCACCTTTATCGATAGCTTCATGACATCCCCGCAGATTGGATTGCCCACCATTCCCACACCGTCAGCGTCTTCGATTTCTCCGACGTTCCTGGGGTTCGTGAAGTGGTCCATGACTTTTTGCGAATACATAACGTGCCATCTCCTCTCCTCTCCGGCAAACCTCTTCTCTCCTCCGGAGAATCCCCGGGCTATTTCGCCTTTGCTGCAGTCTCTCTAGCTCCCCTGACTCCGCATCCATCGCTGAACCCTGCCTCTGCGCCAAACGGAGACATGGCGCGGAGCTTCTGGACAATCCCCGGGAGGTGCTCCAGCACGTAGTCCACTTCTTCAGCAGTGGTGTAGCGGCTTAGCGTGAGCCGCAAAGAGCCGTGGGCTATCTCGTGCGGGACGCCCATAGCCAGGAGCACATGAGAAGGCTCCAGTGACCCTGACGTGCATGCAGAACCGCTGGAACCGCAGATGCCCAGCATGTCAAGGTTCAAGAGAAGGGACTCGCCTTCAATGAACTCAAAACAGAAGCTGACATTGCCCGGCAGGCGCTGTGTCGGGTGGCCGTTTAGCCTCACATGCGATATTCGCTCGCGGACGCCTGAGATCAGGTGATCGCGCAGCTTCGAGATGCGGCGCATCTCATGTTCCATCTCGGCCGCCGCAAGCTCTAGAGCGGTAGCAAGCCCAACTATACCTGCCACGTTCTCCGTGCCTGCTCTCCTATTGCGTTCCTGAGCGCCGCCGTCAATGTAGCGGTCCATCCGCACGCCACGCCTCACATATAGCGCGCCCACGCCCTTGGGGCCGTGGAACTTGTGGGCGGAGAGCGACAACAAGTCCACACCGAGGCGCCCCACATCGACGGAGATGTGGCCTACGGTTTGCACAGCATCAGTATGAAAGTAAACCCCGCGCTCTTTTGCGATCTTCGCGATCTCTTCAATAGGCTCGATGGTGCCGACCTCGTTGTTAGCATGCATTATCGAGATGAGAATGGTTTCGCCTGTTATCGCGGACGCCACGTCGCGCGGGTCAACCATCCCTTGGGAGTCCACCGGGACGTATGTCGCGCGGAACCCCTGTTTTTCAAGACGCTTGACGCTATCGAGAACGGCATGGTGCTCGATGGCCGAGGTGATGATGTGGTTGCCCTTGTCGCGGTTTGCGTACGCCACACCCTTTATCGCCGTGTTATCCGACTCGGTCCCGCCGCTTGTAAATATGACCTCGCGCGGATCGGCGCCCAGAACCCTTGCGACCTTCTCTCGCGCCTCGTCCAACGCCGCCCTGGCCTCGCGGGCTATGCTGTATATGCTGGACGGGTTGCCGTACCGCTCGCGCAGGTACGGCAGCATGGCCTCGACGACCTCCTGGCGGGGCTGCGTGGTAGCTGCGTTATCCAGATATGCTATCTTCACCTACGATCATCTCCTGCCTCATAGTGTTACCTGGTTCCAGATCGTTAACCGATGAGCTACAACGCGGTTACTGTCCCCGGAGCTTTAGACTGCACAGCGGGGCCCCGGTCCGGCCCTGCACGAGCCGCACGCCCCGCTCGCCAGGCTCGCTGTCTCCTTACAGAGGTCCTCCAGGCTTATGGAGTTGAGCACCCTGTTCATGCAGTCCTTGAGCTTCTTCCACACGAGGCGCATGGTGCATTCGTCAGCGCGCTCGCAGGCATCAACCCCGTCGCCTTCCGCCACGCAGTCAGAAGGATCGATAGGGCCTTCAAGTACCCTCACGATATCCCCTATAGTAATCTCCCCCGGCGGCCTCGCAAGCTCGTAACCGCCCTGAGCGCCGCGTGAGCTCGTAACCAGGCCTGCACGCCGCAGCCCCGCCATGAGCTGCTCGAGATAGTGCTCGGACACCATCTGCCGGTCAGCGGTGGCCTTGAGAGGAACCGGGCCCTCGCCGTAGCGGAGCGCTAGGTCGTACATGGCCCGCACCCCATACCTTCCTCTAGTCGAAAGCTTCATTCATCTCACCTCTTTCGCCTGTGGAAGGAGTGAATTCCGACTAAATTAATTGGGATTCCGACATCAATATACCACCGGGAAGTGCAGAGTGTCAACGCTCATGTTGGCTCTGCCCGCGCTTCTTACGCCAGCCCGCAAGGCGCTCGGCAATCTGCTTCTCGTAACCGTTAGACGTAGGCTCGTAGTACACTTTTCCGGTGAGGGTGTCCGGCAGGTACTGTTGCGGCACGAAGTGTCCGGAGAAGTCGTGAGGGTACTTGTAACCAGCGCCGTGCCCGAGGCGGGCGGCGCCTTTATAGGATGCATCGCGAAGATGGATCGGAACCTCGCCGGTCCGCTCGTTCTCTATGTCCTCCATAGCTTTGTTGATGGCAAGGTAAGCTGAGTTGCTCTTCGGAGCGCACGCCAAGTATATGGCAGCTTCTGCCAGCGGGATCTTGGCCTCAGGCCACCCGACGAACCTGACCGCCCAGGCTGCCGCCATCGCAACCAGGAGAGCGTGCGGGTCCGCACATCCCACGTCCTCCGCCGCCTGGATCACGATCCTCCTCGCAATGAACTCCGGGTCCTCGCCTGCCGCGACCATCTTTGCCAGCCAGTACACGGTCGCATCGGGGTCTGACCCTCTCATACTCTTTATGAAGGCTGATATGGTATCGTAATGGGCATCGGCATCGCGGTCATACACGAGAGCACGGCGCTGGATGGAATCCTCCGCAACCTCGAGGGTTATGCGCCGCACTCCGTGATCGTCAGGGGGCGTCGTAAGCACGGCAAGTTCGATTGCGTTCAGCGCTGACCTCGCGTCCCCGTTGGCCATCCGGACGATGTGCGAGAACGCGTCAGTCCCGATCTCCACGTCGAACCTGCCAAGCCCCCTTTCCTTGTCTTCGAGAGCACGTCTGACGATAGCGGCTATGTCTTCGTCGTCGAGCGGGGTGAGGCGGAAGATTCGGGAGCGCGACACAAGGGGAGCGTTGACCTCGAAGAATGGGTTCTCCGTGGTCGCGCCTATGAAAATGACGGTTCCATTCTCCACGGCGGGCAGAAGCGCATCCTGTTGCGCCTTGTTGAACCTGTGCACCTCGTCGATGAAGAGGATCGTGCGCGTTCCGTGCAGGCCCAGCCTTTCAGCAGCCTCCGCCGCGACGCGCCTGATGTCCCCCACGCCGGAGGTGACGGCGTTCATCTGCTCGAAATGGGACTTTGTCGTTGACGCTATGACCATGGCCAGCGTGGTCTTACCCGTTCCAGGTGGGCCGTAGAGGATGATGGACGACAGGCGATCGGCCTCGATAGCTCGACGGAGGAGCTTACCGCGACCGAGTATGTGCTCCTGACCAACGAACTCATCAAGGTTCCTCGGGCGCATCCTTGCAGCTAGCGGCGCCTCCCGTTTCAAAACCTCCCCAGCTTGGCGACTGAACATGTCCATCTCATCACCCCGGTTCGTGTGGTGGACTTCACGCGCGCCTCGTCCAATTCGCGAGCGTATGTTCCTGATTTCCATTCTTGCATATCTTTGTGCACCACGCAATAGGGTCTGCCGTTTC
>JBFMGS010000001.1:7664-9495 GCA_040752635.1 Bacillota bacterium
GATCTTCTTGCCGCGGACGTGCGGGCGCGCAACTCTCCGCAAGCCCTGCGCGAGGTCGGCGAACTGCGACGGATCGCGACCACCTTCGGAGCGGCTCCATCCGGGTAAGCTGACAAACTAATGCTGCTCTGCCAGATACGGAACGGCACCCGGTTTAGCGGGTCCGGTCGCACCGTCTGGTCGACCGACTCCCCTCAGCGACCTTCGACCTCCTGGTTCTTCCAAAGAGCGCACACGTGGCAGGGCAGTCCTGAGTAGAAGCTAAGAAACCTCCGCCGCTTTGGGGGACTGCCGGTGATTGCATGAGGGGGCAAGGAGCGCAGCGTCCAAAAAAGTAAGACCCCGCCGTGCCGTCTTGCTGGCAACATTTCTATCCCTGCGCCCTGCAGGTGGGTGCCCTCCCGGGTGTTTTATGTGTCCGCTAGACAATCGCGGCATGCATGCCGCACCCGGAGTTCAGGCCCCTTTCAGATGGTGTTGGAACAAAAGTTACCAGCTCTTCATCGAACACGGTAGGGTCTTCCGTCACTTCTCCCTGACGCAACAATAATACCATGAGAAAGGGCGGATTTCAAGACTCACCGGATCTGTCTTGCGAGTCTATTTTGCTCCCGTTACGCACTTCTATGTAGAGTTCAGCGAGCTGCTCCTCCGACAGCGCCCCGGGCGCCCCGGTCATAGGGCATACCGCGCGCTGCGTCTTGGGGAATGCGATAACGTCTCGAATGGTCTTGCGCCCGGTAAGCAGCGCCACGATCCTGTCAAAACCAAGCGCTATACCCCCGTGGGGAGGGGCGCCATACTCGAAGGCTTCGAGGAGGAACCCGAACTTGTCACGCGCCTCGTCCATGCTCATGCCAAGCGCCGCAAACACCCTCTCCTGAATGTCGCGCCGGTATATTCTTATGCTTCCGCTCCCGAGCTCTGCCCCGTTCAGTACGAGATCATACATGTTCGCGCGCACAGCGAGCGGATTGCTCTCCAGGAGATCGAGATCCTCATCGAGCGGTGACGTGAATGGATGATGCACCGCTACGACCCTGCCCTCTTCCTCACTATACTCAAGGAGTGGGAAGTCAGTAATCCACAAGAACGCCATTTCATCCTGGGGGATGAGCCCGAGCTTCGAAGCAAGGTGCAGGCGCAGCCTGCCCAAGGATTCTTGCACCACCCGGCGATCTCCCGCGCATATCAGGACGAGGTCCCCCTCCCCGGCTCCTGTCATCGCAGCGATCCGGTCCAGTTCCTCTTCCTTGAGGAACTTGCGCACCGCCGACCGAAACTCGAGCCGGCCATCGTTCCCCCTGGTGACGGCTATCGACACGAGCCCCCGGGCGCCGAACTGCTTTGCGAAGCTCTCAAGGTCGTCAAGCTCGCGCCGGGAGAACCCGCTGCACCCGCGCGCCACGATGGCGGCAACCTTGCCTCCCCCGCCTATGGCATCGCGGAACACTCGAAAGTCAGATCTCTTGATAGCATCGCCGACGTCGCGGATTTCCATCCCGAATCTTACGTCAGGCTTGTCCGACCCGTATCTTTCCATCGTTTCAGCGTAGGACAGCCTCGGGAACGGCGTTCTTACGCGCACCCCAAGAGTCTCTTCCACCACAGCCGCCATCATGTCCTCGGTGAGAGCGAGCACGTCGTCCCGGCCTACGAATGACATCTCTATGTCGATCTGCGTGAACTCGGGTTGCCTGTCGGCGCGCAGGTCTTCATCGCGGAAGCAGCGCGCCATCTGAAAGTAGCGGTCGAACCCCGCGACCATGAGGAGTTGCTTGAACAATTGCGGGGATTGCGGCAAGGCATAGAACCGCCCTGGGTTCAGCCG
>JBFMGS010000001.1:9595-12636 GCA_040752635.1 Bacillota bacterium
AACTGTTCGCCCGTAGACATGTCCTTCACCGTCGCCGTCTTGTTCTGGAGCTCCTCTTCCCCCAGTATGACGACCTTCGCCGCCCCGAGCCTGTCCGCGGACTTCATCTGTGCTTTCAAGCTGCGACCCATGTAGTCCAGGTCCGCAGACACCCCACGCTCTCGAAGGGCCTGAACCGTCCGGAACGCTTCGACTTTCCCCGGAGCGCCGATTGATGCGACGAACACGCGAATGCCATCCGTGGCACCCGCCTCTGGAGCCTCCGCTTCGAGGATCTTAACGGCCCTCTCTATCCCCGCGGCGAAGCCTACCCCCGGCGTCCGGTCCCCGCCGAGTTCCTCTGCGAGGCAGTCGTACCTCCCGCCGCCCCCAAGCGCATCCTGAGCGCCCAGCCCGGCGTGGATCACTTCGAACACCGTTTTCGTGTAGTAGTCGAGCCCTCTCACGATCCTGGAATCGATCTCGTAGACAAGCCCAAGCGTTCTGAGATAGCCGGTCACGCCCTCGAAGTGGTCCCTGCACTCATCACAGAGATGCTCGAAAACAGGCGGCAGTTCGCGGGAGATCTGGCGGCACGCGTCGTTCTTACAGTCCAGCACGCGCAAGGGGTTGCGTTCAAGCCTCCTCTGGCAGTCAGGGCAAAGCTCCCCGATGCGTCCCGAAAGCGCCTTGACCAGCACGTCCTTGTAGCCCGGCCGGCATACAGGGCACCCGATGGTATTGAGGCGCACAACGAACCCCGTAAGTCCAAGGGACTTGTACACCTCGATGAGGATGGATATAACCTCTGCGTCGAGGGCGGGATCACTTGAACCAAGCGCCTCCACACCGAACTGGGTGTGCTGCCTGTACCTTCCCGACTGAGGCCGCTCGTACCGAAACATCGGGCCGATGTAGTAGAGCTTCACAGGCTGAGGCCTTGCCTTCATTTTGTGCTCCAGGTAGGCCCGTACAACAGCCGCCGTGCCCTCCGGGCGCAGCGTTATGCTGCGCCCGGCCTTGTCCAGGAACGTGTACATCTCCTTCTCGACGATGTCGGTAACCGCGCCGACGCCTCGCTCGAAAAGCTCTGTGTGCTCAAAGATAGGGGTCCGGATCTCGCCATACCCGGCGTTACGGCACACCCTGCGCACCGTGTCCTCAACCCGGAGCCACAGGGCTGACTGTTCCGGAAGCACGTCAGCCGTCCCCCTGGGCGCCTTTATATCAGCCACGGGTAGAAAGCCCCCTTCACTTCTCTGGCTCACCCTGCCCATCGGAACTCCCGGCCCCATCAGGGCTCTTGGTCCCTGTACCGCCCTGGGCGCCAGCAGGTTGCGAGGAGGCGCCAGACGCCTTGCTACGACGCTCGAGCAACTCCCGGATCTCCGCGATCTTAGCCTGTTCTGCCTGGGCGTCGTCTTTGCGCCCCATGCTCCTGAGGAGCGACTCGAGGCGTATATGGAGGAGGATGTCAAGCGAACCATGCTCCGAAGCTTTCTTGAACTCCGCACAAGCCTGGTCCGGCGAGCCCCCGTCCCGATAGGCCATGCCAAGGAGCAGCCTGATGTACGGCTCTTCAGGATATAGCTCAGCCGCCTTCTCGAGAGCCTTCGTTGCGCCGGGCAGGTCACGCTTACCGAGGTAGGCCTGGGATAACCCCACGTAGAGGTACGGATCCTCAGGCTTCCTCCGGATGGCCTCGTTATATATGGTGATAGCGTCGTCGTAAGCCTTCTCCTGGAGTTTCTTCACAGCCCGGATCTCCGGGTCGAGTATTTCTATCTTTGCTTCCTTCTTGAGACCTTCGAGCCACTTGACGATGGCTTCCTGTTCCGCGGCCGATCTTAGCCGGCTTTCTATCCCGGGGCGCTTCTCCTCGAAGTCTTTTCCCTCAGGCGGCTTACCTGTCTCCTTTGTGTATTGCTCCTTGACAGCATCCTCCGATACCGTGACCCCTGACTTTACTTTAGCAAGAAGCGCTTGGACCGTGAGGCGGTCTCTTATTTGCCTTTTGACCTCGCTTACGGTCAGGTTATTCTCGACAAGGGCCTTCCGAAATGCATCCTTACTTGGGAACGACTCTTCCTGCGCCTTGAACTCGGCTTCCACCTGCTTCGCCGGGACCTGGATCTTCGCCTTCTTTGCAGCATCGGCTATGAGGACGCTGTTGATGATCTGGTCCAGCACGGACGCTCGGATTGGTCCTCTGGTCTCAGGGAGTACGCGGCCTGTGTTCTCGTACTCAGCCAGGAGCGCGTTCTTGAACCCCCGGTCCACCAGGTCCCAGGGGATCTTCTTCCCATCGACGCTCGCAACAACCCCGAGGTCACCTGTAACCGGAGGCCGGGTAAGCACGGCACCAGTATAGGCAAGCCCGCCGATGAACGTGATGGATATTATTATGATGACGGCTTTCGTCATCGTCGAGCTTTTCTTCCCCCGAAAGCCCCGGAACAAAGGCATCTCCCCCAATCCTTACGACGCTACGCTGTGATTCTACTTGACTTCCGGACACCTTGTCAACCTTGCCATTTCTCTTCGCCGATGGTGGTGGAAGGTCCATGGCCGGGATAGACTACTGTCTGGCTTGGGAGGGTGAAGAGTTTCTTGATGGAACCGAGCAGCGTCTCGTACGACCCGCCCGGGAAATCCGTCCGCCCGATTCCGCCTCCGGCAAAGAGGGTGTCTCCGGAGAAAACCAGCCCGTCCCCTACCAGCGAAATGCTTCCCGGGGTATGCCCCGGCGCGTGAACAACGCGCAACCTGACGCACCCGGCTGCAACCACATCGCCTTCGTCCAGCAGCCTATCAGGCGGAGGGCTCGGCGCGTCCGATGCCCCCGGCGGGACGAGAACGGATAGGTTCGCCACCGGGTCGGACAGGGCACGAGCATCCTTCTCGTGTATTGCAATGGGGGCCCCGGTAGCCTCTTTGACAGCGCGGTTCGCCATGATATGATCCACGTGACCGTGGGTGTTCACTATGAGTTTGCATACAAGGCCTGAGGCCCGGAGCGCAGCGAGGATCTTGTCAGGCTCCGCGCCGGGATCGATCACCAG
>JBFMGS010000001.1:12736-113389 GCA_040752635.1 Bacillota bacterium
TGACAGCGCGGTTCGCCATGATATGATCCACGTGACCGTGGGTGTTCACTATGAGTTTGCATACAAGGCCTGAGGCCCGGAGCGCAGCGAGGATCTTGTCAGGCTCCGCGCCGGGATCGATCACCAGGGCTTCCCGGGACTCCTCACACCCAACGATATAGCAATTCGTGTCGAGGGGCCCCACGGGTACACACTTGACGATCATCTGGTCCACCGCTCCCTTGCAGCAGCACGGCCGGCCTTCAGAATTGCTTCTTGCTGTCGAGCAGGATGGTCACCGGGCCGTCGTTGTCCACCGACACCGTCATGACCGTCTGGAACCTGCCAGTCTCAACCTCAATGCCCAATCGGCGGACTTCCTCCACAAACTCGTTGTATAGCTCGTTCGCCCTCTCGGGCGGCGCGGCCTCAGTGAAGCTCGGACGCCTTCCCTTGCGGCAGTCCCCGTACAGGGTGAACTGCGAAACGACAAGCACCGGAAGGCTCACGTCGATGCAGGAAAGGTTCATCTTGCCCGCCTGGTCTTCGAAGATCCGCAGATTCCCGACCTTTTCGGCGAGATAACTTGCGTCGTCCCTCGAATCATCCTGGCCGACGCCAAGAAAGACGACAAGCCCGGGGCCGATGGAGCCCACCGTCTCGCCGTCCACGCTTACTCTGGCCGACTTTGCCCGTTGTACTACAGCCCTCATGATATCCTCGAGACTGCCTGCCAAGCGTTAATCTTCCGTTACCCGATACAAACTCACATGGGGTCGTCAGTGTTTGCGCGGAGCGCGTCTGACATCTC
This sequence comes from Bacillota bacterium, assembly GCA_040752635.1. Classification (GTDB taxonomy): domain Bacteria; phylum Bacillota; class SHA-98; order UBA4971; family UBA4971; genus JBFMGS01. The sequence goes on from JBFMGS010000001.1 coordinate 13,527, forward strand.
GCTGGTACTTCACACCCAATACCGCCCCCCAAAAAACCAGGGCCACCCACAGAACCTGGCTAAACCGATTGTGCCTGCTGGGCGGTTGTGCGTTGCGCCCGGTGGACGTCAGTGACACCGTGAACGCGCCTGACCCGGCTCATGATGGAATTAAGATGATCAATGCTCGAGATGTCCACCACGATGTTCACGACAGCCATACGGTCGCGGGTGGTTCTCGCGTTCACCGCGCTGATGTTCGCGCGAAGCTCGGTGATAGCGCTCATGATGTTCGCAAGGAGCGCCACCCTGTCGATGGCCTCGATCTCAAGCTCCACAGGATAGGAGTCCTCCGCGCCGAACTCCCACTCCACTTCGATGTTGCGCTCGGGCGAGCTTCGCAGCCACGCAATGTTCGGGCAATCGCGCCGGTGCACTGAAATCCCCTTTCCGCGGGTAATGTAGCCGATGATCTCGTCCCCGGGGACGGGGCTGCAGCACCGCGCCATCCTGATAAGGACATTATCCACGCCTTTTACCTTGATCCCCTGTCCTGACGCCCGCCGACGCCTTGGCGCAAGCTGGGTCGGCTCCTTCTCCTCTTTCTCCGGCGCAAGCCGCCCGGCCACCATGGACGGTGAAACCTTGCCGTCGCCTACAGCGGCGAGCAAGTCTTCGGGATCCTCGAACCCGAGACGCTTCGCGGCCGCAAGGAGCTTCTCGTCCTTGAGGTTCTCGTGGACTTCCAAGCCCTGACGACGTAGCTCCTTCTCGACGAGGTCCCGCCCTCTGGGCACCGCTTCCTCGCGGCGCTCCTCCCTCACCCACTGGCGTATCTTGCTGCGCGCCTTCGACGTCTTGACGAAAGCGAGCCAGTCCAGGCTAGGGCCGCCCGGGCCCTTCGAGGTGAGGATCTCCACGATGTCGCCGTTTGTCAGCTGATAGTCGAGTGGCACTATCTTGCCGTTCACCTTTGCCCCGATGCACCGGTGCCCGATATCGGTGTGGACGCTGTAGGCGAAGTCCACCGGAGAGGACCCTGCGGGCAGGCTCTTGACGTCTCCCTTCGGAGTGAATACGAAAACCTCGTCCTTGAAAAGGTCGATCTTCAGGGTCTCCATGAAGTCGTGAACGTCCTTGAGATCCCGCTGCCACTCGAGGAGCTGCCGAAGCCACGACATCTTCTCCTCGAACTCGCTGGTCGTGTGGGTGCCTTCTTTATACCTCCAGTGGGCCGCGATGCCGTATTCCGCCGTGCGGTGCATATCCCATGTGCGGATCTGTATCTCCAAGGGTTCGCCCTTCGGCCCGATAACCGTTGTGTGCAAGGACTGGTACATGTTGGATTTGGGCATGGCGATGTAATCTTTGAACCTGCCCGGGATCGGCTTCCACAGCGAGTGTATGGTCCCCAGGACCGCGTAGCAATCTCTTACGGTGTTCACGACGACCCGGATAGCGATGAGATCGTAGATCTCCTCGAATGTCTTGCCCTTCACCCGCATCTTCTCGTAAATGCTGTAGAAGTGTTTAGCTCTTCCCTGGAGGTCGCACGGGACGCGAGCCTCTTCCAGGCTCTTCTTCAGTATCGCCTTGGCCTCTTCTATGAGGCCTTCGCGCTCCTTGCGCTTCTTTGCAACCCTCTCAACAAGCTTATAATACTCGCCCGGCTCCAGGTACCTGAGGGCGAGGTCCTCGAGCTCCCACTTTATCCTCCACATGCCCAGGCGATGGGCGAGCGGCGCGTAGATCTCAAGGGTCTCACGAGCTATCCTGGCCTGTCTATCCCAAGGGAGGTGGCCCAGGGTGCGCATGTTATGAAGCCTGTCAGCGAGCTTTATCACGACCACCCTGATGTCCTGCGCCATGGCGAGGAACATCTTGCGGAGGTTCTCGGCCTGCTGCTCCTCCCTGGACATAAAAGGCAGCCTGCCGAGCTTCGTCACGCCGTCAACGAGCACGCCGAGCTCGTGCCCGAACTCTGCTTTTATCTCCGCAAGGGTAACGGGAGTATCCTCGATCACATCGTGAAGCAGGCCGGCGGCAATGGTGGTAACGTCCATCTCGAGTTCCGCAAGGATGGTTGCGACCCCCAGGGGATGGAAAATGAAAGAATCCCCGGAGTCGCGCTGCTGCCCGGCGTGGGCGCGCGCAGCGAACGCATAGGCCCTGGTCACCACGTCGAGCGCAGCGTCCGGGGCGTACTTTCTTATCTTCTCGAGAAGATCTTCAATGCCCTGTGCCACCGTGACCACCCGTAGACCTCTTCATACCATCCATTATACAACAACGATCAGGCGCTGACAGCCTCTCTCAAGCCTTTTATGTTAAGTTCGACCTGTCTTGTGCCATTCCACTGGTTGACATCGATGGCGTAGATGATGTCAACTTCTGCGATCCCCCGGGCGAAGAGCGCCGGGGCCAGGCTACCGAGCCCGAAGCCTATCGCATCGAGAACCACCCCGTTGTGGAAGAGTTTCATCTTGAGGTGCTTCGCGTCAGCACCGACCCCCCGGTACTCTACGAGTCTGGCACCCCGCGTAAGGAAGGTCGGCATGGGGTTTGCCACCCCGAACGGCGCAAGCGAGGCAAGCCCCTCCGCCGCTGCGAGGTCCACCTCGTTGAACCCAATCTCGAGGTCACACGTGACCTTCCGCACGAGGTCATCCTGAGTCAAGAGGCTGCGGCCCACATCGTTTATTCTTTCGCGGAAGAGGCCGACGGCATCCCGCGTTATACTGAGTCCGGCGGCATGGCTGTGCCCCCCGAACCCGTCGAGCAAGTCCGCGCACTCGCACAGCCCTTCGTAAAGGTTAAACGCTTCTATGCTCCGCCCTGAGCCTCGTCCCTCCTCACCGTCAAGTGATATCAGGATGACAGGGCGGTTAAACCGCTCGACCAACCTCGAGGCAACAATGCCGATTACACCGGTATGCCAGCCTTCGCCCGCGAGGACCAGGACGACGTCCTCAGCCTCCCCATCCCTGGTCCTGACCATAGATGCTGCTTCCATCAATATGGATTGCTCCAGGGCTTGTCTTTCCTGGTTTGCCAGGTCGAGCACTCGGGCGATCTCGGCCGCTCTCTCCGCCGAAGACGTGGTAAGGAGATCTACGCAGAGCGACGCGTCACCAAGCCTTCCAGCGGCGTTCAAGCGAGGCCCGAGAGCAAAGCTAACAGTACCCGCGCTGATCTCGCGCCCCAAAAGGCCGGACCTCTCGACGAGCGCACGCAGGCCGACGTTGCTCGTAGAGTTCATCCTTGCAAGGCCGTGCTTGGCGAAAACCCTGTTCTCGCCAGTAAGAGGGGCGACATCCACGATGGTCCCGAGAGCCACAAGCTCAAGAAGTTCGACGGGCGGCTCCAGCGCATCAAGGGTACCTGCTCGCGCCTCGAGGAGCGCATGGCCTAGCTTATAAGCGACGCCCACGCCGGCAAGATCGGCGAAAGGATAGAGCGTGTCCTTCCTCTTCGGGTTGACGGCCGCATAGGCATTAGGAAGGACGTCGCCGGGCTCGTGGTGATCGGTGACGATGACCTCGATTCCTCGTTTGCGCGCAAGTTCAACCTCGTCGAATGCAGTGATCCCGCAATCTACTGTGATGAGAAGCGACGTGCCGCTTTTCGCGGCCTTCTCAATGGCATCAGAGTTGACGCCGTAACCCTCTACGAGGCGCCCGGGGATATAGTAATCGACGTCGGCGCCAAGACGTTTCAACACGTGGAGCAACACGCACACCGCCGTGACACCATCAACGTCGTAATCCCCGTATATCCTGATCTTCTCGTGATTCCTTATCGCTCGCAGGACCCGGGAAACAGCCTTCTCCATGTCGGGTAGAAGAAACGGATCTGCAAGGTCCTGTAAGTCAGACCGGAGAAAGGCCTGCGCGCCCTGCGCGTCCCCGAAGCCTCGAAGGCTGAGGATCTTCGCGACGAGCGGCGGAACCCCGAGTTCAGCCGCAAGAGCCCTGCTTCTCCTCTCTGCCTCGTGCGTAAAACTGGATACCTGCCAAACACAGCCGGCCAAAGCCTCTCCCCCTATTGTCCCCGTAAACCCTCTGGAGAAGCGGGACCGCTCCCGCCACCAAAAATACTAACCCTTTGTCCGCAAACGCGCAAGGAGCTCCCACGCCGACACGCCGATGTCGCTCCTCCAGGTCCAGGACGCGGCTCTTTCCCTGCCCTGCCCTGCCCTGCCCTGCGTAAGCCGTAAGCACGCCGCTCCCCAAATAAAACAAGCACCTCCTGGCTACTCAGGTTGTGCCTGTTGAGTACTCCTGTGGCATTCAGGCGGTCTCGGTACCGCCTGCGTCTTCCCGCGCCTCCGGGAGAAGCTCCATGGCGCGCGTTGCTTCGAGTTCTACTTCGAGCTCCTCCACGCGTCGCCTGGCCGCGTCAAGCTCCTGGGTTCGGTCGCGGACCTCTTTTTGGAGCCCCGCGATTTCTCGCTCTGAGTTCACTGTTTTCTCCCTCGCCGTATCAAGTTCTTCCGCAAGCCGCTCCACCCTGCCCCGCCATGACCTGAGACTGAAGCGCAGGCCTATCTCTCTCATCGCCCCAAACAAGCCGACAACAACGGCACCAGCCGCAGCCGACCCCAGGATCACAAGGGCCAGAGAGACGTCCACAAGGCGCCACCTGAGAAACGTCACCGTAACAGGGCTCGAATTCTGAATGGCGAACACAGCGACAAGAAGCGCAAACGCCAGGCTCACAATGGTAATAACCTGCAACAGGCTCATCTCCCAATCCGGAGCGTTCCGGCGCCCGGTTCATAGTGGCGATCTGCCAGGCTAATGCCCGGAATCACTCGCTACGCCAGGTTATTCGCCAAGCCGCACACAAAATCCTTCAAGGATAAGCCCGGCTTCTTACCTCAGGCTCGCGCTCCTCGTGCTTTCCCTTCTTCCGCTGCGGACCAGGTCTATGAGCACATCCTTGTCGAACTCATCTACGATGTAGAGCTTACCGCGGGCCGTATCTGTTAGCTTCTTGAGGAAATCTCGATTGGGCTGGAGTCCCACGCACATGAAGGAGACCTTCTCTTCGGCGATGCGCTTTGCCGCGGTGAGGGCATCCCTCGCAGGATCTGCAGTCCAGCGGTTCATAGTGGGGATGCCGTCGGTGATTAGAACCAGCAGCACGTCCTTGAGCTTCTTTGCTTGTATGAAGTCAAGGGCCTCAGAAATCCCGGCAGCGAGAGGCGTGAGCCCAGCAGGTTCAATTCTCCGAATTCCCTCCTCTATGGTCTTCCTGCTCCTCGTGGAAGCTATCTGGGCCTTCACATCGCGCTCCTGAAAGGTGAGCACGGTAATCCGAACCTGACACGCCGTGGCCAGGTGTCGTATGAGGTACTTCGCTGCCCGGATCCGCTTGCCAACCATACTGGCACTGGCGTCAATGAGCAGGCACACCTCGGGAGGTCTCGGCGGGCGATGACGATAGACTCTCATGTCGTCCCGTTCGAGCAGGCAGGACCGGCCTTTGTCGAGATAGCGTCTGACCAGAGCCGTGATCACAGTCTCCGGCACCGCGATTTCGTCGCACCACTCCCCTTCCTTCGGGGTCTTGACGCTCTTTGAAACCCTCGGCCTTTCGTGGCGAGCCCTCCTGCCGAACCGACCCTCCTCGCGGCGCGGCATGCGCGGCACAATTGGCATTTTCCTTATGAGACGCCTTATCCCCGCCTCGATCTCAGACGCACACGTCGCAAGGATGTTCCTGACTTCCCTGCCCTTCGGCGTGAGAGTCACCTGCCCCTTATCGCGCGTCAGCAGATCCAAGCTGGAGAGCCGCTCGATCACATCATCAGCGTCACCCACATCGGACCGGACGTCAGGCGGTATGCCGCCGGACGCTGGAAGCAGATCCAGCAGACGAGCCATAGTGGCCCTTCCGCCGAACTCCTCGGCCATGGACGATACGGCCTCGATCCGCGCTTCCCTTGGCAGCGCATCCCAGTTGTGACCATATCCAGTCATTCGGGATTCGTTCAGGTAAGAATCGAACATGCTGGAGTACGGGGAAAGATCACCCTTGCCGGTTGCCTCGTGGTGTGCGAGGCGCTCTACCTTTCGTATCTCTACACCCTGAGCCGTGATCTCCTTTTCAATGGCGCATACCAGGTAGAATAGCATGGCGAGGCAGTTGTCAGGTAGCATCGCCGCAAGATGCACGTGATTGTAATGAGCCTTCCGGAGCGAGAGCTTCCTTCCGTAATTCAGGCTGCCTCCGGCTCTCCCGCCGCCCGTCCCCGTTTGGATGTCGATGAAATTCAGGAGTTCACCCGGCGAAGGGAAGAAGAGCCCTCTCGCCTGGTCAAAAAGGCGATCCTGAAAGTACCCGTGTACGGACCTCCTGACCGAGTCTGCAATTCTGCGGTGGTCCACCTCTGCAAGCTCATGAAAGATGTCGATGTGCAGGATCTCATCTCTCTTGCGCCTGGAATAGAAGGTGGCGCCCGCATCCTGGTTGATAACGATCTTTACCTCGCCGGGGTTCGCAGGATGGATGACGTGGACTTTCTTGCTTACCACGGTGGTTTCCCCGATCCTGATACCTTTGCCCATGCGGAACTCGCTCTGCATCTGCCTTACCAGGCGGGGGAAATCGTACCGGAGGACGGCAAGAGGTTCGAAGTCGTTCATCGTGGCCTGAGGTCCTCCTCAGCGAAGAGGACGTCCCCTGCGCCCAGTTGGACCAAAGCCCTCGCCCTGGTTGGCGGCGCCGAGAGAGGCACGTCGGTGGGATCCGAGATCCCCGCCCCCCCTGCTCCATAACCTGGCAAGGTCTCTCCGGGGCTGCCTGGAGGGCTTCCAGACGAGGATGCTCTTTGCGCCTGGCCCGTTGCAGGCGTGCCTGTCTCAGCCCTGGCCAGGCCTATGCCTCTCATGAGCCTCTCCCAGAGGCTGTCTGGACGCAAGACCAGGTCACCGGTGGTGCCGAACTCCTTACGGCGGACCTCCTCGACCCGTCCGGCTGCGGTCTCGGGGGTCTCGTCTTTCGGGGAATCGGGTTCGCGGCGGCGCCCGCACCGCAGCTCATATTCGTCCAGGAACTTGCCGATGTTGATGAGGGTAGATGCATCCACCCTGTGACGAAGAGCGAATGGGAGCACTGTCCTGATGTCGTCGAGAGACGCACGGTCTCTGGACTCAAGGGCAGCCCTCGCTCGCGCCCCGAGCGCAATCGCCTCCACGGCCCGGAGGCTCTCCATGCCGAAATCCACGTACATCTCCCCAAGCACAGACGCGAGATCATCAGGCAACGTCACACCTGGAAGAGCCGACGAACCCCTTGACACCGCCTTTCTTAGCGCATCAAGGTCTTGCAGGTTGGGTTTTGCCGCCTGCGGGTTTGTGCCCGACGGACGGCGGTCTTCCTCTATGAGGATACGTTTGACCGTGGAGTGGTCCTGGGGCCTTCCCATGTTAACGGTGAAGTCGAACCTGTCTGACAGTTGTCTCCTGATATCCTCGAGCGCACCCGGCTCCTCGTCAGGGTTGCTCGCAGCCCACACGGAACACGTTATCGGGATCTCAAACATCGGCAAGCCTGTTTCCTCGACCTGAAGGCGGCCGGGTTTGGTGCCCATCACATCTAGAAGCACGTCGGTGAGTTCTGGCGAAGTGTCGGCGAGCCTGTTGATTTCGTCAACGAAAACGATGCCCCTGCTGGCTCGCGGCAGTATACCGGGGAGAAGCGCAGCCTCGGGTTTTGCAGGATCGGCTATACGCGCGAGATCGATGCTTCCGACGACCGTTCCTATCTTCGCGGCGTGTGATATCTCGAGGAATGGCACGGGGATCATTTCCTTGCCCAGGGAGGAGATGGCCTCAGGCGTGAGATTCCGGTGTAGAGGGCAGTGGGGTCGTAGCGGGTCGCAGTTATATGGGCATCCCCCGATCCTCTCAATGACAGGCAACACATCCCTCATCGCACGGATGATTGTAGTCTTGCCCGTCCCGCGAAGCCCTTCGACGTGAACGTGGAGCGGTCGCCCAGCAAGGAGGGATACGATGGCAGCCTCAAGCGCCTCGACAAGTGGCCGGTTGCCACTGTGTATAATGAGATCCATGTATCCCTTCAAAACGGGCACCTCCCGCGTCTGGCGCGCCCACGCCGCATGTTCTATGGCTATTATGGCCGTGCCGTCAAGGGCGCATACTGGACGGAGAGTGCCCCTATTTGCCAAAGGTGCCCGCGCCTGCCTTGTAAGCCAGAGAGAAGCAAAGACCGGTAATTTGCGCAACCTGTTGCCGGGCACCCCGGTAATCCTACTTTATGCCGAGTTTTTTCAGGCGGTACTGAAGGGTCTGGCGGGGCATTCCAAGCGATCGCGCAGTTCTCGAGATATTCCCGCCCGCCTCCGCCAGTGCCTTGCGGACGAGCGCAGCCTCGACGCTGGCGACAGCGGTGCGAAAGTCCCCTTGGAGGTCAGCTGGCGTGGGAAGCGAGGTCTCGGCAAGGCGTTCGGCCCCGGCGACCGGGCCCTGCTTGCTCCCTGCGATATGGCGGAGATGGTCCGGGAGGTGTTCCGCCATGATGAGATCTCCGTCGAGCATGTGCATGGCGCCTTCAATGGCATGTTCGAGCTCGCGCACGTTGCCTGGCCAGTGATAACAGGAGAAAACCTCCGCGACCTCGTCGGAGACTCCTTTCACGTTCATCATTAGCTGAGAGTTGAACCTTGCAATGAAGTGGGCCGTGAGAAGCGGGATGTCTTCGCGCCTTTCGCGCAGCGGCGGAATGGCGAGGCAAATGACGTTCAACCGGTAATAGAGATCCTCGCGCAGCATGCCCCGGGACACGGCCTCAAGCGGCGGCCTGCTCATCGCCGCCATTACGCGGACATCCACCTTGCGCACTCTTGTGTCACCAACACGGCGAACACATCTCTCCGATAAGACCCTGAGGATCTTTGCCTGGAGGCTCGAAGGCATTGAATCGATCTCGTCTAGGAAGATGCTACCTCCATCGGCAAGCTCAAACAGACCTGGTCTGTCCTGTGCTCCAGTGAAACTGCCTTTAGTCGTTCCGAACAAGATTCCTTCCAGCAGCCCTTCGGGGAAAGCGGCGCAGTTTTGTGCGACGAACGGCCCCTGTGCTCGCGGGCTGGCATTGTGGATGGCCTGGACGAAAAGCTCCTTGCCGGTGCCGGTCTCGCCATACACCAGGACGGACGAGGAACCGCCAGCCGCCCTTGCCGCCTTGCGCTTGAGTTCCAATATGCTTTCACTTTCCCCAACTATGTCTCGGAAGGTGTAACGTGCTCTCTCGGCCTCGATCTCGCGCCTGCCCTCGCGTCTCCCAAAGAGTTCCGTCTGGAGATCTACTATGCGGTGGGCCATCTCTCGCATAAGTGTAATGTTGCGTGAGACCTCGACAGCCCCGACCAGCCTCCCGTCCACTCTCACGGGCAAAGTGGAGTTCACCGTAGTGATAGTATCGCCCTTGTACGTGGTGAACGTCTGCTCCCTGTTGCATATGGCCTGCCCGGTCTTGAGCACCTGGAGAAGAGTGCTGGTCTCCCGAGACAGAGATGGAAATACCTCGAGAATGTGCTTCCCAACAACCTCTTCTTCCCTGAGGTTATCCAGCTCTGCCGCCACCTTGTTGTAAAGGACAGTGACTCCACTCCGATCGACGACGTGGATGCCTTCGTCTATGGAATCAAGTATCACGTTAAGGTTCTCAAGAAGCTCCCTTGAGTCGCCCTGGCTGCTCGTACTGTTGTTTTGAGACCGTGGTACGTCCACAGTATCACTCCCAACGCTCAAACGCCAATCTTTGGGCACCTGTTTCTTATTTCTGCTTGCCACTTGCCTTTCCTTCAAAAACGCATGCAGAAGTCGCACAAACTCAAAGGGTTTTCTGCAGCAACTTACCAGGATCAAGAGGTGCTTCGCGGGGAATCATAAGAGCAAGGCACGAACGAACCTAACAATGAGAACTCTATTGCCCGGAGGTGTAAAGTATGCAGGCCCGCGACCCATCAGGACGGGCCTGTCACGCTTATGTCTATCTTCAGACGCCTCATATCCGGCGCGCTCGCCTGGACGATCTCCCTTGCCTTCTGAGCAGGTGGGCCCGCGCAGGTAGCCAGCGCAACGGATAACGTTTGCACCATTGATACGATAGTGCAAACCAGTAACGCGCCGATGCAAAGCGAGCCTCATAACGGGGGGGACCCTTTTCCGATCCGCGCCGCGGGGAGGGTCCGTGTCACAGCGACGGCGTATGACAACTGCCCAAAGTGTACAGGCAAATCTGAGGGCCACCCTGCTTTCGGAATAACAAGCTCAGGCGTGTCCGCAACGCCCGGCCGAACCATCGCGGTTGACCCCAGAGTCATCCCATTAGGCACCTGGGTGTACATCGAAGGTCTCGGAGTGTACCGGGCGGAGGATACAGGAGGTAGCATAAAGGGGAATCGCATTGACATCTTCATGCCATCCCACGAAGAAGCACTGGAGTTCGGTATTCAGGAGCTCGACGTCTTGCTTGTCAGGCAGACCTTCTAAACCCGTCCAGATGGTGGCGAGCAGCGTGCGTCCCCGGGGTGCGCAGGCGCGCACCCCGGGCCTCGGTCTCATTTCTTGCCGCCGTGACCGGCGCCCTGCGATCCGCCCTGGCCGCCCCCGGGCGACCCAGGCGACCCGCTGCCGCCGCCGGCATTACCACTATTCTCTTGTCCTTTCCCGGCCCCGGGATTGTCAGGCTTGCCTTTTCCCTCATAGGCCCTGATTTGCTCCTTAACGGCGTGCTTCAGGGCGTTCTTGAACTCGATGCGGTCTCGGACGACAACCCGGGGTATGATGCTTTCCCTGCCGATCCCGAGAGACTCAGCAATCCTCAACCAGCTTTGCTGCCGAATGCGGTGCTGCAATACAAGCTCCAGCCTGGACGCATCCCCTGCCGCCGCCACGATGCTGACGGCGCAAAGCATGTCCTGTGCGTTGAGGCCCATGTCGGCAAGGCCCCGGATCTCGTCATCGGAGAGGCCGAACCGCTCCCGGAGCATATCCATAGCTGCGGCCTCATCAAGCCCCCGTCGCTCCTGTTGCGCCTTTACCTTGGCACCGCTCCTACCTATGACTTCCCGTACCGACTGCCCAAATGCCTTCGCCTGGATTCCCAGTGATTTCGCGATCTCCCCCCACCCGGCGCCCTCGGTCGCAAGAGCTATCACTCCGTCGAGGGTTTGCCCGGAGCTTACCGCGATGTCGCACGCAATGACTATCTCCCCCCAGCCGTACCCTGCTTCTCTCAGGGCCTGGATCTGTTCGGGCACAAGTCCAAGTTCAGGAAAGCTCGCGACAATGTTTGCTATGAACGCGCTCGTTGCAACATACTCATCCTCCGGATCCGCGCCTGGATTCGCAGGCCCAATCGCAGATGCAGTGCCACTCAGGAGTAAGCCAGCCACAACCAATACCAGGACGATTCTCTTGGACATTACCATATTCATCCCCTCCCCAGTCATTTGGTCGTCGTGCTTCTATAGTAAGCTACAAGTCCGGCGCGAGATGTGACGACGGTCACAAGATACGATTATGTATTGAGGAGAAGTGTTGACTTGCAGGTATCAATCCTCCAGAGCGAAACCGACGAGCATATCAACGAGGTCCGGGAATTCTATTCCCGCAGCTCTCGCCGCATCGGGCAAAAGGCTGGTCTCGGTCATCCCAGGGATGGTGTTCACTTCAAGGATATAAGGCTGGTCACCCGGGCCGACAATGAAATCAGCGCGGGACATCCCCCGGCAACCGAGCGCCGTATGGGCTTTCACCGCGTCCTGCTGGGCAGCCCTGTACGCGCTGTCGCTTATCCGCGCAGGAATGATGTGCTCGCTCATGCCCTTCGTATACTTGGCCTCGTAATCATAGAGGCCCGTGGCTGAGACGATCTCGATCACAGGCAGCGCCCGGGGCTCGCGGTTGCCGAGAACGCCCACTGTGACCTCGGTTCCCCTTATATACTCCTCTACCAGCGCCTCGTTGTCATACTCGAATGCACGAGCCAGGGCATCCGGGAACTGTCCGGGCTCCTTCACAAGCGTCAGCCCGATCGTGGACCCCTCTCTGTTCGGCTTGACTATTGCCGGGAATCCGTGGGCCTCTTTGACCCGTTCTATGAACTTTGCCGTGTCGCCGCCATCGATCTCTTGCTTTCTGACTACGAGCTCTTTGGGACACACAAGGCCCTCGAGCCGGAAGAGCTTTTTAGACATGACCTTGTCCATTGCAAGCGCGCTTGCGAGCACCCCGGACCCGACGTATGGGATCCCCATTATCTCGAGGAGGCCCTGGAGGCACCCGTCCTCACCATACCTGCCGTGGAGGGCGATGAAGACCACGTCCGGTTTTTCTCTCTCAAGAGCAGGGACAAGGTTGGAGTCGAGGTCCAGTGCGATCACGTCATGGCCTTTCTGTTTGAGTGCGACACCCACCTGCTGACCCGTACGGAGCGATATCTCCCTCTCGGCCGACTTGCCGCCCAGGACCAAAGCCACTTTCCTCTTCACAGTACGCGCGGCGTGCCCCGAGATAGACCCGGGACCGCCTTCGCTCCTTTCCTCTTGAAATTCCAGGCAGGGCACGAATAACACGTCGTCGTCGGGCAGTCCGACCTTCTCCTAAAGCCCGTAGATGAGAGGCGCCACCACTCGAACAGCGATGAGCGATATCAACGAAACGTACAAGATCGCAGTGACTACGACGAGCCCCACCGCACAAGACACGACCTCGCGCGATAGCGCACCGGCCCTGTGCGCATAAATCACCCAGGCCATCTCGAGGATGATAACGAGGGAGAGGATGGCCGCACACCTCAACATCCAATCGAGACCCACGCATATACCCCCGGTCGAGAAGAGAATCTTATATATACTATGTTTCTCGCCGGGGACTTGCGAAAGCCAGTAGTCTCGCTTTACGACGACGTCCCTTTACATCCCTTTCATACTCCGGATGCCAATGCTCCATCCTTTCAACTGCTCGATCAGGTCGTACCTGGTAAGATCAAGGTGGATCGGGGTTACCGAAATCAGGTTATTCCGGATGGCGACGGCATCCGCGTTCTCGTCTTCATCGCATTCCACCACGTCCCCGGCCATCCAGTAATACGTGCGGCCGCGGGGATCTATGCGCTTGTCGAACACATCCTTCCACTTTCGCGTCCCGAGCCTAGTGATGGCCACACCTGCTATGTCCGGTTCGTCCACGCACGGCACATTGATGTTGAGCAGCGTGTCCAGGGGAAGCCCGTTTTCCAGAACCTTTGAAACCATCCTCGTTGCGAACTTCGCTGCGAACGCGTAGTTGCAGTTCTCAAAGGCTGCCACGGAGACCGCAAGCGACGGCAGCCCGCAGATAGCGCCTTCAACCGCCGCTGAAACCGTGCCCGAGTAGAGCACGTCGGTGCCGAGGTTGGGCCCCCGGTTGATGCCCGAAACCACCACGTCAGGCCGCCTATCAAGCAGCGCCTCGACGGCCAGCTTCACGCAGTCTGACGGCGTCCCATCGACGGCCCAGGCCTCAGCATCGAGGCCAGGAATAGTCATCTTCTCTACCCGAAGGGGGCGCAGCACCGTGATGGCGTGGCCTGTGGCGCTTCTTTCCCTGTCAGGGGCGACTACCACAACTTCTCCGAGAGAGGAAAGCTCAGCGGCAAGTGAGCGAAGACCGTCAGCAAGAATCCCATCGTCGTTTGTAACCAGTACACGCACCGCCACGCTCTCACTCCTCGTAACCCACTCGATATACTCCCTCGACCCCGGCTATCTCGTCGAGCAGCCTATCCTTGCGCACTGAGAAGGGGACCTCCAGGGCAAGGCGGATGCAAGCCTCGTGGCCGGTCTCCAGGGTTTCCATCTCTACATCTTTGATGCTTACACCGTATTTGCCGAGCACTGTTGCGATGGCACCCAACTGGCCTGGCTTATCTTGCACCTGAACGAAGAGGGTGTCTCTCTTTGTATAGATGAACCTGCGCTCGAACCGGTCCAGGACTATGAGCACCATCACCACAAGGCCCGTGGTCACTGCTCCAGCCAAGTAAAAGCCCGTGCCAACCGCAAGCCCGATCCCGGCCACAACCCAGAGGCTTGCAGCCGTTGTCAGCCCCTTGATGGTGGCGCCTTCCCTCAGTATCGTACCAGCCCCGAGAAATCCTATGCCGCTTACAACCTGGGCGGCGATGCGCCCCGGATCATACTCGGTTGCCCGCGCAAAGTTAACAAACGCATACTGAGAGATCATCATGACGAGCGCAGAGCCGACACACACCAGGATGTGAGTCCGAAAACCTGCAGGACGTTTGTGGCTCTCGCGTTCAAGCCCGATAAAGCCCCCGAACATCATTGCCAGCACCAAACGAAAGATGATCTCGGTTTGGGATATCATGACCTCACCTCCCAATGCAGGCGTGGCGCCGCGGTCCCCCCGGTGTTTTCTCACGATGCAACATCGGTATGGTATCGGCATCGTACCGGTTGAACTGAATTATAGCACACAAGGCCCTCACAGGAAAGCGAAGAACAAGCGGCGGTGCATTCTGGCTCGCACGGGATGGAGCGCTGCCAAAACTCACCAGCCGCCAGGAAGAGTTGGACTCATGCTTTCAGGCGCCTCAGGCCCCCTAGCTGCTCGCTCTGTGCGCGCTTTGCTCGCGCTCGTTCAACACGCGCATGGCAACGGCGTGCACCAGACCCCTCACATGCTCCAGCGCTTCCAGAACGGGCCGGCACGATTCCTCGCCGCAAAGCTCCTTAAGCGCTTGAAGCGCGTAGAAACGTAAGTCTTCGTTTTCGATGCATACCCGAACGAGGGGCTCCACTGCCCTCCGGTCGCCGAGCGCCCGCAGGGCCTGTATCGCCCCGTAACGGACGTCGGTGGATTCATCAGCAAGTGCACCGATCAACCGCTCCAGGACTCTGAGATCCCCTATCTTGCGCAAGGCCTCAACCGCTTCATACCTTACTGACGGGTCGGGGTCGCCGAGCATCGCTGAAAGGCGGGGAACTGCCCTTCTACACCTGAGTTCTCCAAGCAGCTTCGCCGCCCTGCGACGAACGTTTCTGTTGGGGTTGTCGAGGACCGCGCAAACGTCATCGGCCACTGCGTCCTTGGGGAATTTCATTATCGCGTGCGTTACGCTGTAGGCAACGTAGGGGTTCTCTTCCTTGAGGGCCCTCACGAGCGGCTCAAGCGCCTGCGCGGCCCCGATAGACCCGAGGGCCTCTGCAGCCCAACTCCGAACGGAGTCGTCTTCGTCGCCGAGCGCAAAGATGAGAGCGTCAACGGCGCGTAGCTCGGGCAGCTTGCTGAGGCCGTATGCGGCCCCCCGCCTTGCGAATACGTCGCCATCCCGCAGCGCGGCAGTGAGGACATCGACAATCTGGTCCCGTACGGCGGCAACCTCGGTCCTTGCCCGGTCGCGCTCCTCATCGCCGAGCTTGTCGAGGTCTTCCTCAAGGCGAGTCAACTCGTGGATCAGGACGTCGATCCTGTCGCTCTTGTCGAGCGCCCGGATTCCCCCCGTGTCCTGATAACGGCCGAACACCTGAGCCGACAGAGGCCGGCCGCGTCAGGCGACCGAACATGGACGTCTAGATTTTCGACGCCCGGCTGCCAATTCCTGCATGGTTCTAGAGCGCTTTCATGCCGCAGTGTGGGCAAGTTTCGGCGTCAAGCTCCATCGTGTCGTGGCACCTCAAGCATTCTTTCTTCACAGGTTTTCCGCAATGAGGGCAGAACGCGAGGTTATGTATGTACCTGCGTTTGCAGTGAGGGCATACGAGAAGGGCGCCACGCGGCCTTGCGAGAAGGTACACGCCGAGAACAACCGCGCTCCCGACGGGGCCCCCGACGGGGCCCAGCATAAGCGCGCTGATCACGATCCCAGCCGCCCAAAGCAAAGGGCTGGAATCCCGGCTGCGCGCGTCTTTGAAAGTCCACCATGCAGCAAGCGCTGCGACAACAAGGGTTCCAATGAAAACAGGCCAGTTCATGTCAGGCTTCATCGATATTTCGCTGGCGGGGCACATATCCGCGCCCCGAAGACCCCAGCTCCCTCCCCCATTCGGTATTCGCCGGGAACGGTTACTTGCTAATCACCCGCCGCCGTTCATGAATATGGACATCGTCTCCGAGACCGGTCCGCGCGTCATAAGATCGGCAACCGCCTGTCTCGGGTCCAACTCTGAAAAGAGAATCTCGTGAAGTTTGGAGGCAACCGGCATGTCCACACCGAACCGCCGTGACAGCGCCACGGCAGCTTTCGTGGTGGGAATGCCCTCCACTACCATTCGCGTCGAACTCAGGACATCGTTGACACTCCTGCCGCGTCCGATCTCGATGCCCGCCCGCCGGTTGCGAGAGTGCATACTCATGCACGTCACAATGAGGTCGCCCATACCGGAGAGCCCCGCGAACGTGAGCGGGTTTGCTCCCATTGCGATCCCGAGCCGTGCAATCTCTGCAAGGCCCCTGGTCATCAGCGCAGCCCGCGTGTTGTCGCCGAAGCCCAACCCGTCGGCGATGCCCGTGGCAAGCGCAATGACGTTTTTCAGTGCACCACCCAATTCCACGCCGACGATGTCGTGGCTTGTGTATACACGAAAGGTGGGGCACATGAGCACCTCCTGCCCCATCTTTGCCACGCGCTCATCGGTCGACGCCGCCACGATCGCCGTGGGCACCCCTCGTGCGACCTCTTCCGCGTGGCTGGGGCCCGACAACACCCCAATGTTCTCATGGAGCTCCGGCGGAAGCTCCTCCATGAGCACCTGAGACAGGCGGAGGAGCGATCTCTCCTCGATGCCCTTGCCTGCATGTATGATGATGTGCTCTCGAGTGAGGAAAGGCCGGGCGGCGCGCGCTACTTGGCGCATGTGCTGCGACGGCACGGGCATTAGCAGGAAACTATTCCTGCGAACCACCCTCTCCAGGTCGGTGGTGGCGAAAACGTCCTGCGGAATTTCCACCCCTTCGAGAAACGTCTCGTTCGTGCGGCACGTTGATATCTCGCGGGCCACGTCCTCCTCCCGGGCCCAAAGATCAACGGCATAGCCCTTGCCCGCGAGCAGTACGGAAAGGGCAGTGCCCCAACCACCCGCTCCAATGACCCCTACGCGTGGCAAATCATTCATTGTCCACCAACTCTCAGCAAACTCTTAAGTCGCTCGTCATGAACTCACACCACTTTCCTAAACTTGCACTTAGCTCGTTTTCCGCAGTAGAAACGTCTTCCCAGCTAAAGGACGCAATGGTCACGTGCCGCAAAACAGTTGGAGGACCCCGGCAACTGGCCTTTTAGCAGGCCATTTCTCAATTTGGTCGCGCTCCTAATGCGGAGAATGGGCTTAGCATATCACTTACTGTCAGGCGTTGCCCGAAGTCTATCTGCAGCGCAGCACCCTTGCAGAGCGCTCCCATAGGACCTGGCAAGGAGACCTGGCTAGCAGTGGTCACTCTGTCACGGACGCGAATGCTCTTGCGCATCCACTCTGATACAGTCAGTCCGCCGGCTCTCCCAGCCTGCGTTCTTGTCTGGCAAGAAGCCGTTTAATGTTGGACTGATGCTTTATGATGGCGAAACCTCCGACTACAGCCGCCAGGACTACATACTCAGGCGGCATTCCCAGGGCGTAAGCTGCCACCGGCGCAAGCGCTGATATCACGATAGACCCCAGGGAGACGTAACGCGTGAGCGCAACCAGCACACCCCACACTGGAACAAGAACAAGCGCAACCAGCGGCATGCTGGCCAGGACAATTCCGCTGCCGACCCCCATGCCTTTGCCTCCCCCGAATCCCAGGAACACGGACCATGCGCCCCCAGCAGCGGCAGCGATGCCGCATACCATTGCCCCGGTGGTCCCACCGGCTACCCACCCAAGGTACACACTGAGCGCTCCCTTCCCCATGTCGCCCGCAAGCACAGCCAGCGCCGGGCCCGGGCCGAGGATACGCAACACATTCGTAGCGCCGATGTTGCCGCTCCCGCGACGCCTCACGTCTACCCCTTTCCAGTACTTTCCTACAAGGTACCCGAAGGGAATAGAACCCAGGAGGTAGCTTAGAATCGCAAGCACAGCAAGCCGTTCCCAATTCATGACCTCTCCCCCCGATCCATGCTACCCTCTCCGGCGGAAATACAGCCTGATCGGAGATCCCCCGAAGTCGAAAGCTTCCCGTAGTTTGTTTTCAAGGTAGCGCCTGTATGAGAAATGTACGAGATCCGGGTCGTTCACGAATACCGAAAATGATGGGGGGCGCACGCCTACCTGGGTAGCGTAGTAGAGCCGCAGTTGCTTCCCCCTGTCCTGGGGTGGCTCAACCCTTATCTGAGCTTCTCTTAACACGTCGTTCAGCGTCGAAGTGGCCACCCGTCGAGCGTGGTTCCGGGCAACTTCTGCAACTACTTTCATGAGCTTCCAGATACCCTTTCCTGTGAGGGCGGATACAAACACGCACGGCGCGTACAATAGGAAGGCTAGGTCCGTCCGAACAAGCTGCTCCAGCCTGGCCCTGGCCCCCTTCTCCTCCTGGACGAGATCCCATTTGTTCACGACTATCACAGATGCCCGCCCGGCCTCGTCCGCGTAGCCCGCTATCCTCGCGTCCTGCGAGGCAAGGCCCGCCGACGCATCGACGACCATCAGCGCCACGTCGCACCTCTCCACGGCTTTGAGGGCACGCAGCGCACTGTACCGTTCAAGGGGGCTTGTCACCTTCCCCATCCTGCGCATCCCGGCCGTGTCGATTATGATGAACCGCTGTCCGGACCAGAGGAACGGGGTATCCACAGCATCCCTCGTTGTTCCCGGGTCCGGGCCCACAATGGACCGCTCCTCGCCGAGGATGGCGTTCACCAGCGACGACTTGCCGACGTTGGGCCTCCCCACCACGGCGACCTTGACCGCATCCTCATCCCGGGGCTCCTCGTCGTCCTGGCCCGGCTCGGGCAGCAGCTCCATGACCCGGTCCAGAAGATCCCCTATCCCCGTCCCATGGAGCGATGATACCGGAACAGGATCGCCGAACCCGAGAGCGTAGAACTCCATGTAGTCCTCGCGCCGGCCCCCCTCCGCTTTGCCCGCAACGAGCAGCACGGGGCGAGCCGAGCGTCGAAGAAGATCCGCAACATCACGGTCCTGCGAGACGAGACCGGTCTTGGTGTCAACCACGAAGAGGATGGCGTCGGCCTCGTCTATCGCCATCTTAGCCTGGGCCCTCGTCATGGCCTCGACGGAGTCACGCGGATCGCCGGTCTCTATTCCCCCTGTGTCCACGAGGACGAACGTCCGGCCCCGCCATTCGACATCGGCGTATATGCGATCGCGCGTAACTCCCGCGGTTTCTTCCACGATGGCACGTCGCGTCCCGGTTATCCTGTTGAACAGGGCTGATTTCCCCACGTTGGGTCTGCCTACAATCGCAACTACCGGCCTTCCCACGAAAGGCCACCTCTCCTCAGCACATGTTCCGCCAGCGAGCGCGGCGTAGGGGCCGCCACATCAACAGGCATGCCCGCGAACTGCGCGAGATCGTTCACGGTCATTCCGTCGAGGAACCGTGGTTCGTCCGCTTTGAGGCACACCCGGGGGATAACCATGGCATCGCAGCCTCCCTCGCCGACGGCCATAAGAAGACTTCTGATGATATCCTGCCCTGTGAGCAGGCCTGCAACGCTCACGCGGGGTCCGAAGAACCGGTTTTTCACTGCAAGGGCAAAGCACGATACGCCTTTTACGCAAGACAGAAGCTTACAGGTCTCATCGATCAGCGGATACGCATCTTCGCCTGTAATAACCACAATTCTCTTTGGAGTCTTCACCTCCTGCGGCAGTTTCTCTCTCACACCGGCGAGTTCGTCCATGTAATCACGCATCATGCCGACGCCGTTCTCGATCTGCGGGAAGTCCTCGTATGCTTCTCGAGGAGGAATGGGCTTCCCTGCTCTAAGGTAGAGTTCATCCGCTGCGAAAACGAACCTCGACGAATTCCTTCGCATGAATTCTTCCTGCCACTTCTCCACGCCGAAGAGCGCCCTTACCGCATCCCCGACACTGACGGGCACGACCGGCGCAAGCCCGCGCCTGTGTCGGGTGAGCCCCACAGGAACCACGGCGCACGACCTCACCCCGGGGAAGAGGGACGCAAGGTCGAAGACGGTCCTCTCGAGTTCTTCCCCGTCATTTACGCCGGGGCATAGCACCACCTGCGTGTGAATAGTGATCCCGGACCGCGCGAGCGTACTGAGAGCATTCATCACGTCACAGGGATCCTTTCGCCCCAGTAGCAGCCCGCGCGTCTTGGGGTTCGTCGAGTGCACAGAGACATAGAGAGGGGACAGCCTCATGGATGTTATGCGGTCAAAGTCCGCGGCCGTGAGATTTGTGAGCGTGATGTAACTCCCGGTCAAAAACGACAGCCGATAATCGTCATCCTTAACGTAAAGAGTCCTGCGCACGCCCCGGGGGAGCTGGTCCACAAAACAGAAAGTACACCGGTTTCGACAGAACCTCACGCCGTCGAAGATCACGTCGCCGAAGTCAAGGCCGAGCGGCTCGTCGTGGTCTTTGGTCACGTCTACCACCAAAATCCCGCCGTCCGGTTTCTCTACCGAGAGCGAGACCTCCCGGTCTGCAGAGAAAAAGCGAAAGTCAAGTATGTCCCTTACAGGGGCGCCGTTCATGTCAATAAGCCTGTCGCCCGGCCGAATCCCCGCCTCGTCAGCGATGCTACCTGGCCGGACCCTCACAATGAGCGCGCCCGACGCCGCTTTCGCAGACATGTTGCTTATCGTTTCCCCCGTCCGCCCCATCCATTCCGGTCTCCATCTGCGTCCCACCCGGCCGAAGCAAGCCCGGAATAGGCAAAGCTTATAGCAAGAGGAGGGATCTTGACCCTCCTCTTGATGTGAAGATCCAAGGAACTTCTACAGGTACACCTAGTAAGAAATATCGTAGAGAGCATCTTGCAGATCTTTATCGTTGATCTTGATCTGCGCCGCATCCTTCAGTTCCGAGACAACAACCGATGCGGGTTTCGCCTTATCCTTCTTGACGCGCTTTTCCACGTCGTTGCGGACTTCTTCAAAAGTCGGGGTTCTCTCGGGCTTCTTGTCCTCAACCCGAATGATGTGGTACCCAAAGGATGACTTCACCGGGGCGCTTGTCTCACCTATCTTAAGAGAAAAAGCGACTTTCTCAAACGCTGGATCCATGACCCCTCTGCCGAAATAGCCCAGGTCGCCGCCTTTATCCTTCGACCCGGGGTCCTCGGACTTCGCCTTGGCAAGCTCAGCAAAGTCGGCGCCTCCGGCAAGCTCCTTCTCAATGTCCTTGGCAGCCTTTTCATCTTTCACAAGGATATGCCGCGCCTTGACCTGCTCTAGCTCTTTGAAATCATCCTTGTGCTCCTGATAGTACTTCTTGAGTTCGTCCTCGGAAACAGTGACGTCTTTTGTGGCAATAGCATCTAGTAGTAAGCTCGTCTTTATTTGCTCGCGGAGGCTGTCGAGGGTCATACCATACTGGGCTAGCGCCTGCTGCAAGCTGGCGTCAGAGCCAAACTGCTCCTTTATCTTGTTGAGCTCCGCTGCGACCTCTTCGTCCGTGACCTTGATGTTATACCTCTGGGCTCCCTGCTTTATAAGTTCATCGCGAAGCATCTTCGCCAGTAATTGCCTGCCAGACTGCTTCTCAAGGGCCTTATGAAAAGCCTTCCATGTGATGGAGGTGGAGTTCACCCTGGCTACAGCTCTAAGATCGGAGTAAGTCCAAACGATAGCGATGGCGGCGAGGCCAACAACCACGAGGCCTATGACCGCGGTAAGCGACCTCCTGCTCTTCACTTTTGGTTCCTCTCCTTTCGATGACGGAGCCTGACGGGTTGGGCAAGAACGGGTTTAGTGTACCACACCCCCCTTCCGGTGTCAACTGCCCTGCACGCTGCCATGTACTCTACTGCTCTGCACGCTATCGCCTGCGCTGCGGGTGTCCCCTGCGCTGCGGTCGTCCAGAAAAAGCTTGATATTTCTAACCAATTGGACGAACTTGCCGTACGAGCGCCTGACCCCCCAGATGGTAAGGGGACGTCCGACTCCGATGAGACCGACCGCTCTGGAGAGAAAGCCCCCGACCTTGGTAATGAGCCCCACTTGAGGCAGAGTGTCTACAAGAATGTACTCGGTGCTGGGGACCCCGCAGATTCGGAAGATGCTCTCGATAGCCTGCTTCACGACCCTTTTGGCCGCGCCCATCCCGATGATGTAGACCTCTCTTCCGGCCTCATCCGTGCCCATGAAAAAGCAGGTGCCGATGTCCTGGGGGTCCGTCCTGTCGTAATGAGGCACGCCCATAATCTCACGAGGCTCGGGCACCCTGTCGCAAGGCAGCCATCCGATATGGATGGCTGCTGCTACAACCGACGAATGTGAACTTCCATAGCAATAGTAAATCACCTTCATACGAGGTGACCTTCGTTCATGCTGCATCACTACTTCTTTTTCCTCTTCAAGCCAAGAAGGTTAAGAAGCCCACGCGCTCCTATCCCGGATAGCCTCGCACGGATCTTCCGCCAATTATCAGCGTTCGACACCAGGTACGCGCCCCCGCCGAGGGCAACGAGACCCACGATCCACGCGATCGTCCGCCCTGCGCCGCCCCGTGTGAGGCCGGCCCCAGGCGCTGCCCGGCCCACCACCTGGGCGATGCTCGACGCGAAGAGGTCTGCTGCCCGCTCAGCCTGATCAAGGCGGTTGCTGTGCGCACCAACCTCGAGAAGCGTGGCCCTCCCCAGCATGTCCTGGTTGTAGTTTCCTTGGGCCCACAGTATTCCCTTGACAAGCCCCGGGGTCCTCTTGTCGGCGGCAGCCTTGAGTTGCTTCGCGAACTGTATGTTCTGGCCTCTCGTTTGGTTTTGTTGCCCGACGACGAGCGTTATCTTGGTGACGTCCTGGCCCGCGACTGTTGCTCTATATGCTTGTGGTGGCACTGCATCCCTGTGGACATCGAAGGCGGCTACCGGGCGTTTTTTGAGCAACTGCGCGAGTGTGCGCCTGGACCTTGCATATGCGCCCCCGTCGTGCGGGTTGTGGTTTGCCGTTGACCTTATGACCTCAAACCCATTCCTTTTGAGGGCGCTTTCAAGCGCCAAGGCGACCCTGTACACATCTCCCCAGTCTTTCGTGGGAGTGCCGCTCGTGGGCTCGTAAGACTCATCGCTATGAGAGTTGTACAGGACTATGGTTTTTCCGGCGCCCTCACCCTGGCCGAGGAAGACGCCGCGTAATGCAGCGAGCGCACTTGAAAACAGACGCTGGGGCATGCCCTGGGGCGCCTCCTCGTCCGGGGCTAGCGCCATGACCTCCATGAAAGCGGCGTGCGCAATATCTCCTTCGACGCTGACGATCTCATAGGCGCGGTTATCCTCAGCAATGAAGATATCACCGGGCGCAATCATGATCGCCGTCATGAAGATCTCCTTTTTGTCTTCGTCGATTATCGTGAAGTACCCCTCTTTGCGCTCTTCCTCGGCATGTGCTGCCCCCTGGAACCCGGCGATGCCGCCCACGATCACCGCAAACATCACGAGAATACGTGGCCACAGGGATCGCAGTCGGCTCTCACCCGGCCTACTCTTGTTCATCGTCATCCCTCCCTGTGCCCTCCGGCACTCGGGGTTCTACGCCCGATTCCTCAGGAGCACGCCTGGCAACGGGACTATCCACCCTCACCTCGCGCTCCGCGTTGAGGGCCGGGCCCCCCTGCAATCGCTCCATGGCCTCGCCAAAGATCTCAGCGAGGCCTACTGCGACAACGCCAGCGATCACGACGGCGTCAAATACCCCGGCCCCTCCCACGTCTACGGTGGCAGGCATGCGTCTCGTCACCACCTCTATGAGGTGCGTAACGTCGAGGAGCACCACTCCAAGGATGGCGCCTGCAAATGCGGCCCGCCTGGACCTGCCCACCAGGTACGCGACCACGCCGGCCACCAGCCCGAATACGTAGAGAGGATCGAGTATCATCCGGCCCTCCTCGAAGGCAAACAACTTGGTGATGGCGAACAAGGCTGCCCCCGTTATGACCGCGGAGAGGATCCCCCTCCCTGTCTCACGAGGAGTATCCGCGCGAGCGAGAACATAGATGGCGATAACGACAGGCACCAGGGCTCCGCCGATATTAAAGCTGACGGACTGGACGCCCCGGAAGACCGGTATGTCCACGAAGCTCCCCACGAGCATCAACCCGAGTGCCACCAGGGCCTGCCTGTCGTTCAGATGCATCCTGTCGAGTACCCTGTGGGTGAGCCCGAGGAAAACCAGAACGCTCACGGCAAGCAGGATGACGAGCCCGACAGTCATGCTGTCGCCTCCCTTCGCAGCACAGAACTCATCTCATGTACAGACCGAAAAACAAGAGATCGTCTTGCCACACTCTGGAAAGTAGGTTGCCCGGAATCCCAAGCACTTATGCGCAAACACAAAGGCCAGCGGCCCTGCCAGCCACCGGCCCCACTACATACCCGCGTGTACTCAGCTCATACTCAAAGGCACTGAGCACTCTAAGTATGGCGCCACAAATCTACACCACTTTTCCGGACGGCGGTCCGGGTTGCCGGT
The DNA here is from genome assembly GCA_040752635.1 of Bacillota bacterium. GTDB lineage: Bacteria > Bacillota > SHA-98 > UBA4971 > UBA4971 > JBFMGS01. The sequence goes on from JBFMGS010000001.1 coordinate 38,145, forward strand.
GTTGCTTTCAGCGACAGCGCAGCCCTGGTCCTGACGGCACTGGAAGGGAGCCTTCCCCCCTCCAAGAAGCAAGGGGTGTTGAAACTTGGCTGTCCGTCGAATGCAACACCGGTAATCCTGCGGAAGCTCACTCTCCCTTGTTGTTCTTAAGAAGATCTCCGAACACGTCTCCCAGGGTGGGTCCCGCCTCATCCGGCTTGTCGGCGTACTTCTTGTAGGCCTGTTTGTCCCCTTCAGTCTGGGCCTCCTTCAAGCTCAGCCCGATCCGACGGTCACGCGGCCTCACGCTGATAACCTTCACAGCCACCTCGTCCCCCGGTTTCACGACCTCCTCCGGCCGTGCTACCCTCCTGTCTGCAAGCTGAGATATGTGTATAAGTCCTTCGATCCCCGGCGCCAGGGCGACAAAAGCGCCGAAATCAGCGAGTTTGGTCACCTTGCCGGTGACGATGCTACCCACGGGATACCGCGTGGTCACCTCGTCCCACGGGTCGGGCAACGTCTGCTTGAGCCCGAGGGAAACCCTCTCACGCTCGAGATCGACAGACAGCACCTTAACCTTGACGTGGTCTCCTTCAGAGACAACGTCGCGGGGATCGTTCGTCCTGGTCCATGCCATGTCAGAAACATGAAGGAGTCCCTCGACGCCCTCGCCGATATCCACAAACGCACCGAAGCTAACGACGCGCTTCACGACGCCACCTACGACATCGCCTTCCTTGAGCGACGCAAGCACCCTTCGCCTGGCCTCCGCCTCCTCTTGTTCCTGCACAAGGCGCGCCGACAACACGACGTTCCTCTTCTCCCGGTCGGCCTCGAGAACCTTCATGCGCAGGGTCTTGCCAACCAGAGGTGACAAATCCTGCATGGGGTGGCGGCTTGCATGCGATGCGGGGACAAACCCTCGCAGGCCAACATCAACGACTACGCCGCCTTTCACGACGTCGGTGACTTCCCCCTCGACGACCTCGCCGGTCTCGAGCGCTCTTGAGATCGTCACCCAGGCGCGTTCCGTATCAGCCTTTCTCTTGGAGAGACGGGGCCTCCCCTCTTTATCTTCCAGCTTCTCGACGAGGACCTCTATATCCTGGCCGACCTCAACCACGCCGACGCAGGACTGCACCGGCCTCCTTGATATCTCCGACCTTGGCACCACACCTTCTGATTTCAGCCCGATATTGACAAGGACCTGGTCGGGCTCGACATCCACAACTCTGCCCGTAACGATATCGCCTTCCGATATCTCCCGCTCGATGGGCACCTCTTCCGGCTCCCCGGGCGTAGCCGGCTCGGCTGGCCCCTCTAGCCTCCCCGGTCCTTCGAGCGCATGCGCCCCTGCTTCAAGACTATCGACGACTGTCTGCTCGCAAGCTGGCTCTGCCTCCCGCACGTCCTGGTCGCGAGACGCTGCTTCGTCGTCAGTACGGCGCCCGCTTTCCGCGTTCTCCGATTCGACGTTTTCCCTGGATACTGCTAGATCCTTTCCTTCGTCTTGTACGATCTCTGGTTCCTCCCTTTCGTCCTTCCTGGCTTCGCCCAGAACGCTCATCCTCTCTATGACCTCCTCAATAACCCAATTCGGCGTCGATGCCCCCGCCGCGATTCCTACCTTTTCCACACCTGCGAGATCCAGAGAGCCCAGTTCGGTTGCGTCCTCAATCTGGTAGACTCTCGGTCCCTCGGCTCCGCAGATCTCGGCGAGTCTGCGCGTGTTCGCACTCGCTCGCCCCCCTATCACAATCATGGCATCTACTGACCGTGCCACCTCACGCGCTGCCTGTTGCCTTTCTTCGGTTGCGTTACAGATGGTATTGTAGGCCACAAGCTCTTTCGCCCGTAAGGCAAGGGCGGCGAGCACCTGGCGAAACGCTTCCACAGTCTGGGTGGTCTGGCAAACGACACCGACCCTGGGCTTGACGAGGCCAGAAGCGACGTCCTCGGGAGACTTGACAACGCGGGCTTTACCCCCGGCCCACCCCATGAGACCCATGACTTCTGTGTGACCTTCGTCTCCGACGATGAACACCTGGTAACCACGGTGTTTCAGATCCGCAACCAGCCTTTGAGTCCTACGGACGTACGGGCAGGTTGCGTGCACCACCTTAAGCCCACGCTTCCGGGCCTCCGCGAGGATGCCCGGCGGCAGACCATGTGACGGAACCACAAGGCACCCTTCCGGGATCTCGTCCAGTCCCGAAACCGATACTATACCTTTCTCCCTCAACCTTTGTACCACGTGCGGGTTATGGACAAGCGGCCCAAGGGTAAAGGCTGCGCCTTCAGAACTCGCCTTCTCTGCGATTTCCACTGCGCGGCGCACCCCGTAACAGAATCCGGTTCGGCCGCTCACACTAAGACGCAATCCGTTCTTCCCTCTCACCTATTATCTCCCGACACCGTGCAAAAACCAACTCGCCACCTAATCCTATACTCCACCCGCGATGAGCTCTGCTATGTGCCTCATCATAACATCCTTGACGTCAGCAAACTCCTGTCTTTCGCCTTCTCCCAGCGACAAGCCGCCAGCCGACCCCGCAGCGTATATCGGCCGTCCCACACGCACGGTGATCCGCCCGTGCCTTGGGATAGTCGCGCCTTTCCGCATGATCCTGCCCGTGCCGACAATGCCTACCGGCACGACAGGTGCGCCGGTCTTTTCCGCAAGGATGGCTGCGCCGGAATACGGCGGCTGAAGCTCTCCGTTCACGCTTCTCGTGCCCTCGGGAAACATGCCGAGGACCTGACCTCTTGAGAGCACTTCAAACGCCGTGTGAAACGCCTCTTTGTCGGCATGTCCCCGCCTGACCGGAAACGCCCCCAGACGGGTCAGAACATACGCGAACAGCCGGTTCGAGAAAAGCTCGTGCTTTGCCATAAACCTGATCGGCCTACTGATCGCGCATCCGAGAACTATCGGATCAAGCATGCTCAGGTGGTTTGCAACCAGTATCACAGGTCCTTGCCTGGGGACGTTTTCACGCCCCTCGACCCTTATCTTGAACGCGATCCTAAGGATAACCCGCAACAGTGCTCGGGCGGTCGCGTAGAACAAACTAGCTCCTCCTTGATTCTGGCAGCCCCTTGAGCTTTTCTGCGACGAGCCTTGCTACCTCAGCGATGGTCTCATCGGGGGTCTTTCCAGTGGTGTCTATGATCATGGCATCGGGGGCCGGTCGCAGCGGCGCAGTTTCCCTCTGGCTGTCGATCCTGTCCCGACGGGCTATCTCCTCGATCACGGATTTCTCCGGAGCATCATACCCCCGCGCGCGGGCTTGGGCGACTCGCCTGCGCACCCTCTCATCCAGCGCGGCGACGAGAAATATCTTGAGGTCCGCGTCAGGCATCACAACCGTGCCGATATCCCTTCCATCCATCACGACGCCGCCCTCGCGACCGATGGCCCGCTGTAGCTCGAGGAGAGCGTCTCTTACCCCGCGTACCTGCGCCACGTCCGATACGCGCGCGTCTACTGCTGGCGAGGATATGTCATCGCTCACGTCTTCACCGTCAAGAAAGGTCCTGGAGTCGCCGTGAGCACCCGAACGTATCTCAACTTTGGTATCTCTCGCGAGAGCCGTGAGCGCCTGCTCGGAGAAGATGTCAACCCCACAGCGGAGCACCTTTAGAGTCAAAGCCCGGTAAATGTGACCGGTGCTGACGTAGCGGAGCCCGAACATCCTGGCAATGGCCTTCGCCACAGTGCTCTTGCCTGCCCCTGCGGGACCGTCAATGGCGATCACAGGACTCCTTGAGCTAACTTTTGCCATATTCGACATATGCACTCTGATTCCTCTTCCCCCACCAGGAATTCCCTCGCGTGAATTCCGAAAACTTCTGCGGCCTAGCGATGTTGTGTGGTAGAGCGAGATGCTCCGACCTGTACCACGCGAAGTTTCACACCCTCGAGACGATCAGCCCAGCTAAACCTGGACCTGCCTTCCTCCGTGAGCAGCACGGCCTGGCCAACCACCACGAGCACCAGGAGAACGAAAAGTACGACTCGAAACCCCTTTTCGAGGCGCTCAAGCAGACGATCCAAGACCTTAGCATCCTCGTCCCGGTTCAATGTGTACCGCCCCTCGCGGCAGCGGAGAACCCGGCGACATACCCTGTGGAAAACGCAGCCTGCAAGTTGAACCCCCCGGTCCTGCCGTCCACATCTATCACTTCTCCGGCGAAATACAAGCCTTCTACCAGCTTGGATTCCATCGTGCGCGGATCGATCTCACCCACGCTCACCCCACCCGCAGTTACGATGCCTTCCTCGTCAGGCCGCGTCTTCGTCACAGTGAGCGCAAGGCCTTTGAGGACCCTGCCCAGGGATAGCCTTTCCTCTCGCGTGATGTGGGATACCGGCCTGGTCTCGAGTATCCCTGCCTCGCGTATTATAACTGGGGCAAGCGCTATCGGTACGAGGTCGAACAGCGCGTTCTGAATGCGCCGTTTGAAGTAACGGTCAAGAGCTCGTCGGATATGCTCATCAAGCCCTGGTAGTGTAAGATCGGGCTTGAGGTCGATAACGATGTTGACCGGGCCCTCTCCCTGTGCAACCGCGAGTGCGATCTCCCTTGAAAGCGCAAGGATGGCCGGCCCTGACACTCCAAAATGTGTGAAAAGCATATCGCCGAATTCCGTCTCCAACGTGCGACTTGATACAACCGACCTGACAGTCACGCCCCGAAGCGCGAGGCCTGCAAGCCCGTCCACCCAGGGTTCTGATACCTCGAGCGGCACCAGAGCAGCCCTCGGCGGAACAATAGTGTGGCCCACCCCGGCGGCCATCGCGTAGCCGTCGCCGGTCGAGCCGGTCATGGGGTAGGTTATCCCTCCGGTCGCAATTATCGCAGCATCACACGATATGAGCCCCGGCCTGTCCGGTATTCTTCCAGCGATTACGCCCCGTACCTTTCCATCTTTCACATAGATACGTTCGGCCTTCCAGGCGCACCTCGTCTCGACGCCGTTCTTCCTTGCGTAGGTAGTGAGCGCGCCCAACACATCGCGCCCTACGCCCGAGAACGGGAACACTCGCCCTTCGCCCTCCACTCTGCTCTCGACGCCAAGGCTGCGAAAAAACGCTCTCAGGCCTGTGGAATCAAGCCGGGAAAAGGCGGAATACAGAAACCTCCCGTTCCCGGGCATCCCGGCCACGAGACCGTCTACGTCTGTATCGTTTGTAAAGTTGCACCTGCCGTTGCCGGTGATGAGGAGTTTGCGCCCGACATCGGGGTTGCGTTCAAGCAGGATGACCTGCGCGCCTCTGGCGGCTGCGGTCCCGGCCGCCATAAGACCTGCTGGGCCTCCGCCTACGACTATCACGCGCCTCCCGCGGTTCCGGTGTGCCCTCAACGCCTCACCAACCTCCCACAGCGCATTCTCACTGCCGGACGCTCTCTTGCGGCTGCGGTTCCTTTTCCGCCAGTACTTTAGCCACGAGCCGCCGCACCCAGCGGACTTCGGAGTTTGTGAGGCGCCGCCACTTCCCCACAGGCAGGTCGCCCAGGGTCAACCCACCAAGGCGCGTTCTCTTCAGATGGATCACGGGGTGCCCGATCGCCTGAAGCATGTTCCGCACCTCCCGCTTCCTGCCCTCATGGATCTGGATCTCCAGCACGGAGGCCCCGCGGGAGCTGCTCACGATCCTTACCTTCGACGGCGCTGTGACTATGCCGCCGAGATTAACGCCCCGACTAAGCGCCTCAAGCTCACGCGCCCCTGGCACCCCTGCTACCTTGGCTATGTAAGTTTTCGGGACCTCGAACTTCGGGTGTGTCAGGGCATACGCTGCGTCCCCGTCGTTCGTAAGAAGGAGGAGCCCTTCGGTGTCCAGATCCAGCCTGCCTACGGGGAAAAGCCGTGTACCTGCGGAGGGAATAAGGTCGAGCACTGTGGGGCGCATCTCCGGATCGTGCGCAGTAGAGAGATATCCGGCGGGTTTGTTGAGCAAGAGATAGACTTTCCTGTCCCCGGGTCTGACCGGTTCTCCGTCAACCTTGATCTCGACGCGCTCAGGATCCAGCCGCGCGCCCGGCTCAGTAACGATCTTCCCATCAACCTCCACCCGGCCTGCGCGGATGATCTCCGCACTATGCCTGCGCGAGGCGATCCCTGCACTCGAAAGCACCTTTTGCAGTCGCTCCATCACAAGACCACCAGACCCGTTACCTCGTCCTCTTGAGCATGTCGAGGCTCTCGGTGGACCCCAGAACCACCAGGATGTCACCCTCGTGCACCCTGTCGTCCGCGCCCGGCGACACCTTGACGTCGTCGCCGGATCGAATTGCAACCACATTGGCGCCATAGCGCGCTCTCAAGTTCAGGTCGCGAAGGGTCTTGTTTGCAAAGTCTTCTGTGGCAACAATCTCCGCAACGCCATAGTCGGGCGACAGCTCAATGTACTCCAGAATATTCGATGAGGCGAGGCTGTTGGCAAGCCTGATTCCCATGTCCCGCTCGGGGTAGACCACGCGGTCGACCCCCAGTTTCTCCAGCAACCTGCCGTGAAGCTCGTCGGCGGCTTTTGCAACCACGAGCCCGATTCCGATCTCCTTCAGTATCAGGCTCGCGAGGATGCTCGCCCTGATATCCTGGCCGATAGTTACAACAGCCACATCAACGTTGCGGATGCCGATCGCCCTGAGCGCTTCCTCGTCAGTTGCATCAGCCTGGACAGCATGAGTGACCGAATCCGCCAGATGCTGGATCTTGTCAGGATCCTTGTCAATGGCAAGTACCTCGTGGCCCATCTCGGCAAGAGCACGTGCCACACTGGCGCCAAACTTCCCAAGACCGATGACTGCAAACTGCCGCACCAACATCATCCCCACCCCTGCTAAGCAACAGCCGCCGGGCTCCTCATGGCGCCTGTAACAGCAGCAAAAGGGTGCCGCCCGCACAGCCGCCTGGGGTACCCCGTCGAGAAAGATTTTATAGCACAATGTGGAAGAATGCAACCGACCGAAAGCAAGTTGCCGCGGCCGGCCTCCGGCGGGGGAGGTCGGGTTGGAGTGCAAAAAAGCCCGGTACCACCCGGGCCGCGGTTTACGAAACGGGGTGTGGCATTGTCGCTATTCTACTGGACGGCGCCCTGAACGTTCGGCCTGGGGGGTGAAGCCTGCGGTTCTGCCTGCCGCTTGCGGCCGGATATCTGGCCAAGGAGCGACGGCACCACGTCGATCAGCCTGTCTATGATCGCGCCGCCGTCCACCGGCAGCGCCCTGATCTGCCCCTGGCCAACAACGAGAAAAGCGACGGGCTGGACCGTTATGCCCGCTCCGGCTCCGCCGCCAAAGGGAAGCCCACCTGCCTGTTCATTCGTCTGGGCACCTCCCTGCCCTGCTTGGTTCCTCTGAGCAGTGCCCTGGCCGGCTTGTCGGTCTCCCGTTGGAAACTCGCTCCCGCCTGCCGCAAACCCGAACGTCACGCGGGATACCGGCAGAACGACAGTCCCGTCAGGCGTCTCCACGGGGTCGCCGAGGATGGTGTTGACGTCCACCATTTCTTTGATGCTTTCCATGGTTGTCTTCATAAGCGCTTCTATTGGGTGATCTGGCATACTCGCGGTCGCCTCCTGTACCGGTCTCGCCTCAACTTACCTGTCCCCAGACCGTCTGGCCCCGGCCCGCGGTCCGGCCCGGGCCTTACCCCCTCTTCTTCGGCCGGCCTGGATGCCTCGGAGGATAATATAACCTGGGGTCACCGCCACTATGCAGTGCACAGACGCATCCAGACCTGCTCTGTCGTACCTGGGCGTGATGAGGATATCGGGCTTACCGGCAGGAAAGCGAAGCAGCACAGGGGACGCGGCCAGCACTCCGCTTATCAGGGCATATGCAACACCCACCCCTATGGCGCTGGTTGCAGCCTCACCTGATCCAAACTCCATCCGAACCTCCAGCTTCCAAACGTCGAGCCCCGTTGCTCTGACCCCGAGGTAGAGGAACCGAGCTATGCGGCGGCCCACACGTCTGGAACGCGACGACTTTCGGCTATCGGGCGCCTGCGGGAAGGCCTCTTCGCCCTGCGCACCCAGGGCCTTCACCAGATTCTGGAGCTCGGAAAGCCATTTGGAAACGACGGACGCACCGTCCTCTATGCGGCCAGGATGGCCCACATCAGCAGGAGAACCGACATGATCCCGGTCAGACTGAGAGCGGGGGACCTTTCGGAAGACTGGAACCCAGATTAGCCCGTACAGTATGCCTACCCACACCCGAACCGAATTACGCCTGCCGCGTCTTTCGAAAAGCACAGACACTTTCAAAGGCAAGAGGAGAACAATGAGCAAGATCGCGGGAGCTGCCAGGGCGCCAATAGCGGCAACAACATACCATCGCAATCGCGTCGCCTCCGCCCATATGTTCAGGGGCCCACACCCGTCACCGGGAAAGCCGTCCCTCTATCCTACTTTCCCCTGGCGTGGTAAGCGGTATTCTTCTGGCTTTGCGCAGGTTGGCGGCTGGAGCGCAGGTCGAGGCCGGGCAAAACAGCACTTTCGCCCTCGAGCGGAGGCAGATCATCGAGGGACGCCAGGCCGAACCAACGCAGGAACTCACGAGTCGTGCCATAAAGGATGGGCCTTCCCGCTGCTTTTTTCCGGCCAGCAGGGCGCACGAGCCCGCGCTCAATCAGCGTGGCAAGGACACCGTCCACCTTGACGCCCCGGATCCTCTCGATCTCAGCCTTCGTGATAGGTTGCCTGTACGCTATCATGGCGAGCGTCTCAAGCGCGGCCCGGGACAGCCTCTGCCGCACGCCAACGCTGAGCCTGGCTATGTATGCGGCATGCTCCGGCCTTGTCGCCATCTGGTACCCGCCCGCCACGTACACAACCTGCATGCCGCGGCCTTCCCGATCATACTCCTTGCGCAGGTCGTCCAGAATCACGTGCGCGCTCCGGGGGTCAATCCCCAGGATTTCTCCGATTTCTTTCGCAGTGACGGGTCGGGGGGAGGCGAAAACCATCGCCTCGATGGCCGACTTCGCTTCTCTATACTCCACCGGCCGACCCTCCAGGCGCAGCATGTATGAGGATCTCTCCGAAGCGCGAGTCCTGGCGCACAACCACCCTGGCGAGCCTGATGAGTTCCAAGAGTGCAAGGAAAACGGCTATAACCTCTGGCCGGCTGGCGGGACCTGAGAAAAGCTCTCTGAAGGAGAGCTTACCTCTGTGGTGAAGCCGCGCCAGGATAGCATCCATTTTCTCTTCGATGGCAAGGTCGTCGGTGGGAAGCGCGGTAAACTCTTCCTCAGGCATGCCCTTCAGAACATCGCGAAGCGCGGAGATGAGATCTCCCAGGCCAACCTCTGTTGGCGCGGGGGCGTCTCCCGGTCCCGGCGGCGTCGAGTCTCTCCAGAACACAGAGCGCCACGTCTCCTCACGCCTTGCAAGCTCTTCTATAGCCCTCTTAAATACGCGATACTCCATCAGGAGAGCAATGAGGCCATCGTTGGGATCATCCTCATCCTCGCCCTCGTGCGCCGGGCTGCTGGCGGCTGCTGGAGAGGAGTCGCCCGACATAGTCTCAGGCGGCAGGAGCGCTTTCGATTTTGCATGTATCAGCGCGCTCGCAGCGGCGAGGAAACTTCCCATGTCATCTAGGGAAGGTTTTCTCCCTCTACGCATTTCCTCAAGGCACGTCAGGACTGCATCGTGCACGGAGACGGATAGGGGATCGATCTCTCCTTTCTCAATGGCTCGCGCGAGGTCCTCGATGGACCCCGAAAACCCCGGGAGGCTGACTACACCCCTGGTCAAATCCCCATCGCCTGCCTGACTTCCTCCAAGGTCGCCTCTGCCACGACCCCGGCCCGTTTCGCACCTTCGCTAAGAACATCGTCCACAAGGCCGGGCTTTCCCTCTATTGCCCTCCTGCGTTCGCGGATGGGCTCGAGAAACTCGTTAACCGCACGAGCAAGCCGGCGCTTGCAGTCCACGCACCCGATTCCGGCCCTCACGCATTCTTCCGTTATGTCCGCAAGAGCGGTCCTGGAGAATACCTTGTGAAGCGCGTGCACGGCGCACACCTCAGGGTGGCCCGGGTCTGTCCGCCGGATCCTGGCAGGATCAGTCACCATGTTTTCGATCTTAGCGCGGACTTCCTCAGCACTCGCTGACATCTCAATGACGTTATCATAGCTCTTGCTCATCTTGCGCCCGTCGGTGCCCGGCAGGAGCACAACCTCGTTCAGTTTCGCCTGCGGCTCGGAGAACACGGCGCCGTAGAGGAAGTTGAACCGCCTTGCTATCTCCCTCGCAAGCTCGATGTGGGGCAACTGGTCCTCACCCACCGGCACAGCATCGGCCTTGTACACCAGGATATCGGCGGCCATGAGCACGGGGTAGCCAAGGAACCCGTGGGTCATTATCTCACGACCCTCGAGCGCGCGGAGCTGCTCCTTATATGTGGGGCATCTTTCAAGCCACGAAAGCGGCGTGATCATGGAAAACAACAAGGAAAGCTCTGCGTGCTGCTTGACGTCGGACTGCCGTATCACCACGCTCTTTTCAGGGTCTATGCCAGCCGAGAGATAGTCGATCACCAGCTCCCTCGTGTTGGCACGGATCTCGCTTGTGTCCTCATAGGCCGTGGTGAGTGCATGCCAGTCAACGACTCCGAAAAAGCACTGGTGCTCGTCCTGAAGCCGAACCCAGTTCATGAGAGCCCCAAAAAGGTTGCCTAGGTGCAGTCTGCCTGTTGGTCGCATCCCGCTGAAGATCCTGGGTTTCGCCATATGGCATCTCCCTTCGTGATGAGCCCGGTCACCGCCCGGTCATGTGCGGTGCGCCCGCTCACGTGCGCTTCTCGTTACCTACGGACCACGGGAGCCTCCTGAATCCCCGGAAACGAGCCTTCCCATAAGGTGCCTACAGAAGTCTGCGCCCGAGCACCAGGAAAGCGAGGAGGTTCATGATGGGCACGAGCAGCACCGACGTGGCCCCGCTGAACACGAGCAGCAACAGAATGAAGGGCCCATATGATTCGAGTTGGTGATAGATGTAAAGGTTTCTCCCCCGTAGAACCCCCAGGAGGAGCCTGGACCCATCTAGCGGGGGAAGGGGTATAAGGTTGAACGCTGCAAGCCCCAGGTTTATGATGACGCCTGTCACTATAACGCGCGCCGCGTAGTACGGAAGCGGTAGACCCAACCTGAGGGGAAGCGACAGGATGAAAGCAACCGCCACGTTCGCAACCGGACCCGCCACCCCGACCAGCATCATTCCCCGCCTCCAGTCCTTGAAGTAAGCGGGGTTAACCGGCACAGGCTTGGCCCACCCGAACCTCTGAGTGAGAATGAGGGTCAGTGTGCCGAACGGGTCAAGATGAGCAAGAGGGTTGAGCGTGAGCCTCCCCTGCCAGCGAGCTGTCGGATCACCCAGGGCGTTTGCTACCGACGCATGAGCGTATTCGTGAACGGTTAAGGACAGAAGTACCATGGGAAGCGTCACCAACAAGGAAGCTAGACTGGGCATCAACCGGCCTCCTCCGCAGGTTGTATACTCCGGCCGGGCATGTTTCCTTGCCGCATCAGGCGGTGCTGGCGCAAGAAGAGACTCCTTTAGCAAGGTCGAATCTCGCCGGCAGCCGATCCCCAACTATCACGTCAGAATAGGCTTCCCTTTGGACAACTATGTCTGCCATGCCGGAGTTCACAAACACCACTGCGGGCCTGGGATACCTGTTGTAGTTGCTGGACATGGAATAATTGTACGCCCCCGTGCTCAACACAGCGAGGAGATCTCCCGGTTCAACCTTAGGAAGGTGGATATCCCATATCAGCATGTCGCCTGACTCGCAGTGCTTGCCAGCTATGGATACGACCTCCACAGGGTCCGTGGACGCTTTGTTAGCAACGACCGCCTCGTAAACAGCGCGATACAGCGCGACCCTGGGGTTATCGGAAAGCCCGCCGTCCACGGCGACATACTTGCGAACGCCGGGGATTTCCTTTATGGCACCAATAGTATACAGCGTCGTGCCGGCCTCGCCCACGATGTAACGGCCCGGCTCTACCATAAGACGCGGGAGTTCCAGCCCTTGAACCAGGCACCTCTCGCGCACGACTCTTGAGATAGCCACAGAGTATCTTCCAAATGAAATCCCCGCGTCGCCGTTGTTGTACCTGATTCCGAGGCCGCCTCCAAGGTTCACCTCGCGTATGGTGTACCCGCATGCTTTCCTGACCTCGGCCGCGAAGTCCAGGACGATCCCGGCTGCCACCGCGAACGGCTCAACTGACAGTATCTGGGACCCGATGTGACAGTGCAGGCCTTCGAGGACAAGGGAATCCATGGCAAGCACCTTTCTTACCGCGGCCATGGCCTGCCCATCCATGATCCCCAGGCCAAACTTGGAGTCAACCTGCCCTGTCTTGATGTACTCATGGGTATGGGCCTCAACTCCAGGGGTAAGGCGGATCTGCACGTGCACCTTCTTTCGAAACCTGCGTGCCGTATTTGCCAAGACATCAAGCTCGTAGAAGTTATCGACTACAAACCTCATGACGCCTGCTCGAACACCCATCTCTACCTCTTCAGGGGTCTTGTTGTTTCCGTGGAATAGAATGCGATCGGCAGGAAATCCCGCCTGAAGAGCAGTGTACAGTTCTCCGCCGGACGCCACGTCAAGTCCGAGGCCTTCCTGATGGACGAGCCTGCACATGGCCATGGTACAAAACGCTTTACTTGCGTACGCGACAAAGCTGTTCGGGTACACGCGCGATAGCGCCCCCACCGCCTCGCGGCACCTCGCACGGATTTCCTCCTCATCCATGACGTAGAGCGGGGTGCCAAAGTCTCTCGCAAGGCAAGTAGCAGTGCACCCACCAATTTCCAGCTCCCCGTCGTCGGTAATTCTCATTGTCCCACGCAGCTCCATAGTCGGCGCTCCTATCCAAAAAAGGCCGACGGGTTCTGACCCGCCGGCCGCGTCTCTCCTGCTCCTTGGCCGCAGCGCTCCTCGCTGCCCCATGCGGCCCCGGCCCGGCCATCGCGGTTTTCTCCATAATAACACGCAGGTTATAGCTGGTCAATAATCCAAATACGGGCGACACGAGCCCCGGACACAAGTCCCATGTGAGTATGCCTGCGCGAGTAGCGCAGACGGCTTACCTCGTAATGCAAGTGTATTCCTCTGGGGTCCGCAGTGTGCTCCCTCTAAGTGGAAGTCCAGAAGTGACTCCGACGACACACTCAGAACGAATCCCACTTGCCGCACCGCGAACCCCACCTTGCAATGACGTCATGCCCCATCTTGATGTTGACCACCTCGCACAGATTGGGGCACCCCTTGCACTCGAAGCTGCTCGCGGTGTAGTCTGTGTCGAGGACGCTGAACCCCCGGAACCTCGAAGGTCGCGGTTGGCGTTCAATCTCCTCCGCAGACAACAAGGCGGCGCCGATGGCGCCCATGACATTGTAGTGCTCAGGCACCACAACCGGCGTGCCGAGGGCCTTTTCAAACGCCGCCCTCATTCCGGCGTTCGCAGCAACTCCGCCCTGGAAAACCACGGGTGGCTGGATGTCCTTGCCTTTGCCCACGTTGTTGAGATAGTTGCGCACAAGCGCCTCGCACAGCCCCGCCACGATGTCCTCTATCCTGTGGCCTATCTGCTGTTTATGGATCATGTCTGACTCCGCGAACACCGCACACCTGCCTGCTATCCGCACCGGCGTCGTTGACACAAGGGCAAGCTCCCCGAACCTCTCGATGGGCACGCCCAGCCTAGCAGCCTGCTGGTCGAGGAACGAGCCGGTGCCTGCAGCGCACACCGTGTTCATGGCGAAATCGGTCACCGCGCCCTGGCGCAAAATGATTATCTTGGAATCCTGGCCGCCTATCTCGATAACCGTCTGGACATCAGGCACGACACGAGCGGATGCGATTGCATGGGCCGTGATCTCATTCTTGACGCAATCGGCTCCGAGGATCACCCCGGCGAGCCTCCTGCCGCTACCCGTGGTCCCAACCCCGGCTATCTCCATATCCTCTACGACAGGTGCGAGCATCCTCATGCCTTCCTGAATGACTGCTATAGGCTCCCCCCTGGTCCTGAGATATACCTTCTCTACGACATCGCCCCGCTCGTCAAGGATCACCAGGTTTGTGCTGACAGAGCCCACATCCACGCCCAGGTAGCCTCTCCTCGCCACTTAGCAGTCACCACCCCTTCGTACGGCGCGTGCGGCGCGACCTTTGCACAAGATCCACAAATGCCTCGAGGCGAGTGATGATTCCAGTGTCCGACGAGTGCTCGTCGAAGACGAGCGTCATCACCGGGATTCCCAGATCTTTGGAGACAGCCGGGAGCACATCTTGCGCCACGATCTCCGGCATGCAGGTAAACGGGGCGAGCTGAATCACCCCGTCGAATTTCCGCATCGAGTAGCCCACGGTGGATCCGACCGTTTCAACGCCGTGCCCCCCAACGAAATGACAGAGGTAGGGCCTGGCCAGCTCGTAAGGCCTGTGCCCTTTTCGGAGGCGCAGCACATCCTTGAAGAGATGCTCCGCGATCCATTCGCCCAAGTATATGGACCTATCCACGAGCACTCCCATTTCACCGAGATGCCGCTCTACTTCGCAGTTGACAAAGGGCTCCAGCACCACGTACACCTCCCCCACAATGCCTATCCTGGGAGCGTCCGGGCACACCTCCCCACGCGCTGCAAGAAGCCTCTCCTTACCCTCCTCAAGCGCAGATGCGACCTGTGCGATGCTTTCCGCACTGTCGACAAGCTTCAAGGCGGATGTGAACGCCGCTGTGGCGGCGCCTTTTTGCTTTTCAAACGCCCGCACCCGCATAACCAGTTTTTCCAGCTCATCCACGGCCTTAATCTTCGCCCATGCCAGGCGTGCGGCTCTCACATACCTCGCCACGGGTTGCCTGCCAACAAGTCGCCCTAGCTGGCCGAGGACGTGCCGTAGCCTTCCCTGGGGCGGCTCAACGATGATCATCTCGAAGTCATAGCCAAGCGCTTTAAGGATTTCCCTCTGGACCTCACCGTAAAGCCCGAAGCGGCACGGTCCGACGCCCCCAGCCATTGCAATGGTATCGGCCCCGAGTTCCATCGCCTCTATGTAGTTCCCGATGTTCACTTTCAGAGGCAGGCACGCAAACTCAGGCGAATAGCGCGAGCCAAGGGTAAGCGTGCGTTTGCTCGGCGCCGGAGGCACGACGACTTCCACTCCAAGGTCTTGAAGAATCGCTTTTACAGCTATGTGGAGGTTGCCCATACGGGCGAATGTGACTTTCATACTCTTCTCCGCCGGGTTATCACGTCTACGAACGCCTCAACCCTCGTCATGACCCCGGCCTCGCCTGTGTGCTCGTCAACTGTGATGGTCGTGAAAGGCACGTTCTTGTATCTGGCGTATTCACGCTCGAGAAGCTCGCCTATGAGGGAGTCGGGTCCACATGCAAACGCGCTCACGTGAAGGCAACCGTCCACCGAGCCAGATCGCAGGAAGTGGAAACCCGCCCCCAGCAGTCTGCGGCCCAGGGTCCAGAATACCCTCTTGGGAAACCTCGCAGCTTCACGCTCAGTTACTGCAAGCGGAAGCATGTCCGCCGTGACGACCGTAACGCCCATACCCCTAAGCCTGCGTATGATGTTCATACTCACGAAGGGATCGTAGATGATATACGGGTGGCCCACAAGCCCCACCACAGCCCGCCTTGGGCCCGCGCTCCTGTCAGGGGATTTGGCCGCTGCTGTCGCCCGACGCGCGGGCTCGTCCCCTGAAACCGTAAGGCCCATGGCCGCCATGGCTTCGTCTGGGGTGAGCCCGCTTTCGACGCATCTTACAAACCTCCCGAGAGCGGCCCTCGCCTTATTGTGAGCTATAAGTATGTCCAGCGCTCTATTGCCAAATAACCTGCCTGTTGAGTACACGGCGCGGATGTATTCCCGTGTGGTGCGGCTGAGGTTGATGCAGGAATCGATGATCTTAGGGACGTTCTTGCAGTTGCACCGAACCATGTCCGGCAGGCCCATGAACTTCGGGCAGGTGAAAGCCCCCCTCTCCACCGCCACAAGCCTGGGGACGAATATGTAGTCGCACTTGCCGGCAAGCGAGAGCGCGTGGCCGTGGAACACCTTGACCGGCAGACACGCTTCGTCCACCGTCACCTGTATACCCGCGTCCACAACCGCCTTCGTGGTTTCGCCTGAAGTTATGACCCTCTGGCCCAGCGACTCGAAGAAAACCTTCCACATGGGGTAATAATAGTAATAAAGCAGGGCACGAGGGATCCCCACGACCTCTCCCACGGTAAGACATCACCTTCCCTCACCAAGGTTTTGTGATTTGACGAAGACTTGCGATTCTCCTTCCTGGCGAGGCCCGGTCAGAGACCTTGTTGTTCCAGGATCTCTCGGATGGCCCTGGTTGTTATCAGGGCGCCCTTATCGACAGCATCCTGGCCATCCATCTTACCGAGGTCGCCAATCCCAATGATCCTGGGGATGCGAAGGCGCGCAAGGACACCCACCGTATCCCCTTCAACGCGTTCGTGCCCGGGGGCTTCAGGGATGCCGGACTTGCTGACAGGCTTTTTCGTCACCTCGCCTTCCCTGGTGACAGATTCGTCCACCTTCACCGGTTTGTCTCCCTCGGTGTCAGATGCCACAGCAAGCGCGCCGACGATTTCAACCTCCGCATCTTTCGCCAGCTCCTCGAGGGCTTTCTCGCCAGCACCTTCGCCCTTTCGTCCCTGGTCGTCGAACATAACTATCACAGGTTCCACTGTGGACTGCTTGACGAGGTCTGCGAGTTCCTCACCTCCTACTTCCGTCGGGTTCCCTGCAGAGCGTTCCAGGTAAAGCAGGCCGAGGTTGCGCGCTGCCTGCCTCACGGCGGCCTTTGCCTTTCGGTCCCCGTCAGTTACCACGATGACCTTCTTCTTCGCCAAGCATCCCTCACGTCCTCACACTTTGGGTTTGGCAATGAGTGCCACCACCGCGCCAAAAAACGCTGCAACTGCGATTCCCATCCCCGTGAACTCGAACACGCCTGTAAAAAGCCCTAGGATGCCCATTCTTTTCGCCTCTGCGAGCGCGCCTCTTGCGATGGACGCTCCAAACCCCGAGACCGGTGTGAGGGCGCCCGCTCCGGCAAATCTGATAAGGGGCTCGTAGAGATCGAGCCCGCCGGCAACTGCGCCTAAGACTGTGAACAGCACGAGTATGTGCCCGGGAGTGAGGTTGGTGGAGTCCAGCAGTAGTTGGCCGACCGCGGCGATGGCGCCGCCGACCAGAAACGCGTAAAGGTATATCACAAGCCCTCTTCTCCTCTTATGCCTCGATCACCACGGCATGCGCGACGCCCGGTATAGACTCCCCTTGCTGACAGCACAAAGGGCTCATGAGGGCGCCGGTGGCGATGAGCAGAACCCGTTTGTATACTCCCTTTTCCATCTCTTTCAGGACGTGCCCGAACGTGACAACCGCGGAGCACGCGCAGCCGCTGCCACCGGCTCCGACCTTCTGGGACTTCGTATCGAACAGCATGAGGCCGCAGTCCCGGTAGTTGTCGCCGAGCTCCACGCCGTCGTCCTTGACGAGCTCCTTCAGCATCTCGCTTCCGACCGAGGCCAGGTCCCCGGTTAGGATGAGATCGTAATCACGGGTGCTATGGCCTGTGTCAGAAAAGTGCGTAAGCAGCGTATCCGCAGCGGCCGGGGCCATCGCGCTTCCCATGTCGTTCACGTCCTTGAGCCCAAGGTCTATCACCGTGCCGATCGTCGCACCGGTCACCTTGGGCCCGGAACCTGAAGACGCAAGCAGGGCTGCCCCTGCGCCGGTCACGGTATACTGGGCAGTGGGCTTGTGCTGGCAGTTGACCTCTATAGGGTAGCGGTACTGGCGTTCCGCCGTCTGGTAGTGGCTCGAGGACGCAACAAGCACATAGTCGGCAAACCCGCCGTCGATGATCATCCCTGCAAGAGTCAGGCCCACTGCACTTGTGGCGCAGGCCCCGTAGACCCCCAGGTAAGGGATGGCGAGCTGTCTTGCCGAGTAACTTGCGGACACTATCTGGTTGAGGAGGTCGCCTGCTATGTAGTAGTCCACCATCTTCTTCTCGACCTTGGCTCGCTCGATGGCGATCTTCGCGGCTTGCTCCAGGATCTTGGTCTCGCTTCTCTCCGGAGACCTTTCACCGTAGGCGTGATCCGGCAGGACCACATCGAAATCCGACGCCAACGGCCCTTTCCCCTCCACCGGGCCCACGATGGTTCCCGTGCCCACGATGATTGGCGAGTTCGTGAACTTGATTGTGCTCCTACCAACTTTCTTGGCTGCCACGACACACCAGGCCTTCCCCGTCACGGCGAAATCATAAACTTGATGAACGCGACGACGACCCCGCTGATGATCCCGTAGACTATCACCGGGCCTGCGATGATAAACATCTTGGAGGCCATCCCCAGCACCCATCCCTCGTGCTTGAAGTCCATCGCCGCAGCTACGATGGTGTTCGCAAACCCCGTGATGGGAACGGCGGCGCCCGCTCCAGCGAACTCGCCCAGTTCATCATAGATCCCCAGCCCGGTTGCGATCACGCCTATGAGTATCACTACCGCCAGAGTAGGCGCTGTCGCCGCGTTCAGGTCCAGCCCCCGCGACATGAAGAAATTGAGCACGAACTGGCCCACGACGGCGATGGCACCGCCCACCACGAAGGCCGTGATGAAGTTTCTCACGTAACGCGGCTTGGGCTTCTTCTTGTTGACAAGCTGCTTGTAAGCGAGCTTTCTCCTTTTCCCTTCCTGAGATGCCTGAGTCATCTCGGGCAGTCTCGACACCTGCTTCTTGGCTTTTTGCGATGCCACCACGTACCCCTCCCTGGGGACGCCGGCCCAAGGCTAGCCACCCGACAGCCGCTTCGCTTCGCCTCGCCTCACCTCGCGGGCCGGGAATCGGAACAGCGGCTTTCAGTCGTTACGTTCCGTCTACCGCAAAGGCGACGTGCACGTCCGCCTTGTACTTGGTGATCTTGCCGTTATCCACAGACGCTGTCATGTTCATTACCTCGACACCGCTAATGTTCCTGATTGTCTGCGATGCGGCTTTGACAGCCTGGTTCACCGCATCTTCCCAGGAGGTCGTGGATTCACCCATCAACTCAACCACCTTCACCACCGTCACGCTTTTCCACCCCCTTTCCTCCCCTAATTATGCGCACAGCCTGGAGCTTTAATTCCCCTGAAAGCGCACGCGACCCCCGCGACAAGTAAATGGAGCGCCCTCGCACCAGGGCCGGGCTTTTTTGCGTTCAATGGCAGGACTTGGGCAGCAGGCTGGAGAATAGATGAGGCAAAGACAGAATAATCGCATGAAATGCCAGGGGGATTAGCAATGACGGTTGACACCAGGTGTGTCGGTAGCGTTCTTGTGGTGTACGTTTCCGGAGAACTCGATCTCAATACAGCTCCTGATTTCCGGGCTGCCGTCGAGGAGCAGCTCGATGCAAGGCCTGACCTTGCCAACATCGTTCTTGTGCTGCGCGATGTGACCTTCATCGATAGCTCCGGTCTGGGCGTCATACTCGGCAGGTACAAGAGACTTCGCGCACATGGGGGTAGGATCGTCGCGGTGGCCCCCTCTCCGCACGTACGCAAGGTGTTCGAGCTTTCAGGGCTCACAAGCATCATACCGATCTCTGAGACTGAGGATAAAGCCTGGGCCCGGATGTCGGGGGTGTGAATTGATGGCCGTCAAGAACCACGTGACCCTTGAGTTCCCTGCGATCGCTCAGAACGTGGAGTTCGCCCGGGTTGCCGTGGCATGTTTCGCATCCCAGATCGATTCCTTTACCATGGAGGAAATAGACGATATCAAGCTTATCGTGTCGGAGGCCGTATCCAATGTCGTGCTCCACGGTTACGACGAACCCGGCGGGCTTGTGCGCGTCCGCGTGGCCGCCGAGGATGACATCCTTACTGTCAGCGTCGAGGACGAAGGGCGAGGGATAGCCGACGTAAGTCTGGCCCGACAACCAGCGTTCACTACTGCCCCAGACCGCATGGGAATGGGGTTCACCATTATGGAAGCTCTCTCGGACGAGATGGACGTCTCGTCAACACCTGGGGCCGGCGTCCGGGTGACGATGAAGAAGGCTCCGCGCGAGCCGGGGAGCGAGGGCAATGAACAGGGGACTTGAACACGTGAGGTTCCCCGAGACGCCCCTTCTCTCCGATGATGAGGTCCGGAAGCTTGCAAGGCGCATCCGTGACGGTGACGCGGCGGCTCGCGAGGAGCTGGTTTCGAGGAACCTGCGGCTCGTCACGAGCATAGTCGGCCGGTTTCTAGCAAGGGGCAGCGACCCGGAGGACCTTTTTCAGGTAGGGTGCGTCGGGCTCATTCATGCAGCAGACAGGTTCGATGAGACCTGCGGCACCCGGTTCTCGACTTACGCAGTGCCCGTCATAATGGGCGAAATCAGAAAGCACCTTCGCGATGCAGGCACCATGAAAGTGGGGCGGGCGCTGCGGGAAAGGGCCTCAAAGGTTGAAGCAGCCAGAGCGAGGCTACGAAGCGAACTGGGCCGTGAGCCGACGATTGAGGAAGTCGCGTCGGGAGTCGGACTTTGCCGGGAGGAAGTGGTGGAGGCACAGGAGGCTCTCCAGCCGGTTGCATCGCTTTCCGAACCGGTCTGTCATGACGGTTCCCTGGTCCTCGCCGACCAAATCGCAACCGAGGGCTCGTTCGCCGATGACAAAGTCGAGTCCATCGCCCTTCAGCAGGCCCTCAAATGCCTGAACCCCGCAGAACGCATGGTCCTCGGGATGCGGTTCTTCGGTGAGATGAAGCAAAGCGAGGTCGCGGAGCGCCTTGGCATCTCCCAACCCCAGGTGTGCAAGATAGAGCACCGGGCGCTGCGGCGGCTCAGGCAGGAACTCGTCTAAAATGCAATCACCGGCAACCCCGACCGCTGTCTGGAAAAGTGGTGCAGATTTGTGACGCTATGCTTATTCCCGGCCGACGCGGAACAAGGTGCGAAGCAGCTTGCGAGTAACACGTAGGACGATCCTGAATACACTGCCCCGCTTTACTTCCTCAGCCGCCACGAGGTCAACCCGTCCTATCTCCGTGCCATCGTCGAGCAGTGCAACGAGCTCTCCGATCTTCTGGCCGCCTGCGATCGGCGCGCTCACTCTCTCGGGGAGGGCTATCTCACTTCTGACCTTTCCCTCCTCACCTCGCCTCACCACTGCAACCAGCGGATGCTTCGCCACCACACCCACCTTCTCAGCCACGCCCCGGGTAACTTCCAGTTGGGCCATCACCTGGCCCTGCGCGGCGATCTCCACACCCGCGTAGTGCCTGAAACCGAAGTCCAGAAGCGTCGCGGCCTCCTTAAAGCGCTGCTGAGAGTCCTGGACGTTAAGAACTACGGAGATGAGCCTGAGGCTTCCTCTCTTTGCCGTTGCCGCAAGGCAATAGCCTGCCTCCTCTGTAAACCCGGTCTTGAGCCCGTCAACGCCTTGATAGAACTTGACAAGCCTGTTCGTGTTGACAAGGATGTTTTTCCCTCCGCGCACATAGTCGATCCACGTGGTGAACCACTCATGTACCTTTGGGTAATGTAGAAGAGCGCGGGACATGAGAGCGATGTCGCGAGCGGTCGTGTAGTGGTCCGGATGGGGGAGCCCTGTAGTGTTCACAAAGTGGGTGCCCGTCATGCCGAGCTCCTTTGCGCGCTGGTTCATCATGTCTACAAACGCTTCCTCGCTCCCGGCGACGTGCTCCGCAACAGCGACGCTTGCGTCGTTTGCCGAAACGATGGCGATAGCCTTCATGAGATCTGCGAGGGACATCTCCTCGCCCACCTCGAGCCAGATCTGAGACCCTCCCATCTCCATGGCATGCTCGCTCGTCACCACCATGTCCTCGAGACGGGCCTTTCCTTGCTCTATCGCCTCCATGACCAGGAGCATGGTCATGATCTTCGTGATGCTCGCCGGCGCCATCCTCTTGTCGGGTTCCTTCTCGAATAAGACCCTGCCCGAGGTCGATTCCATGAGGATCGCGGACCCGGCAGTGATGGGTATGGTCGGGGCAGGGCCCGGCTGCTTCTCCTGCGCAACTACGCAGACCGGGAGGCCCCACCATGAGGAGGCCGCAGAAATCAGAATAACGGCGAGGGCAAGACCCGCCACGACCCGCGCTGAACGCACCTTTCATCCCCTCCCGCAGGATCACAGAGTACAAATCCTTACTCACGTACATATTCGGGCGGATGCAGGGATATACCCGCATCCGCCTGGAGGGGGTCACCAGCACGGAGAAGTGGCGCCAATCCTTGGCATTCGATTTAGCTTTTGTCACTCACATCTTCCTGTGGTGCCGAGCGCGGGGTTTCCCACAGGGTAGTCACCAGGTTGGGGTCTGACGGTGCCGCAGACAAGGTCCTTTACCCCACCGAGCCGAGGAGCAATCTCCCCAGTCTGGCCCTTGCCGATGAGGAACAGGCCGTGCCAGGCGACCCTTGCTGCCAGGCACTTGACCCGACAGCATGGATGCTGTACGTAACACTGACCCCTCATGGTTAGAGGATATCACTGATGTACTGGCGTATTGAGGGGAAAGGGGGCACTTCCTCCGCGTCTAAAGCCAGGCCATCTGCGCCAAATCACGGGGAGATCACGGCTTTGATCAGCTTCGGCACTTCAGGTGCCTCATTTGCTATCGTATAGGCCGACTTTACGAGGTCAGAGGCCTCGTCCAGGCTGGTAGGGTCATTCGTGTGCAACGTAGCCAGCGGCTCGCCTTCGCTCACCCTGTCGGCGATCTTCTTCGACACGACAAGCCCCGCGGCGGGGTCTATCGGTTCATCCTTCACCTTTCGCCCCGCGCCCAGGATCATCGCGGCAACTCCAATCCTCTCAGCATCGATGGCAGCGACATATCCCGAGGAAGGGCTGGGTACGGTGACAACCCGGCCGGCGCGGGGGAGAATGTCAGGATGCTCTGCAACGCGCATGTCCCCGCCCTGGGACTTCACAAACTGCGCAAACTTCTCGAGCGCCGCCCCTTTCTTTAGAAGATCAGCCAGGGCTGCCCTTGCCTGGGACGTATCAGATGCGATCCCGGCGAGCACTAACATCAGTGAACCGAGCGTAAGGCATATTTCCACAAGGTCTCCGGGCCCGGACCCGCGCAGCGTTTCGATGGCCTCCCGGACCTCCAGCGCATTACCGACCGCATATCCGAGCGGCTGGTTCATGTCGCTCACCACTGCGGCGGCCTTGCGCCCCGCTCCTCTCACGATGTCCACCATCAGCCTCGCCAGGGTCGCCGCGTCGCGCTCCGACTTCATGAACGCGCCCGTCCCCACCTTAACATCAAACACGATGGCGTCCGCGCCGCTGGCCAGCTTCTTGCTGCACACACTGCTGGCTATGAGGGGCATACTGTCAACCGTGGCAGTAACATCGCGAAGCGCATAGAGCTTCTTGTCGGCTGGAGCGATCGCCGCAGTCTGCCCGGCCACTGCTACTCCGATGGAGTTCACGCTTGTCACAAAGGCTTCCTTCGACAGGTCCACGCGAAAGCCCGGAATGGACTCGAGCTTGTCGAGGGTGCCGCCTGTATGGCCGAGCCCGCGGCCGGACATCTTGGCTACAGGCGCGCCGGCGGCCGCCACAAGCGGAGCGAGCACGAGCGTCGTCTTGTCGCCGACCCCTCCCGTGCTGTGCTTATCAACCTTGATGCCGCGAACGGCGGAGAGGTCCACGGTTTCCCCGGACTTCGCCATGGCAAGAGTCAGGTCGCGAGTCTCGCGCGCGTTCATCCCCTGGAAGAACACGGTCATGCACCAGGCTGCCATCTGGTAGTCGGGGATTTCTCCCCGCGTAAAGCCGTCTATGAGAAATGTGATTTCCTCTCGAGACAGCTCCTGTCCGCGCCGTTTCTTGAGGATGATGTCGTACGCTCTCACTCGTTCCCCCTCCTTTTCTTGCCGCCCGCACGGGGGTGAGTCCGGTCGTATATTTCCTTGAGTTTACCCCTCGCAACATGGGTGTAAACCTGAGTCGTCGAGATGTCAACGTGCCCCAGCATTTCCTGGACAGAGCGAAGGTCTGCGCCGTTTTCGAGAAGGTGCGTTGCAAAGCAATGTCGCAGGGTGTGGGGGGTTACATCCTTGTCTATGCCCGCCCTGGTTGCATAGGCCTTGATGATCTTCCAGAAGCCCTGCCGGGTCATCCTCCGGCCCCGGCAGTTCACGAAGAGAGCTTTCTCGTTGCGGCTCCCCACCAGCTTCTGCCTGGACGAACGCAGGTACGTTTCGACCCACGTCGAGGCCACACGGCCTATGGGGATGATCCTCTCCTTGGACCCCTTACCCACGCACCTCACATAGCCCATCTCCACGTTTATGTCGCCGACTTCGAGCGAAAGCAGTTCGGACACGCGCATCCCCGTGGCATACAACGTTTCCAGCATGGCCTTGTCCCGAATACCCGCCGGGGTGCGGGGGGCCGGCACCTCAAGGAGCCGGCTCACTTGCTCCATACTCAACACGCCGGGGAGCCGCCGCTCTTGCTTGGGAGACCCGAGGTTCGTGGTTGGATCGCGTTCTATCTTCCGCTCACGGTCGAGGAACCTGTACAGTCCCCTGATGGCTGCGAGCGACCTGCAGATGCTCGAAGTCGCCTTGCCCTGGCGTTTAAGCTCGGCGAGGTACGCCATGATGGTATCCTGCGTGACACGGGACAGCTCGAGGCCAGCCGACTCGCGCACAAACTTGCCGAACTGGCGCAGGTCCCTGCCGTACGACTCTATGCTGTTCTGCGCTAGCCCGCGCTCCACTCCCAGGTATGCGAGGAACTCGTCCACAGAGGTCATGGCATTTCGCCCCCGCTTCGGCGCTTCTCTGTCGCAGAGGACTGAGATAACCGGCCAGGAAAGTCCTGGCTCGGCATGTCCTTCCATTGCTTCCAGTATAGCATTGCCGTCCGCGGCCCGCAATTGACCTACGAGTCTGCACGCGTAGACAGCAGGAACTCGGTTGGATTCGCCTCCTCTGCGAGATCGCGCCGGGGGTTGAAACTTGAACCCCCGGCGCGTTGCCCCTGCGTACCATCGGGTCTCTACGTACCATGTTGCATTTTGCCGGGACTTAACGTTTAAGCCCCCGGCGCGTTGCCGCCACATACCGTCGGGTTATGCTCTCAGGGTCTGTTATGGCCCTGCCCACAACTACCGCAAACGCTCCTGCCTCAAACGCGGCCCGAACCTCGTCGGGTGACGCTATCCGCCCCTCGGCGACTATGGGTACTTTGACCCTCCTGGTAAGGTCCCGGACCAGGGATAGGTCGGGACCTTCTTGCTTGGGGCTGTACGACGTGTAACCGGATAGCGTCGTGGAAATCAGATCGGCTTGGAGGTCCGCTCCGAACAAGCCTTCTTCGAGAGTGGATACGTCCAGCATCACTAACGCACCGAGTTCTTCGCGGATCCTCTCGACGAGAGTCTCAAGGTCTTCAGACCCCGGCCTCTCCCTCAGGGTGCCATCCAGCGCTACAATCCGGGCTCCAGCCTCAACCACCAACTTCGCATGTTCGAACGTCGGCGTTATGTACACATCGTAGCCGGGTGTAGTCTCCTTGTATAACCCGATTATGGGCACATCCACCGCCTGCTTGATCGCCCTAATATTCCGGGGCATGTTCGCCCGGATTCCCCGGGCTCCGCCCCGTACGGCAGCTTGGGCCATCCTTGCAAGAAAATCCGGCGTGTTGGTAGGGCTGTCGCTGTACATGGCCTGACACGACACTATGAGCCCGTCCCGCAGTTGCTCAAGAACCGCTGCGCTCCCTTCCGTCCGACTGGCATTGGAGTTCTCGCGAAAGTCCTCGTGCGATCGTCCTTCCAACGTAGTCACTCACCCTTCCCCGGCGGAGTCGTCCGGGCATCCATCTTCCCGACAACCATCCTGTAAGCCGCTGCGCAAGGCCTGCACGCGCTCGGAGGTAACTTCGATCCCTGCCTGCCGCCATGCCAGCAAAACCGCGCCTGCTACGGGATCAAGCAGGGGTTCCACAAGTAATACGCCGCCGACCTCGCGCACCAGCGTATCTCGAAATGAGTCTTTTACCAGCGACCCAGCCCTGAACACCCCACCGACGCACGCCACTCTCAGGGGCTCGCTGCTCTCCCAACCGAGCCTTTGTATCGCCGTCAGCGCGAGTTCTGCCAGTTCATGGCCTGATTCACACAGGATAGAGACCGCGTTCCTGTCCCCCTCTTCGGCGGCCCCCGCCACCACGGAGGCTAAAGAGCTTATCGTAAGCCTCTCTTCCTCCAGGCGGTACAACCTGCTCTGAATCTCACGTAATCTCCTTGCACCGAAGTGATTGAGCACTTTTCTGGTAAGAATGCTTTGGGGCAACCTCTTGTCAGACTCTTTTGCGACTGCTATCAGGGCTCTCCTCCCTATGTCGAACGCCCCGCCCAGGTCCCCCATGATATAGCCCCAGCCTCCAACCTTGACGCTCTTCCCGCCAGGGCCCACTCCGTACGCGACCACGCCCGTGCCGGCGGCAACCATGACACCCGGTTTGCACCCCGAAGCTCCAGCCCAGCAACTCACCGAGTCGTTGTCTAAGCCCACCTGTTCCACTTCAAGAATCGAGTTGAACATACCGAGGATAGGCCCCGCCTCGGGAGCCTCGGGATCCGACAACCCAGTCAATCCCAGGAATGCGCTCCGTACCGGATAGCGGCCGGCAATGACCGGCTCAAGGCACGTCTCGAAGGCGGCCCTAATCTTCCTTTCGCCGTCGGCGGCCTTCAGGTGTTCGAAGGGCGGCCCCTCAGCCCTCACCACCACGTGCCCCTCCGCGTCGGCAAGAAGCAGGCGGCTCCCGCTCTGTCCCCCGTCGAAACCTAGATAATACCCTTTCATCAACGTCAACCTTTGTACTGGGCCGGCCGACTTCTCCACCAGCACCGTGCGGCCCCTGTCAGCAAAGGCCATCCCGCCTGACGGAGCTATCGCCACCCTGTTCTCGTTGTACTTGATCTCCTTCGGGACCCCAACTACCAACCCGGTTACCTCCATGATGCCGTCAGCGCGAATCAATATGACATTGCCTCGTTGGCTGTTTCGCACTACGAGTCAATGCGCCAGCTGCGTACGGTTGGTGCTTACCTGGCAATATGCTCAAGCTGCCCGAACGGCATTCTTGTTCTGAAGGGTGTGGCAGTACGCCAACGGAGAGTTCTTGGTGGTAGACAGACACATCACGGTACCGCGCCTTTCTCGCTCCCTTTCGGGAGATTGAGCCGCAGGTCCTCCGGGACTACTTCACAAAAGCAATAAGTTCTATTTCCACGGAACCGCCTCCCGGAAGCTCAGCCACGCCTATTGCAGCCCGGGAGTGTTTCCCCTTCTCTCCAAAGACCCTCTCCAGAAGCTCAGAAGCACCGTTTACCACCTTCGGTTGATCTCCCAGACCGGGTGCGGAGTTCACGTACCCAGTAACCTTCACAATGCGTTCCACCCGGTCAAGATTGCCTATAACGGACTTTAGTTCCGCGAGACACCGGAGCGCGCATATCTTAGCGGCCTCGTAACCCTCTTCGACACTCAGCTCCGCCCCCACTTTCCCGCAGTAGACTGGCTTGTCATCTATGATGGGAGTTTGTCCTGATACGAACACAAACCCAGATGCTTGCACAGCCGGTACGTACGCTGCCACGGGTTCTGGGCAAGGGGGGAGTTTCAGCCCAAGTCTCTCCAACCTTTCCTCAACAACAGACACCATTACTTGAAAACCCTCCTTGCGAAGTAGATTCCCAGCGTTGATCTATGTTCCCAGACGTATCTTCGGTTCCAGATACGCTTTCGTAGCATGCATCCTTGCTTGCCTGTCTTACTCTGTATGGTTATACTGGGCGAGCCTCAACAGTACCGATGAAGCATCCAGCCTGTCATAGTAGTTCGAAACAGGTTGTGCCCTCCTAAAAGCTGACTATGACTTCAGCTAGTATCTCCGCTGCTCTCCTCACCTGCCAAAGCTCCACAAACTCCGAAGCAGAATGAGCATTGTCTATGGAACCAGGCCCAAAAACGATGCTCGGGATTCCTGCAGCGGTTATCTTACTGGCATCAGTGCCGTACGGTACTCCCTTTATCCTCGCACTCCCGAGGATGGCATTTGATGCCTGGGCCATGCGCTGCACAATAGGTTCCTGTTCTGATACCTCCATAGGGATATCGGTTAGGTAGGGTTCCTCCATGCGGACATCAAGGGACGGATCCCGGGCTCTTAGCTCCTCAAGCACCTCGTGAAATTCCCGAAGCGCTTCGTCCGCCTTTTCCCCAGGAAGAAGGCGACGATCCACGTGGATGTAACAGTAATCAGGAACCGTATTGACCCCCACTCCACCGGAAATGAGGCCTATGCTGAACGTCGGACACCCCACAAGGGGATGCCTTTTGGTTGCATAGGCAGGCTCCAGTTTCTTCCTCACACCCACGATGACATCGGCCATCTTATGGATAGCGTTTACCCCTTCCTCCACCCTTGAACTGTGTACCGCCTTCCCGCGTGTCACGATCCGCCAGCGGACGCACCCTTTATGAGCTATCACTACGTCCAGGTCGGTCGGCTCTCCTACGATCCCTGCATCTGCCCGAATGCCGGACTCCAAGACACGGGTGATCCCGCGAAACTTGTACTCTTCGTCAGCGACCGCCGCGAGGTAGACAGTCGCCTCAGGTTCGCAGCCGCTCTCTCTTACCAGCTTCAACGCCAACATCATGGCCGCGAGGGAACCCTTGGTATCGCAGGCTCCGCGGCCAAACATTCGGCCCTTTTCCACTTTCGGAACAAAAGGCTCCACCGCCATGTTCTCTGCCTGAACAGTGTCCATGTGGGCTTCAAGGAGCAGGGCTCTGTCCTCCTTCGGTGTTTCCGCTTCACCACTCGCTCCGGTCTTGTAGCGTCTCTTCGCCTCTTTGCGCAGACTTCCTTCCATTGTGACTAGCACATTGGGCCTTCCTGGAAGCACTTCTTGAAAGTCCACCTTCAAGCCCAGTTGCTTCATGCGATCCCCGACGAACTCTGCTACCTTTTCCTCGCCGTACGGGGGCCACGAGAACCCCTCTTCCCCGAAAGGATTAACGCTACTTACGGAAACCAGCTTCCCCAACACCTCTTCCACTTCTTCGTCGGATATGGCGTCCTTAAACAAGGGCCGTTCGCCATCGTCGCTCTCTTTCCCGGTCGGTGCCGCTCCCTTGTTTCCGCCGTATTTCCCACACGCAGGCAAAGTGATCACTCCAATCTACCAGCAATTGCGCCCACACCTGCTCAGCTCGGTGACGACTTGTTTTCCGCTCCAGGCAAGTGGCTTAGCGCTTCTCTCAAACCATCCTCAGTCGCTGCGAAAGTGGGAATGGTGGGAAGGCACCTGGAAAACGCTGACGTGTCCTTAAGGCCGTGCCCAGTTACAAGGCACACCATAGTCTGCGTCTTTTGAATCCGACTGCTGTCGATGAGCCTCTTTGCGCCAGCGATCGCAGCGGCTGCTGTAGGTTCCACGAACAACCCCTCGGTCTTCCCCACACAGACTGCAGCCTCCATTATCTCCTCATCAGATACGGCCAGCGCTAATCCGCCGGACCTGCGAATGGTCCTGAGCGTGTAGGTCCCGTCATTTCGATAGCCGACAAGCGGATCGGCTATTCCTCCAGCAATGGTGGCCGGCCTGCTAGTCCACTCCTCGACTACACTCCTGTTCTCCTCAAAAGCTCTGAATATGGGTGCGCAACCCTCCGCCTGCACGCCCACCATACGTGGCAGCCCGAATACAAGTCCGAACCTGTTGAGTTCCTCAAACCCCTTGAATATACCGACAAGAAGGGGGCCCGCGCCTATGGGCACTATCACCCAATCAGGAACTCGCCACCCGAGCTGTTCTGCCATTTCGTACGCGACTGTCTTGTTACCTTCTATCGGGTACGGGTTGAGAAATGTTGTACTAATATTAAGCCAGCCGCGTTCTTTCGCCGCGCTCTGCGCGAACCTGAAGGCATCGCTACTTGAACCGTCTACCGAGATCACTTCCGCTCCGCACATGACCATCTGCGTGAGCTTGCCGGTAGAGGTTGTCGAAGGAACAACTACCACGCATCTCAGCCCTGCTTTGGCCGCGTATGCGGCTACGGCGGCTCCCGCGTTCCCGCTGGACGATGTCACGACCGTGTCCACCCCGAATTCAAGCGCCTTTGTGGTTGCTACAGCGATCGGCCTGTCTTTGAAGGAACCCGTGGGCTCTCTGGTTTCGTCCTTGATGAAGAGCCCATCAAGACCCAGTTCTGAGGCAAGCCTATCGCATTGAAGGAGCTCTGTACCGCCCTCACCAAGGCTGACGACGTTCGTTGACTCATGCACGGGTAACAGGGGACGGTATCTCCATATGCCTCTTCCTGTGCGGTCCACCAGGCCCTTTGTGGCCACTACCCTGGCAACCTGCTCATAGTCATATTGGATGTCCAGGATGTTTCCACAAGTCTCGCACGTATACAGGACGCCGAGAGGGTACTGGGCACCGCACCCCACGCACTTCGCAAGGCTCGAAAACATTCACATCAGGCTCCTTATTGCCGAATTGCGTTTCTGAAACCCTCCCCGGTAGAGTGTTCATGAGGGTTCCTCGTCGTCATACCACCAGGTCATCTGCGTAGCCGTGGTAACCACCCGCAGAATAGGGTCCGGTTCCAACAGCACAAACAGCAGATATCACTACGACCACCCCTGCCTCGGCGGGTTTGCGGTAGCCTCATCCTCGACCTCGATGCCTGGTAGCCCGGAATCTACGACCAGTCGCTCGGCGAGCCTGCCCAGAACCGACAGGTAATTGGCTGAATCGTGCCCCGGGGACCGCCCTCGCAGGCACGCCGGGATTGCCAAGGGACACTTCGTATGCTAAACCTACTCGTCCTGATACACCTTCAAGGCCTCCTCCAGTCCCTTACCCTTCCGATCAATCGCGGGAGGGGCCTTAAGTCCCTGGCCAGCGAGTCTCACGTCCTTTAACCCTGTCCCACTGGCTAGACAGACCACCCGGGTGCCCTTCGAAATCCTGCCTTCTTGCACAAGGCGAACCAAGGCCGCGATCGTGGTACTACTTGCAGGCTCCGCAAAAATCCCTTCTCTTTCTGCAAGCAGCCTTTGACTCCTGATAATCTCCTCATGTGATACACTTACCGCGCACCCACCAGAACTGTAGATCGCCTTCAGCGCCATCTCACCATCAAGAGGATACGGATCTCCAATCGCCGCAGCGATAGTGCAGGGTTCCCCCCATGTCTCGATGTCTCGGGGGTCTGCTGCCTTTTGAAATGCTCTCACAAGCGGCGCGCATCCTGCCGCCTGGACCCCTACCATCTTAGGCAAGCCCTTTACGACTCCGAGATCGCAGAGCTCGCCGTAAGCTTTCCAGATGGATGCGAGCAGCCCTCCCCCGCCTACAGGGGCAAAGATCCAGTCCGGTACTTGCCATCCCATATCCCTCGCTATTTCGTATCCTATGGTCTTCGGGCCTTCTGTCTGGTAGGGATTATAGCACCCTGCTGTTGTCACGTTGTGCCAGCCATAGCGGTCCTGGATGCTTGCTATGAGGTCTATACAGTCATTTACAGTCCCTTTGACCAAGATAACCTTCCCGCCATACATGATCGTCTGAATCACCCGTTCACTCGGAGTGGTCGCAGGGACAAAGACGTAGCAGGCGAGACCTGCCTTGGCCGAATAAGCCGCCGCCGAGGAGCCTGCATTTCCCGCCGAGCCAAGAACTACACCCTTGCCTCCAAGATAGAGGACTTTGGTCACAGCGACACTCATGCAGCGATCTTTAAACGTGCCGGTAGGGTTCGCACCCTCATACTTGATGAGAAGGTCGTCGATCCCTACATGCTTAGCAAGGTTTCTAGCAGACACAAGTGGTGTATCGCCTTCTCCAATCGTGATTACGTCTTCGAGTACTCTGCCGCGGGAGCAGCCAGCAAAAGCCCTGCGCTCATCTCCGGCCGCGGAGTCGGCGCCGGGACGTCTCACGCTTCCTCCTGTATCTGATATGTTCAACTCCACGGGGAGTAGTTCCTTATAGCGCCACATCCCCCGAGGCGCCTTTCTAAACAGTGCATCTCGCAGCAGGCTCTTCCACGTTTCATAGGAAAAGACCGCTTCCAGTCTGGCCCCACAGTTTGAACACTTGTAGACGCCCTTCTCACCC
Organism: Bacillota bacterium; assembly: GCA_040752635.1. GTDB lineage: Bacteria > Bacillota > SHA-98 > UBA4971 > UBA4971 > JBFMGS01. The sequence continues at coordinate 70,399 of JBFMGS010000001.1, forward strand.
GGGAAAGCACAACCACAGCGTGCGCAGCGAAGTTCATAACGCGGCTTGTGACCTCGCAGTTGCCCTCTGGCATCTCTCTCACCGGACCCGGAGTCTTTGTCGGAACAGAGCACCCTGATCACCTCCCAGCACGCCAGTGGCAGGAATTGCACACAGGCTCCGTTGATTCGTGGTTCCCCGGCTCATCCCCGTCACTGAGCGAGTCCAGTACGGTCCATCAGGCGGGCTAAATACGCTGGATCGAAATTGCCGCCGCTAACCAGCACTACGGTGTTCTGTGGAACGTTCTTGACTTTTCCGCTGAGAAGCGCAGCCATGGCGGCAGCGCCGGAAGGTTCGGCGAGAATCTTGTTGCTGTGAGCCAGAGTGACCACAGCCGACGAAATCTCACTGTCAGACACTAGCACAAGGTCATCCACGTATTTCCCTGTGATCGAGAAAGTGAGATCCCCTACCTTCTTGGCTGTCAAGCCGTCCGCGACGGTTTCTACACGATCCAACTCATGCAACCTGCCTCGCCTGAGTGACTCGTACATGGCGGCCGCGCCGGTCGGCTGGACCCCTATGACTCGGACCGTTGGAGCGCTCTCCTTGATGGCTACCAGGATGCCCGAAATCAGACCCCCACCGCTCACGGGCACCACCACCGCTTGAACACCCGGCAGATCCTCCAATATCTCGAGACCTATGGTCCCCTGACCAGCTATCACATGAGGATCATTAAATGGATGTACAAAGATGTACCCATCCTGACGCTCCAGCTCAGCCGCCTTGGCTGCGCTTTCCACTGAGTTGTCCCCATAGATTACCACTTCGCCGCCGTAGTATTTCGTGGCTTCCACCTTGGACGCAATGGAAAACCGTGGCATCACTATTAAAGACCTGATTCCCTGCCTGGTCGCGGCGTACGCTGCGCCCGCTGCGTGATTCCCAGAGGAAAACGTCACTATGCCCTTAGCCGCCCCCGGGGCCGATCCCAACTTTCCTTGTGACACGAGGTTTGCAATTGTGTTGTAAGCCCCGCGGGCCTTAAATGCGTGGGTTACCTGCAAGGACTCCAATTTGGCGTACACGCCTCTGAGCTCGAATCCGGGAGAACGAGAAAGCGACACAAGGGGTGTCCGTATGATCTTGCCCGCCAGAACCTCTCGAGCTTTTCTCACATCCTCTATCGATACCATGCTCATTTCCCCCAGTCCACCAGATGCGTTGACACGAAGCGCCACCCGTGTCTCTCTTGCTTCTACCTGCAACCCCGCAGTCCGGGATAGTGCTGCAGTCGTCGAAGAAACAACTCCTTTAATCCTAGCCGTGTACAAGCTGCACCTTTAACGATCTGTTTTCCCTGTGGTTAATGGCTGCATCCAGCGCTTCTTCCCATTGGTCAATGCGGAACCTGTGCGTTACCAAGCTTTCATGGTCAACCAGGCCGGCAGAGAGGAGAGTAAGTGCAACCTGGTATTCCCTCCTACATCCATCCTCCGTGTACGAATAACAACTCGACGAGAGGAGATCGACTTCCTTGAACACCATGGTCTGAAGGTTGACTGGATGCTGTCCCCCAAAGACTCCGAGTATGACGACCTTTCCACCTGGTCTGCACATATCTATTCCCTGTTGGACAGTATCGGAGGCACCGCCAACGCACTCATATACTTGGTCGGCGCCCCACCCGTCTGTAAGCGACATCACCTCGCGTACAGCGTCGGCTCCTCTTTCCAGCACGATGACCTCGCTGGCGCCCAGCTCACGTGCCATCTCTGCTTGAAATCCATATTTGGCCACAGCAATTACACTTAATACACCCTGAAGCCTCAGGCACTGAATGAGGTCCAACCCTACAACTCCGCAGCCGAGCACCACGACAGTATCACCCATGCGCGGCTGAGCCCGCCCGACCGCGTGCACGCCTACAGCCAAGACGTCCAAGAGCGAAGCGGCCTCATCACTGACATTGTCTGGCACTTTGAAGAGCCTGGTGTGGTGATAGGCGGAGTACTGGCCGTACCCCCCAGGAAGCATTCGCTTAACGGGGACTCCCACGAGTGTAAGCTCGGGACACCTTTGATATTGTCCCACCCGACACATCGGGCACGGAGTCCTCCCGAGTTCCAGGCACCCATGGAGCGGTTCACCTGCAACGCGGTCTCCCGGCACCAGCCCACTCACATCTGGGCCAACCTCCACAACTATGCCCGAGTTCTCGTGCCCAAGGACGGCCGGAAGATTGGAGTCGGGTATCAGGTGCCGCGCTGTGCCCAACAAGTAGTGAAGGTCTGAGCCACATATCCCCGCCGCCCTGTTTTCAATCACCACCCAGCCCGGCCCAGCTACAGGCTTTGGGAACTCTAGCAATTGCATGCTCTCAGGGTACTTGCCTCCGTTCCACGCTACTGCCAGCATCGTCTCCTTCATGTCGTTCGATCCTTTCGTGGTTGCACATGCCGTTCCTAGTGAGATACGAGGGATTGGAACTTCGATCCTGCACGAAGGCACTCATCCCGTTGGGGAACCCGTATTCCACAGAGATCTGGGCTCGTGACGTTGCGCGCCAGGGGCGGGCTTATGAGGCGCCTCTGATGGTCACCCCCGGTTCGCGCGGACGCCGCAGCTGCGCGTCTCGTCACATAAACGCTATGTTTTTCTCGGTCTTCGGATCAAACAAGAACACCTGCTCGCTCTTGGCTGTTATGTACACTATCTCCCCTGGTTTTGTGGTGAAGTCCGGAGGCACGATAGCCTTAAGCCTTGCGTCTCCCTCGTGCTCCATGATAATGATAAACTCTTTGCCCAGTCTCTCGATGCCGAATACCCTCGCCTCCAGTGCACCAGATTGAACGGACCTGCACAGCCTCAAATGCTGTGGACGCACCCCAAGGACAATCTCCGTCTCACCAAGTTTGGCGGCGTTCTCCAGGATGCGGCCGGAAAGCTCGACTTGCAGTTCTTTATAAATGAAGTCAAAACCCCCTTCAGTCCTCGCAAGACGTCCGCTGAAGAAGTTCATCGGAGGTGACCCGACAAACCCTGCCACGAACAGGTTTGCAGGTGAGTTGTAGACTTCCTCCGGCGGTCCCACCTGTTGCAGGTTCCCGTTGTTCATCACCGCAATGCGGTCCCCCATGGTCATGGCCTCAACCTGGTCATGTGTAACAAACACCATGGTTACCCCCAGAGTTTCCTGTAGGTTCACCAACTCTGGTCGGAGACTCTCTCGTAAGGCAGCGTCAAGGTTGGCGAGAGGCTCATCCATCAGGAAAGCTTCTGGTTCTCGGACAATAGCCTTGGCGGTCGCCACTCGCTGCCGTTCCCCACCGCTCATCTCCGAGGGCAGCTTGTCAAGCAGCGGTTCAATCTTCAGGAGGCTGGCAGCCTTCTGCACACGGGCTTGTATCTCATCTTTCGGCAGACGGCTTTTCCTCAGACTCATCTCGATGTTCCGTCGCCCTGATAGGTGTGGGTAAAGCAGAGATGATTGGAACACCATAGCAATGTTACGAAGATGGGGGGGCAGGTTCGTGACATCCTTCCCGTTGAAGTATATTCGCCCGCTTGATGGCCTTTCCAACCCAGCGATGCAGTTGAGGGTGGTTGTCTTCCCGCACCCTGAGGGGCCAAGGAGGACCATCAACTCCCCGTCCTTTATGTGCAGGGTCAGCTCGTTGACTGCTACAGTCCCTCCCTTTGCGAACTCTTTGCGCATTTTCTCGATGAGTATTTCCGCCATCTAAGATCACCTTCCCATGGGTTCTACGATGTTCATCTTCGTTATGTGCCTCTGGAGCAAGTAGGCGACTGCGAAAGGTGGTACCATTGAATACAGGACTGCGGCGGACAGATGTTCCGGCTCCGGATGCTGGAACAGGAACCCGGAGATCGATGCAGGCAAAGTCGTGGCACTGGTGCCGTTCACTAGTATCTGGGCAAAGGCATACTCGTTCCAGGAGAAAAGGAAGGCGACTATCGCACCCACCATGATCCCAACCCTTGCCATCGGGATGACGATCATTACGAGTGTCTCAAATCTTGAGAATCCGTCAGTGCGTGCCAAACGTTCCACGTAAGGAACATTGCGGAAGAATCCGCTCAGCAACCAGGTGACGAAGGGAACTGTTATCGTCAGTGTGACAATCACGAGCCCCAGCAACGTACCTGTCAACCGGAGTTTCATGAACAAAGCAAAGAAGGGTATGAGAGTTACGATCGGCGGTACCGCAACACAGAAGAGGAGGGCGAACAACAGTTTATTCTTATGGGGGAACTCTAGTCGCCCAAACGTATAGCCGAGCGGCACCACCAGCACCATGGTAATGACCGTGACAACCGCCGCCAGAATGAAGCTGTTCAGTAGCCCACGCACTACTTGCCCCGATTGCCCGGACGGAAGAAAAACTTCCCCCGTTCTTGACACATACTGGCGCCCCAAAACGGTGATCAGTCCCATGATCGTTGGATGTTTCGGGTAGAACGACGGGGGAAAACTGGAGATCTCAGCCGGGGTTTTGAAAGCCATCGATAGAAACCAGTACAGTGGCGTGACCGTCCATAAGATCACCAAGACTATTACCAGCCACTTGGTGTAGACATCCTTCATTGAGTTAAGCCTCCCTCCGGCCTATCAGTAGGTAGAGGATGAAAGTGGCAGCCAGTATCACTATAAGCAGGCAGACCGACATGGCCGCCCCATAGCCTAGGTTGAGGTTTCGGAAGCACTCCTTGTAGATTTGATAGGTCAACGTAGCTGACGCCGTCCCTGGCCCTCCTCCCGTCTGAACGAAGACAAGGTCGAAAAGCTTCAAGGAGAACACCGTGGTAATCGCTGCAAAGATATAGAGTGTCTGGCGGAGATAGGGCAGCGTAACATACGTAAACTTCTCCAAGCTCCCTAGCCTGTCAATTCCGGCCAAATCATACAGACGCTTGGGTATTACCTCAAGATTTGCCAGGAGAAAGAATGCCACTAGAGGAGCGGTATTCCAAGCATTGCTAATAGCCAGCACTTCAATGACTGCCGGACCGCTCAATAGGTCTATCGTCCGGTTACCGCCAAGGAGAAAACTGAGGGCCGTCACAATACCCGTGCGCCCGCGCAGCGTGTAGCTGAACATTATGCCGGCTGCATACTGCGATACCGCCCAGGGGAGAATCACAACTGACCGCATCACACTACTGTACTTCATAGGTTTGGCTAACACTAGCGCAATACCCAGGCCTATCGCCAGCGTCAGCACCACCGACTCAACGGTAAAGCGGAGCGACACCCAAAGTGAATGCCAGAAATCGGGGGATGTGAGTACCTCCATGTAGTTCCCAACTCCGGAGAAGACGGCTCGCAACCCGCCCAGGAAAGTAACATCACAAAAGCTGAGCCAAAGAGAATAACCCAGAGGGTAAAGGACCACCGCTGCCATGAATACTATCACCGGCAACGTAAGCAAGAGGGCAAATCGAAGATCGGAGAGTTCCGCGGTGCCTTTTCTCATAATCACCGACCCCTTGTTCGCGAGTCAAGTTGAGGGATGGGGCGATCATCAACGTGTAGTATCGCCCCATCCGCTCCCGTTCACAGGAATCTATGCCGCAAACCGGCAGGCTGTGGTTTACTTGATGCCGTACTTCTTGTTCAGGGCGACGATTTTGTCGTTGATCGCCTGGATGGTCTTATCGACCGGCCTATCCTGGGTCAAGAAGTTGGCCAATGTCTCCCTCAAGAAGCTGCCAAACTCATCAGCCCACACAACGTTGAACACGTCATCAGGGTATGGAGTATTAGCGTAGACCTCTAGAACGGCCTTGTAGTCCTCAGACCGAGAAAGGGAGCCTTTCATGCCTTCCTTTGTCTTGGCGCTTTCCATGACCTCTTTATAGCCGGAGAAAAGCATCGACTCGTCCATCCAACGCTGCCCAACGAAGATCTCTCCCTTATGATCCCGGTATCCATACCAGGATGCGAAGCGCATGACATCCCGAGTATGAGCGGCACTGCGCTTGCGGTTTGATATTATGTATAGCGCGGAGTCGATAAGTCCCCAGCTCTGGCCCTTATAGGGTAGGAGGCTACAGTATCCAGCAAATTTCGAATATCGAGGGTCATTAAACTTCTTGAGATCATACATTTGCTGCGGGCTCATCACATATTCTCCCGACCCCCAGGCTTCCAGATAGTCGGATTCACGATACGTGAGCACCTCTTGTGGGACCAAGCCGTCCTTCCAGATGCGTTTCCAATCTCTGAGCGTCTCTCCGCCCGGCCCGTCCACTGTCAGAAGCGGCTTGTGGGTCACCGGATCTGCCACTCGGCCGCCGCGGTTCATCACCTCAAAGATGAACGCCCAGTTGATTCCATACCACTCGGCGAACCAGTGCGGCAGGAAGGGCTTCTTGAACCCCCTGTCGCGGAGTACGTAGAGCTGGTCATAGAGCTCATCCCATGTAGCGGGGAAATCAGCATCGGTTAGTCCAGCTTCTTTGTACTTCTTCAGGTTCACATGTATTGCCCCACGTGTGGTGACGAAGTAGGGCAGGCCCAGCAGTTTTCCCTTGTATGTCCACGCCTTCAAGAGGTTAGGATACAAGGCAGCCTTAATCTCAGCCGCGTTAGGCATCTCGTCAATAGGCAACACCCAGCCACCATCGAAGTAGCGGCATGCCGAAGACGGGTTGCCGTAGAGAATGTCGAGCTGCGCGCCCGTAGCGAGTTGGGTTTCCATAAGCGAGGGATAGTCACCTGTAATGGTGGCATAGTCCACATTCCCGCCCATCTCTTTGTTGTAACGGGCCACATTATCCTCAACGATGTGGGTTTTGTACTGCCATCCCCGGAAGTAGATTTTCTCCTTGGTCTCCGGCGCCAACTTAAACTCCGACGCGCTCGTGAGAGTAGTAATTACCAGAGTTAGGACAGCTATCACACATACCACCAAAACCGATCTGCGCATGCTTCTTGTCCTCCTCTCAGTCTTAAGTCTCTGAAGTTCCCGGGAAACGTTGCGCTTGAGTCAACCCACGTACAGGACGCTTTACCTTCCCGTATCCGGTGCTCACCCCCCCCAGACGCTTCACCTCATCGACCCGTCTCCCGCGGCGATTTCCGGCGTAGCACATCTTCCCGAAATCGTTGCCTCACGGATGTAGATCCTTGACTATGTCCTCCATGCCGAGCTCCATGAGCTTTGCCCTGGACGGTCTTGCCTCATCGGGGCTCCACCCCATGGCATCGAGGTACTCAGAAAGTACGGTCTCCATATCTACAGAGAACCCCGCCGTGGGTCCCTTCTCGAGGGGGGGCAGCCCCAGCGCCCTTGCAGGGAAGGGAGTCGCTATGAGGTTCACCCCTTCTCTTATGTTGAAAGCTTGCCTCATGTTGGATATCCGTTCTCCAACTCTAACGGCGTCTTCCAAGCCCCATTTGACTCCTGTCACGGCTGTCAGGAACTCGGGTACGCAATCCACGTATGTAGAAAGGTACCCGAAAAGGCATACCCCTGAACAGTTGACTACGTTGCACAGACATTCAAGAATCCTTAAAGCCCTGCCTCTCCCCGCTTGCTCCCCGCGACGCGTACCGAAATCAGGGATGCTGTCGTCAAGACCTGGCGGCTTGCAGAACTGGGAGGCTTGTATATGTTTCCCTGGAAACATCTTATAGATGACAGCCATAGCAGGCTCAAACCTGGGGTCATGCATGGCAAGAGCCTCGCCTCTCACGCTGACGGCGAATTCCTCTGCCCCGTTTCCTATGGCGTTGGCTGCCTTCGCAAGCCCTAAGGAAAGGATCTCTCCCAAGTCTTCTCTCTTGGCAATCTTCTCCGTCAGTTTCACTACAGCTTCAGGATTGCCCCACGAGAGGTCCAGTCCGCCGCTGTCCTTCTTCGTAATGAGCCCTCTCTCATAGCATTCCATAGCGAACGCAACGATGGCCCCTGCGGAAATGGTGTCAAGTCCGTAGCTGTTGCAAATGTCATTCGCTTTGATAATGGATTCCACATTAGAGTTCATGCAATTCGACCCGAAGGCTGACATTGTCTCATACTCGGGTTGATGTGCTTCCTCCACTCTATACGGCCCGTCTCTGATCTTCACTACACCGCCGCACACTATCGGGCATCGCCAGCAACCGTACTTCCTGGTCCTGTAACTGAAAAGCTTCTCGTGCTCCAGTGATTGTGCAGCTTCCGCGTTGAAGTCTATCGAACCGGCTCCGGCCCAGTTCTTGACAGGGGAATCCCCGTTTACAGCACCGACTGCCGTGTAGCCTGGCGTACCTATCATGTAAGCTTGCGAAAACCCGACCTTCTCTACTGTGATCTGGTGGAGGTACTTCTTCCTCAGGCGGCTTGCCTCTTCGGGACATGCTACCGGGACGTCCCTGTCCCCTCGGACAGCGATGGCCTTAACCTTCTTCGAACCCAAGATCGCTCCTAGCCCGAACCGGGCCGCCGCTCTTCCCTTATCGTGAATGACGCATGAGATCAGGCTGATCTTCTCACCCGCAGGACCTATGCAGGCCACCTGCAGATCCTTGCCGTGTTCCCGCTTGAGAATGTCCTCCGTCTCATACGTGGTCTTACCCCAGAGGTTAGAAGCGTCCCTCAACTCCGGCTTGCCGTCTTCTATTAGCAGATAGACCGGGGCGTCTGAAACCCCCGTGAAAAACACCAGGTCGAAGCCGGCTCGCTTGAGCGTCGGTCCGAAATAACCCGCGCCGTTTGCGTCCCCCCACGTTCCAGTAAGAGGGGACTTGCCCATCACAGTAAAGCGCGAACCTATCACCGCGGGCGTACCCGTAAGAGGCCCTGTACCAATCCCCACGATGCTCGTGGGGTCAAGGGGATCTGTTCCTGGCTTCTGCCTGTCATATATCAGACGCATTCCTATGCCGTAGCCGCCCAGATACTCTCGGCACATCTGTTCGTCCATAGGTTCGGTTGCGAGCCTCCTGCTTGACAGGTCGACCCATAGCATTTTACCTGCATATCCACCCAACATCAGAGGACTCTCCCTCCTCGCCTTAACACACCAGTCTCTGAAGCAGACTGATTGACGGCACCCTCTCTCTTTGCAGGGTCAGAGATACTCCTTCCCTGGGACCCTCCCTGTCAGCGGAGCATAACCGGTTGACCCTTCTCTATCGAAGCGAATATCGCGTCTATTATCCGTACGGCTTCGACTGCATCTTCGGTGGGGACGATGAACTCCTTGTCATTCATGATCGCGTCTGCAAAGTGCTCAAGTTCGTCGCGTAAATCCCCGGTGATCCTGCCGTTCACCTCCGGCCAATGGAGAGTGTCCGGAAACACCGCTGTGTGTTCAGTGTAAATGCTCAGGCCCTGGCCAAAGATTTCCACATATCCTGCCCCTTTTGTTCCGACGAATTCTGCAGTCGCGTAGATACCCGTGGGCAGGGTGATGGGCAGTGCCCAGCTCAGTTCGAGACACCCGATAGCACCATTGGCGAAGGTCAGGACTGCATAGACTGTGTCCTCGCAACCTCTCTCCTTATTCACTTTGGAGACCTTCTGAGCATACACTTTGTCGACTTCACTGCCGACGTACCATCTCATAATATCGATGTCGTGGACCCCGAGGTACCGGACAATCGATATGCGGCCATTAAGTCTCGCTGCACTGTTCCAAGGGTTGTTCCTTCTGATCCTGACGTGGACGGCTTCCCCAAGGTCGCCTCTCGCGATCGAATCGTGGAGCTGCACATATCGAGGATCAAACCTCAAAACGTGGGCCACCATCAGCCGCACTCCTGATTCCATTGCGGCTTTCATGATCGCGGTTGCCTCCTTGTGTGTGTTCGCTATGGGCTTCTCAATGAGGATGTGCTTCCGCGCCTTGGCCGCCGCTATCGCGGTATCCACGTGGTATTCCTCAGGAACGCATATGTCTATGGCTTGTACGTTCTGATCCTGCAGCATCTGAGCATAGTCCGTATAACACTTGCAGTTGTACCTTTGGGCGATTTCCGTTGCCCGGTCGGCGTTAACATCAGCCACCGCAACCAAGTTGCCATTTGGGACCTCGCTCCATATCCTTGAGTGGAGCTCACCTATAAAGCCTAAACCCAGCACACCAACGTTGAGAGCCCTAACTTGTTTCACATTGCGCCCCCCTTAATCCTTGTGGTAAGTTAAGTGCTGTTGCGCCACACAGAACGTTGTCTCCCGGAGTGGTACAACAGTGTTCGCCACTGCTTCTTAAAATCCTCCTCGCACGTCAAACCTAACCCAACGTTTCTCAGATGTCCACACATGGTAGCGGTCGGTGCCGTTATTAGGGCAAACACAGCACATACCTCGCATGTCTAGGTGGGTCTCCGCCGCAAACACACCCGGCAGACTAGCTCCTTCAACCCTCGACTAACGGAATGCGAGTCTAGCATTCACCGATGCAGAGTGTCGCGCTATGCGGAACGGAGGTGTCTGGCTACCGAACTGACCTTGTACCAGATCGCTTCATTACCACCATCTACGCTCTCAACGCCGCCACCGCGTTTTTCATCGCGGTGTATATCATCCCAACGTCAACTGAAAAGGAGATGAATTGCACCCCGAGATCTCTCCATCTTCTGGCGCTGCTGACATCATCAGCAAATGTGCCTACTGCGCATCCCCGGGAGCGAGCTTCCTCAACTACGCGTTCCACCTCTCTTGTCACACGCGGACTGTCTACTTGTCCGGGCACACCCAGCGACTGTGACAGGTCATACGGGCCCACGAATATGACATCGATTCCAGGCACTGAGAGTATCTCGTCGAGGTGAGCAACCCCCTCCCGACCCTCCACCATGGCGACGACAAGGGTGTTCTCGTTGGCCTCCTCAAAGTACCTGTACTTGTCGGCATGTGAGAACCTAGCAGCCCTCACGTAACAACAGACTCCCCGCCGTCCCTCTGGGGCAAAACGGGCTGCCTGTGACAGGGTCGCGGCTTCCTCTCGGCTCGAGATATGGGGAACAAGGATACCCTGGGCACCAACATCCAGGCAACGACTCACCAGAGGGGGGCTGTTCTCATATACCCTGACAATGGCTGCTATGCCGACCCGCTCAGCCGCGCGTGTAAGGTTCTCAACAGTCTCAAAGGTCAACGGGCCATGCTCTGTATCGAAGATTACAAAGTCAAATCCGGCATACCCGGCAATCTCCACAACCTGAGGCGAAGCAAGTTTCATAAAAGGTCCGAAGATTACGTCCCCATCCTTGATCCGCTGTCGCAGCCCCTTCACCGGTTCCGGTTCATTCCACCGAGGCTGGGTCGCGTCAAAGTCAGCTGACATCGCATCCACACCCCCCTTTATGCTCAGGGTCGAACCTGACTGCAGGGGCAACCGGAAGTTTCCCAGTATCAAACTCAGTCGTGCCTTTCTTGAGAAGTACCATAACCTTTGCAGGGACGTCGATTCCTACGGCAGCTCCATGCCACACGTTAGCACTGACAATAATCGCTTCTCCCTGACTTACCTTAGAGAATCTTACCGCGCCGCCCTCCAGATCAAGCGCCGTGGGAACGGCCACGCTGCCGCTAAAGACTGCATACAGTTGCGGACTTCGCTCATGCATCTCCAGTTTCTCATACGTCTTTTTTGTGTCCTCCACTAGGATGCTCTTGACCTCAAACTCATCCCCGTCAACTGCGCCTGAGAACACTCCAAGAGCCCATGCCGTTTTCACCTCATCGGGGCCCTCAGCAACGCTTTCAGGCATCCGATACCTCTTTGTGCACTCTTCCAAGGTCCTGGCTGATCTGCTGTTCATACTCGGGTCACCCTTCCCTCAACGCTGCTAATGCTCTACGGAACACACGAGCAGCTTCCAGTCCAAGCTCTCCGGCACCCGCCTCAAGCACCGACTCTGAACCCGATAGCTTTGAGCCACTGTTCCAACCCATACAAAACAGGCACAACTCTGGTCATTTTGGCACCTGGTCCCATGTGGCCCACCCTTATGGTTTTGCCCGCCAGCTTACTCAGGCCGCCTGCTACCTGTATTCCATAGTTCCTGCATAAGAATGAGACAAACTCAGTATCTTCGCGGCCCTCAGGCGGCAAGAACACGGTCAGTATACCTGACGCCTCGTCATCCTTGCCCATAACCTGTAGACCCAGATTGCGAACACCCTCCCGGAACGCTTGACCGACGGTCTTATGCCGCGTAAAGCGAGGCTGCAAACCCTCGTGCAGAATTCGCTCCATGCTCTTGCGTAAGGCAAGCACGTTGTTCACTGCCATGGTTATGAAGTACGGTTGGAAATGCTTGCCTACTTCAGCGGCGTCCTTCCACTTGAGAAGATTGAGATACCATCCGTGCACTGGCTTCTTGCGAGCCTTCATGTGGCCCCAAGCCCTGTCGCTCACTGACACCAAGGCGAGTCCGGGCGGTGCTTCAAGGCACTTCTGGGAAGCTGCTATACAAACATCAACTCCCCATTCGTCAACTCTGAGATCCATTCCCCCTATGGATGATACCGCGTCAACGGCGAGCAGCGCGTCTCGCTCCCGGCAGATCTTTGCTATCTCTCTGACCGGGTTGGCAAGTCCGGTTGACGTCTCGTTATGCACCAGCGCCACGACTTTCACGGTGGGATGGCTGGCAAGAGCACGTTCCACCTGCTCAGGTTCTACCGTTTTACCCCATTCCACTTCGATAAGATGGACTTCTGCCTGGTGCGAAGCAGCCAGTTCGGCGATGCGACGGCCGAAATGGCCGGTTTCGACAACAATTGCCCCTTCCCCGGGTTCAAGTAGGCTGCACATCGCAGCTTCCACACCTGAGTGCCCTGAGCCTACGTTGATGAACAAATCTGAACGGGTTTGAAAGATCTGTTTTGCCAGGTCTATAGTCTCCAGGTACAACTCCACCCAGTCCGCACCGTAATGAGCAACTACCGGAGACGCCATTTCCAGCAACACTTCGCCGTCTACTGCAACAGGCCCGGGGATCATCAGATCACAAGTTTTCTTGTGGGCACCCATGATGCCATAGCCTCCCTGATCTTCGGCTCACGAGGTCACGCCGACTGCAACGCCCGACCCTCCCCAGATTTCTACCTCTGAACCCGCCCGGAGGCGTCACCTCCTACGAGAGTATTAACCTCGGGTATGCTAACCAGGTTAAAGTCACCCACTATGGAGTGCTTGAGGCAGGATGCCGCACTGGCAAACTCCACGGCGTCCTGGGGAGCCTTGCCAGTTACTAGAGCATATATCAGCCCCCCGGCAAATGCGTCTCCACTTCCAACCCGATCCACAATGTGGACGTTGCGCTTCGCCGATATGTAAAAGTCATGGCCGTCATAGAGCATGGCGGACCACCTGTTGTCCGATGCTGACAGACTCTCCCTGAGAGTTATGGCCACTTTTTCGAACCCAAACCTTTCACACAGTTCACGTGCGACCTCGCGGTAACCTTCTTCGTGGAGTTCCCCCCGAGTGACATCGGATGCTCTGGCCTTTATTCCGAACACCTTTTCGGCATCCTCCTCATTCCCGATGGCTATGTCCACATACTGCATGAGCCCAGTCATGACCTTGTTGGCTTTCTCAGGGGACCACAGGTTCTTGCGGTAGTTGAGATCGCAGCTAACTTTTACACCTTTGGCCTTCGCAGCCTTTACAGCCTCGAGCGTCACGGATGCAACGCTGTCGCCTAGTGCGGGCGTAATGCCCGTAAAATGAAACCAATGGACTCCCTCAAAGATCTTTGGCCAGTCAAACTCGCCCGGCTGAACCTGGGAGATGGACGAGTACGCCCGGTCGTATATCACCTTTGACGCTCTCTGGGAGGCCCCAGTTTCGCAGAAGTAGATTCCCAGTCTCGCGCCGCCGCGCAGTATAAAGTCGGTATGTACACCCAACCTGCGGAGCGCGTTCACGGCGCACTGACCGATTTCGTGAGCCGGAACCTTCGTCACGAAATATGCATCAAGCCCGTAGTTGGCAAGGGAAACCGCGACGTTAGCTTCGCCCCCTCCATATATGGCATCAAACGATGAAGCTTGCACAAACCTCTGGTAACCCGGTGGCGATAGCCTCAACATAATCTCTCCAAAAGTCACGATCCTGGAACTCATGCTAAATCCCTCCACAAGAGGCTTCTTCTACACCTACAACTGTAAGGTGATAGAGCCAATACGCAGTTGCGTCCTGGAGGCAGAGCCCCCTTGATCTAGCCTACACCGGCTGTTCCTCAACGCCCGTCGAGACCCGCGTCAGTTCCTCGCCACTCTAGCAGCCTCGACGTACTTTGCTGCGAGTTCGCTGAGCCCTACCCAATTCTCCTCCGCCACCAGCTTCTTGTCTACAAGAGCCGTTCCCACTCCAACGAAGACCGCTCCGGCTTTCAAGAACTCTCCTAGATTCTCAAGGGTAACCCCACCGGTAGGGGTAAGCCTGACATGAGGCAGGGGGCCCAGGACATCCCTGATAAATGATGGGCCCAGCTTTGTCGCAGGAAATATCTTCACTACATCAGCTCCGGCTTCCCATGCAGTCAGGATCTCCGTCGGTGTGAACGCGCCCGGGATAACAATCTTGCTGTAGCGCTTGCAGAGTTTGATTACCCCCAGGTTCAGGATTGGACTTACAATAAAATCGGCACCCGCCAGCATCGCAGCGCGAGCCGTCTCAGGATCTAGAACCGAGCCCGCCCCTATGATTGCTTTGCCCTTCAGGATCTTGGAAGCTTCGTATATGGCCTCTATGGCGCCCGGGGAGGTCATCGTTATCTCGACGCCCATCACGCCTCCGTCGGCCATGGCTTTGCAGATGCCGACGAGTTCTTGCGCGCTTTTCGTCCTGATGACCGCGACTACTCCGGAGTCAACGATTGCCTTCAACTGTTCATCCTTGTTCACCGTAAGTCCCTCCAGTTTGCAGCATTCCCGACGACACAAGCACACACGTAAACCGACGCGCGACACTTAGGCCGACTGTTGCGTTCGGCGCAACGCAGTTGTTCTGGTACATATGGATTCGGCGTTTCTCGCAGAACTCCTCCTAACACGCGAGAGTTTATCTTCTTTTTTCGAATATCTACGGCTCCAATGCGACGAAAGGACATGGAAACTATGTCTAAGTCTAACTGCGGCGTAAGAAGAACATCGCCTCAGCCGGCTGGAAGGAAGTCTTCGGTTTCCTTCTCGCGGATAGCCACGTGGTGGCTAGCTGCCGATGTCTTGCGCAGATGGAGCAAGTGGGGTCAGCTCCGCAGTTTAGGCGCTTGACGCCGCGGTTCATAGCTCCATGCAGGTGTTTGAATCCCACAACGCTGTGGGCACTGCTCAAACGCTGTGGAACTGCGCATAAGGAGCAAGCCAAGTCTGGACACCTCACAGTTCAGGTGAATGGGAACCTCATACTCCTGCCGGTCACCTGGCCACCCATTGTAGGACGGTTACCGCGGTATCTGCACAGAAGAGCGGCGATTGAGCACGGGTGAAAACCGCCTGCCTTCGGCCTGTGTCTGTTGTTAGGCCAGATGGAGAGCACCCGCTGAAAGTCCCTATTCAAGAGGTGACGCCATT
The DNA here is from genome assembly GCA_040752635.1 of Bacillota bacterium. Lineage (GTDB taxonomy): Bacteria > Bacillota > SHA-98 > UBA4971 > UBA4971 > JBFMGS01. Next base: position 85,929 of record JBFMGS010000001.1, read on the forward strand.
CCAGACAGCGTGTCCCACGCCGCTCACAGCAGTGTCCTCAAGCGCGAGTACCTGCGCAAACACAAGGCGACTGGTGCAACTTCAACCACCGGGAGTAATGCCAAATGAAGTGAAACGTAACCATGACTGGCAGGGAACCTTAAGACCCCTCTGGAATACCCAGGGAGGCAAATCAACCCGGAAGTCACCGGGTTTGGGACAAGACCCTCCGCCAGATCCACTCACGGGGCCCGGTCACGAGGAAGCCGTAACGTACTCTCAGGATCTACGACGGCAAACGAATCGATTCAGCATGAGTGTTAGGAGATGTCATGCGTCGCTTCACTCCGGCTACTGCCTGTGTATCAGCCGAAATCGCTGATCGGCACACTCCAGCAATTACTAGTCGATTTCAGCAGAACAATCATCTAGGAGGGAGCAATGGTGTTGTATGACTTTAGCTGAGAGATGTCGGACGGTACAGGGATTCTCTGCAAGATGATGGTGGAACATGGTTGCATTGAGCGGAACTCGTGCTATATTATACATGGTAGCCGAGGTCTTTGCTGCAAGAACCGAAAACTGCATGCTCGTGGGTTGCGAATTGTCGCCCAAGACATTCCGCACACGGCAAGGAGGCAGTCCCATGGGGCCAAGCGCGCCATGTCTCGTTGACCAAGCTGTGAAGAAGGCAGGTAGCTCTAGAAGGAAGAACCAGGCAGTAAACTCTGTGGTGCGAGCACTGGACATACTCGACTGCCTAGGTTCGCGTTCCGGGGAGGTCGGCGTGAGCGAGATCAGCCGCGAGCTTAACATCCACAAGAGTACCGTATCAAGGATGCTGTCTACAATGGAATCCAGGGGATACGTCAGCCAGAATGACACAAGCGGAAAGTACTCTCTGGGGATGCGACTTGTCGAACTGGCCAGCCGCAGGCTTGAACAGATCGATCTTCGCGGCCAGGCCAGGCCGTTTCTGGAGGAACTGGTGAAAGCTACGGGAGAAACAGCTCACCTGGCAGTTTTGGACCAGGGCAAAGTGGTCTACATCGACAAAGTCGATACACCGCGCACCCTCATGATGCGGTCGAGAATCGGGTACCGGGCGTTTGCCCATTGCACCGCGCTGGGCAAAGCGATTCTCGCTGCGCTGCCGGATGATGTGGTGGAGAAGTTGATAAAGGAAAAGGGGCTGCCTCGCTTCACCCCGAACACTATTGTAGACCCGTTGGCACTGAAAGAACACCTTCGTAATGTGCGCGCCCAGGGATTCGCAGTAGATGATGAAGAGAACGAGGAAGGTATCAGGTGTGCGGCGGCACCCATTATGAATCACGCAAGCCAAGTCGTCGGAGCATTAAGTGTCTCCGGCCCCGTTGTCAGGGTATCGAGACAGCAGTTGGAAACCATCGGAAGCCTCGTGAAGGATGCCTCCCATCGGCTGTCATTATCACTTGGCTACCTCAAGGGCAAAGCTGATCCGCCATCAAGATGATCTCGAGATGAACCGGCCTTGAGACCCTCGCGGCTCGCGAGCCGGGGCTTGCAGGGACTGCGCACGCTGGTCGTGCCTACGGGGAGCGAGAGTGGCAGCACTAGGTGCTTGTAGGTTCACGATTCAGTCCGCCGTGCGATGCGAGTGCGGTGTGTTTGCCCTGAGACTCAAAGCCAGAAGGTGCCAGGGCTTGGATGCAGCGAGGATGGACAGGCAGTGAGGCCAGCAGCGCCGCTTCAGAGCAGGTACTTAGATGCAAGTTGCATGAACACGGGGGTGACGTAACTCTCGACCGCGCCGGCAAGAACCAGTAGAAGGGCAGCGCCCGCCGAGATCACAACCGTCAAGAGGAACTGCGGGTAAATAGGGACGCGCTTGTGAGTCAACCTGTCCTGGGCCAGCGCAACGGCAAAAGCGAGCGATGCCGCGCACCCGCCGAGTATGGCGGGGATTATGAAAATGTTCTGGGGAAGCACGGATACCGCTGCTAAGATGATTCCCCTCGCCGCCATCTCATCCACTAGGAACCCCACAGTGAATCCGATGATGAAACCGCGCAAGAATAGAAGTACTAGAATGCCCGGGGCGCCTATTACTGATAGACCGAGCACCCACGCAATGAGGATGGTTTTGAGGTTATTGTAGAGCGCCTGGCGCGATGGCGCCACGCCCGCCGCCTGCCTGATGCCGCCGAAACCCCGGAAGAACACCCGGAGGTCCTCGGCAAGCTCTGCTTTCTGGCTTTGCGGAAGCACCCTGACCGCGAGCGAGCCAAAGATGACTCCCATCAGAAAGATGAGCATCGTCATCACGTAGATGGGAAGATGCCGCCTCAGGTAATCGCCGGTCTGGACCGAGGATCGTGCTTGTGCCAGCATGCGAGCTCCTCCTTTGGACCACCTCCTTACATATGTATGTCCACACCAGCCTTGATATGTCCTAACTCGCCACTATCAACAGAACCTTCTCAGTCAAAAAGCCCCCTCGATGCCGCCAGGAAAAGCCCGAGAAGCGTCTTGCCGTCCCGGATATCTCCCCTCTGTATCATGTCATCGAGCGCATCGGGAGATACCCGGCTGGTCTCGACGATTTCATCTTCATCAGGCCTCTCATCGCCGGGCGCAAGGTCCGTGGCGAAGAAGAGGTGAAGCATTTCATCGGAAAAGCCGGGAGAAGTGTAGAACGATACCGCCTTTTCGAGGCGGCCGGCCCGGTAGCCCGTTTCTTCTTCCAATTCACGAAGGGCGCACTCTCGGGGGTCTTCACCAGGATCGAGTTTGCCGGCGGGAATCTCCCACAGCGCCTCTTTGACAGGGTACCTATACTGTCGCACAAGGATCACGCGTCTATCGGCGTCCACTGCCACCACCGCAACCCCGCCGGGGTGCTCCACTACTTCCCTCATGCTTCGGCTCCCCGACGGAAGCCCCACTTCATCCACCCGGAGCGTGAGGATCCTGCCGCGATACACCGTGGCCGAGCTCACCGTCTTTTCCACGAGACTCTTACTGGCCAAAGAAAATCCCCCCCCTTGATATGTCAAGCCCTGGTATCAAACCGTAACGATGTGCGTACCATGTGTACTGTATCATCTGTGCCTAAGTATGGTGTCACGAATCCACACCACTTTTCCAGACGGCGGTCGGGGTTGCCGGTGACTCAAAGAGGTAGTGCAACGCCGGCACCCCCACACACACTGGAAAACGGGCGAGAATTAACGAACCTATACATAGCAAGGAGGAGTCCCTCGTCGTGAACGTCCTGCTTACTACAAACTCAATCCACATCATGGGAAAGCCCGCTGAGATCATCGCGTTTTTCACAAACCTCTCGAAGAGATACTCTACCTTGGGGGACCTCCTGTCCCCTGCACCAGGCAACATGCTCACCGACAGAAGCTCATGCCGCTTCGGGGAGACGAATGCCGACTGGCATCGCTGCTGATCGTAGGAAACGGAGACGTGAATCCGCATCCCGCCTCGAAGTAGGGCTCCTTCGAGCCCCCCGGGTTCGCGTTCATGCCTGACCGCCAGACCTCCCGAGGGTAGAGGGAGGTGGGTGCGACCACTCTTACACTGTTACCCCACTCGGCGCACCGCGTTCGCCACTTTCCCTGCCAGCACGCCAGCGGCGCCCGCCGCCAGGAAGAAGGCCGGGTCGTCGTCTATGCCGCGCCCCATCGTGGCGACAGCGATGTTCTCCCGCCTGAGCCTTTCCACAGCAGGCCGCCCGTCTTCGGTTAGTACGAGGTGCTTGCGGTCGATCCCGTCATGGCAGAGTTGACGCCGGAGATACCGCCAGTCTCCGCGGTCGATTTCCGGCAGGGCCACAAGGCACCGCCTCATTGCCACCTGGGCCAGCACCGTAAGAGTGTGGTGGCTTACTCCGAAGTGCCGGGCACGCTCATCCCGAAAGCTGACCCTGGGAGCAACTATCGGAGTTCCTCCGAGAGAATACGCCGCGTTGGCCGCTTCTCCCTGCGTAATCCCGGAGAATCCGTATTTCGTGCCTGTGCCCGCCTGCCCCGGGCCCATTGCAACCACGATGGCGTCCGCCCCGGCGCAGGCCCATGCGGCCGCCAGCGCGGAGTGCAGGCTCACCGCCTCGAAGTCTCCTCCAAATGCGTGGCCACAGGTGATAGCCGCATCTATCAGGCCCTTTTCTCGAAGCTCCGGTACCAGCCTACTGTATGCAAGAGGCAAAGCTCCGCCGTCAGTCATCACATACACGATCCGCGCGTTATCTCCCGCAGTTTCCCGTATGCCGGTCGCCACCGGCGCTATCATACTGTGGAGTTCGCACGCGACCACGGGCACACCTTCAAGCGAAGAGAAACCCTCCACCTTGTCACGGTGGGGGCTCGCTTCCTCTTCCACTGCAAGACAGCGGACCTGCAGGGGGGTATAGCGCATTTTCATTATGTGGCCCGGCCCCGGCGCCGCGTTGAGGTTGTCTCTTCCGGCCACCCAGATAACGAAATGATGTCCGCCGGTGCCTAGCCCGAGTTCAACCGCGGTGGTGTTTAGTACAACCACATCTCCGGGCTTTACGGGGCCGGTCAGTGCCTCATAACATATGGCCTCCGCCGGCTTACCCTCGCATATCACGTTGGCCTTCAGTATCCCGGATCCCACGAAAGCGACGGACTCGACAAGAGCCTGCCTCGCCCTTATCATCCCAGAACGCCACCTCCAGCAACTCCCATGCAGGGATATCAGGCCTGTTGTCGTATTTCGCTCAATAGTGATCTTCCTTCCACGAAGGTCAGTTGACGAAAGCTAACGCTGTTTGCCGAATGGAACGTCGGGCGACCCTGGTCGAAAGAGCGCCCGCTCTCGCATAGGTGGCCAGGTGGCCGGGTCGCTGCGGTTACGAGCAACAGGAAGACCCGTTGCGCGGGACCGCTCAGAATAGGTTCCCCGTTCCTGGGTTATGATACCCGTCAGCACGGTGAGGAGGAACTACTGTGAGCAGGTGGCAATTCTGGATCGCGATCTTCATCGCACTCGCACTTGCAGGATGGTCCGTAGGTGTGACTTCAAGACTCGGCCGTGACCTTGCCCGGGTCGAGCAGGACCTGGACCGGGCCTTCCAGGACCTCGCAGCCCTCTCGAAGCGGGTCTCTGAACTGCGGACCGCCGCCGAGCCGCAGGTTACGCCCGAGGTGACCGTGTACTTCGGCCGCTCGACCATGACAGATTCGTTTCTCGTTCCTGTCAGGGTGAAGCTGCCGGCCGCGACCGATGCGTTGAGGGGGGCGTTAGAGCTCCTTGTAAAGGGGCCGGCGCCGGAAACCGGCCTCGATAGGCTTCTCCCGCCTGAGACCCGCGTATTAGGCGTAACCAGAACAGGCGATCTCGCCACCGCCGACTTCAGCAGCGAAATCCGCACGCGCTTCATCGGGGGAAGCAGGAACGAAGAACTCCTCGTGTGGTCCATTGTGAACACCCTTACAGAGTTCCCCGGGATCTACAGGGTGCAGATCCTCGTGGACGGGAAAAAAGAGGAGAGCATCGGAGGCCACGTGGGCATCGATGTTCCCCTTGAGAGAAACCCGAATCTCATCAGGCCGCGGTAAGCCGACACGTAACTTGACTGCGCAAGAGGGCTCGCAGCTCTGTTGAAGGTTGCCGGTGATTGCACCAGGGGCGTTTGAAGGAATCCGGATGGTACCGAGTCCAACACCGGCAACCCTCAGCCTGTCTTTGCCCCCGAAGCAAGCTCAAGCCCCCGGGCGAGGGCCTGGCGGTTAAGGGGTATGAGACCGTGGCGCCGCTCGGGTAGCACTCTCTTCATGGCTTCCAACACCGTCTCCGGGTTCACCACGTTCGTCACACCGATGTAGGCACCGAGCGCCACCATGTTCGCCACGCGAACGTCTCCGAGTTCGTTGGCTATGTCGTTGGCGGGGACAGGAAGTACCCTGATGTCCGTCCTCGCAGGACCGGCATTGATGAGCGAGCTGTTGTAAACGATGAGGCCGCCCGGCCTCACCATTCCCTGGAACTTCTCGAGCGACGGCCTGTTCATGGCGACCACGCTTGTCGGCTCAGTTACGAGAGGCGAGGCTATTTTCTCGTCGGACACGACCACTCCGCAGTTGGCGGTGCCACCGCGCATCTCAGGCCCGTAAGAAGGCATCCACGTGACGTTTTCTCCTTCCATCATCCCCGCGTAGGTCACTAGCTGGCCCATGAGTAGAACGCCCTGTCCGCCGAACCCTGCAAAAATGGCTTCCTCGTGCACGTTAGCCCACCTCCGGAACATGCGTGTACTCTCCAAGTGGGTAGTACATGGCCATTTTGTCGTCCACCCACTTCAGGGCCTCAACAGGGGTCATCGCCCAGTTGGTAGGACAGGTGGACAGAAACTCCACGAGGCTGAAGCCGCTGTCTGCAAGCTGGGTCTCGAACGCTCTCTTGAGAGCCCGTTTTGCCTTGACCACGTTCGCCGGGCTCGTCACTGACACACGGGCTATGTATGCAACCCCTGAGAGGGATGAAAGAAGTTCGCAGACCCTAATGGGGTGGCCGGCTACGTCGGTGTCCCTCCCCCTCGGGCACGTGGTGGTCTTCTGCCCGGGCAGGGTCGTCGGGGCCATCTGGCCGCCGGTCATGCCGTATATCGCGTTGTTCACGAATATGACCGTGATCCTCTCGCCCCTTGATGCTGCGTGGACTATCTCGCCAGCCCCGATGGAAGCAAGGTCCCCGTCGCCCTGGTAGGTGAACACTACGGCGCCGGGTGAAGCCCGCTTGATTCCCGTCGCAACCGCAGGCGCCCTGCCGTGCGAAGCTTCCACGAAGTCGCAGTTGAAGTAGTCGTATGCGAGCACCGCGCAGCCCACGGGTGAGATCCCCACCGTGCGCTCGCGCACCCCGAGCTCGTCGATGACCTCGGCGATGAGCCGGTGAATGATGCCGTGTGTGCACCCGGGGCAGTAGTGGGTCGGCACGTCAGCCAGCGCCTCGGGACGTCCGAACAGTCTCTGCATGCCTCACGCCCCCTTATCCACGATCTTCACGATTTCATCGAGTATTTCCCTCGGCGCCGGGCTCATGCCGCCGGTACGGCCGTAGAAATGCACGGACTTCCCCCCGCCCAGGGCCAGTCGCACGTCCTCTACCATCTGGCCGAGGCTCATCTCGACGACTAATACGTGAGCCGCTCTCCGGGTTGCTGCCTTCAGCGCCTCATACGGGAACGGCCAGAGGCTTATCGGCCTGAACAGCCCCGCGCTCAAGCCGCGTTCTATCGCCTTATCGAGCGCCGCCCGGGCGATTCGGGCCGTGGTACCGTACGCCACCAGCACTATATCAGCGTCCTCCGTCTTGTATGTGCTATAGCGGACCTGTTCGGCGGCCATGCGCTTATACTTCTCCGCAAGGTGAAGGTTGTGTTTCTCGAGCTTGGCCGGGTCAAGGTAGAGAGAACTGATGATGTTCTTCGGCCTCCCTGCCGCTCCGGTAGTGGCCCAGATCTTTGGAGGAAGGTCGCGCTTGGGAGGTTCGCGGAACTCGACCGGTTCCATCATCTGACCCAGGATGGCGTCCCCCAGGATCATGACGGGGTTTCGGTACATATCAGCGAGGTCGAACGCCTCCATGGTAAGGTCCATAAGCTCCTGCACGGTGGACGGGCCAAACACCAGTAGACGATAGTCGCCGTGGCCGCCTCCTCTTGTCGCCTGGAAGTAATCCGACTGCGCCCCCTGTATGCCCCCGAGCCCGGGCCCCCCCCGGACGATGTTCACGATCACGCACGGAAGCTCAGCGCCGGCCATGTACGAGATAGCCTCTTGCATCAGGCTGATGCCCGGGCTTGACGAAGTTGTCATGACCCGAGCGCCGGCGCACGCGGCGCCGTACACCATATTGCTCCCGGCCACCTCGCTCTCGGCCTGCAGAAACACACCCCCGACCTCAGGCATACGCCTCGACATGTACTCAGGAATCTCGTTTTGGGGAGTTATCGGGTAGCCGAAAAAGCACCTGCACCCAGCCCTGATGGCTGCCTCCGCGACCGCTTCGTTCCCTTTCATCAAGACCTTTTCTCCCATGCGAGCACCTCCCTTCCCCTATTTGTACACTTCAATTGCCACTTCCGGGCACATCCGGGCACAGAAAGTGCAAGCATTGCACTGCTCCTGGTGGGTTATGGTCGCGGGATGGAACCCTTTGCTGTTAAAGTGACCGGCCATGACCAGTATCTTTTTGGGACAGAAGGCCACGCACAGCTCGCATCCCTTGCACCTGTCCTCGTCGAACACGACCTTTGCCATGCCTTAAAACCTCCTACGTGTAGACCCTCGCTTCCTCCTCGCCGCGAAGCACGCGAAGGCACGCCTGGGCAAGCGCTTGCATCTCGTTCTCACCTGGATACACTATTACGGGGGCAATATAGTCAACGCGCTCCGAAATCCAATCGACGAGACGACGCGAGTGCGCCAGGCCCCCTGTAATGATTATAGCATCAACGTCCCCGGACAGCACCGCAGCGTAAGCGCCAATTTCCTTTGCGACCTGGTACGCCATGGCTTCGTAGACGAGCTTCGCGTGTTCATCACCGGCATCAATGCGCCTCTCCACTTCGACCGCATCATTCGTACCGAGATGGGCCACAAGGCCCCCGCTGCCGGCGAGCTTCCTGATGATGTCTTCTTCGGTGTACCTGCCTGAGTAACACAGCCCGACTACGCCGAGAGAGGGCAGCGCTCCGGCCCGCTCGGGGGTAAACGGTCCTTCGCCGTCCAGGCCGTTGCTAACGTCAACGACTCTGCCTCTTAGGTGGGCGCCAACGGTGATACCGCCACCCAAGTGCGCCACCACGAAGTTCACGTCTTCGTACCGGCTCCCCATGTCTTCTGCAGCCTGCCTTGCCACTGCCTTTTGGTTGAGTGCGTGGAAAACGCTCCTTCGCGGGAGCTCCGGAAGCCCCGAGAGCCTCGCCACAGGCCACATTTCGTCCACCACTATGGGATCGGCGATGTAAGCACGTACGCCCGCCCTGTTCGCTATCTCCCGTGCGAGCGGCGCGCCCAGGTTGGAAGCATGGGGCACCGACCCGTTGCCCACGAGGTCGTGGATCATCTTGTCGTTTACTTCGTAGACTCCTCCCTCAACGGGCTTCAAAAGGCCGCCGCGACCGATAACCGCGTCAAACGCATCTACGCATTCGCCATGCTTATCCAAGACCTCCAGGATGCCACCCAACCTCACTTGGTATTGCGAGAGAACGTCGCCGAGACCCGCAAGCCTCTCTCCCCCGTGAGATATCGTCTCCTGGAACATCCTGTCCTCACCGAGGTACACTGCGATCTTCGTTGACGTGGACCCCGGATTGATCACGAGAATTCTATGACCACAGGCGCCCTGTTGCCTCGCCTGTGGCAGGTTTTTCATGTTGCATGCCATGGGCCCTGTCTCCTCTAAGCCTGACATGGGTTGGATTGCTCGGGACATGGGTTGATTGCAAGACCTGCTGGCATCCGTTCCGTTCAGCGGGGAACAAAGCTGTCAAGCCGGGCGCGCGCTGATCCTGCTACGCTGGCACGTAGACCTTGTGGATTCTAGCCAGCTTCGCAATCCTCTCCTCTGCGAGGCGAGATGCCGCCTGATATGTCGGGATCTTATCGCGCTTCGCTATCGCGATAACCTTGAGGACGTTGTCATAGATGCCTGCTGCTTTGCGCAGCGCCCTCTCCCTGTTGTACCCGTAGAATTCGTCAGCTACGTTGATGACTCCTCCCGCGTTAATAATATAGTCGGGGGCGTAAAGTATCCCCATGTCTTCAAGCGCATCGCCGTGCCTCTCCTCTTTGAGCTGGTTGTTAGCCGCGCCAGCAACGATCTTGCACTTCAACTTAGGCACGGTTTCGTCGTTTATCACCGAACCGAGAGCGCACGGGCAGAAGATGTCGCATGGGATGTCAAAGATCTCGTCCGGAGGCACGGGTTTTGCCCCGAAATCGTCTGCAGCCCTCTTGACCCTGTCCTCGTAAATGTCGGCGACATACACCCTGGCGCCTTCCTCCGCCAGATATCTTACGACGTTGTAGCCCACGTGGCCCGCACCCTGCACGACCACGGCCCTATCCTTGAGGGAATCGGTTCCATATACCTCGAGCGCGCATGCTTTCATGCCTCTCACTACCCCGTATGCTGTTACAGGCGAAGGATCCCCGCTGGACCCGGCCATGGCCGATAAGCCGAGCACATGATCAGTCTCCGTATGGACTATCTCCATGTCTTCCACAGAGACACCAACATCCTCTGCGGTGATGTACCGCCCGCCCAGGGTGTCCACGAACCGGCCGAACGCCCGGAAAAGCGCTTCGGACTTGTCTTTGCGCGGATCGCCGATAATGACGGACTTGCCCCCGCCGAAGTCGAGACCGGCGGCGGCGTTCTTATAGGTCATTCCCCTGGCAAGCCGCAACGCATCGATCACCGCTTCCTCTTCGGATGAGTAAGGCCACATCCTGCACCCGCCGAGCGCAGGGCCAAGCGTCGTGTCGTGGATGGCTATGATCGCGCGCAGCCTCGCCGCTTCGTCGCTCGCGAAGACCAGTTGCTCATACCCGTACCGACCCATCTCCTCAAATACCTTCATTTCTGACCCTCCCCTGATCGGTGCCGTTGTCATTCCGGGGTCTCACCCTGCCAAAAGCACGCCAAGAGCAAGAGAGCACACCTTGGCAACATGCGAATCCGACCTCGACGTTACTACTACAGGCGCCTTCGCACCTACGACGACGCTCGCGGCATATGCACCCGCCAGGTAAACGAGGGCCTTGTAGAACACGTTTCCTGCTTCGATATCCGGCACGATGAGTATGTCAGCACGCCCCGCGACGGGCCCGGCGATCCCCTTGTGCTGAGCCGCGTCAGGTGATATCGCGTTGTCCAGCGCCAGCGGTCCGTCTACGATCCCGCCCTTGATCTGGCCTCTCTCAGACATCTTCGCAAGACAGGCGGCATCAATGGTGGCAGGCATGTCAGGGTTAACGTGCTCGATGGCTGCAAGCGCAGCAACGCGCGGCTCCACGATGCCAATGGCATGCGCCACGTCTATGGCGTTCTGGGTGATCTGCGCCTTTTCGGCGAGCGTGGGAGCGATGTTCATTGCGCCGTCGCTGAACATGAGGAGGCGCCCGAGCCCAGGCGCCTCGAAAACAGACAGGTGGGATAGCAGTCGGCCTGTGCGAAGGCCGATCTCTTTGTCCAGGACCGCCCGCAGCACATCCGCCGTATTCACAAGGCCTTTCATGAGCAAGTCTGCTTCCCCTGCCTTCACCATCTCCACGCCCTTGCGGGCCGCGGTCGCGCCATCTCTCTCTTCGACAAGCTCATATCCCGAAAGGTCCACGCCCGCTTCAGAGGCGGCCTTCTCTATCCCGGCTGCGTCGCCCACCAGTATACACCTGGCAACCCCGAGCCTCGCCGCCTCGTCCGCAGCCAGAAGCACCTCGGGGTCCTCGGCGGCCACTACCGCACATGTCCTGGGCCCGGCAGCCTTTGCCATGTTCACCAGGTCATCCAGGCTCTTTACCATTCCAATCCTCCCCTCACTCGTAAATCCTGGCTGCTTCATCTCCTCGAAGCACTCTGAACGCACCCGCCGCCAGTGCCTCCATCTCTTCTTCCCCCGGGTAGACCCTCACCTCGGCGATGAACTCGACTTTTTCCCGAATCATGCTCACGAGCGACGCAGCATTCGCCAGCCCGCCAGATATCAGTATGGCCTGGACATCTCCGGCGAGGACCGACGCCATGGCGCCTATTTCCTTTGCAACCTGATAAGCCATGGCTTCGTATACCAGGCGGGCGAACTCATCTCCCTGAGCTATCCTCTTTTCGACCTCGATGGCGTCGGCAGTGCCCAGGTAGGCGACGAGCCCCCCGCTTCCTATGAGCTTCCTCGTAAGCTCCTCCTTTGTGAACTTACCCGAGAAGGCCAGGCGGACGAGGCCGGCTGCAGGCACCCCTCCCGCGCGCTCAGGGCTGAAGGGGCCCTGCTCGTTGGCGTTGTTCACATCGATGATGCGGCCTGCACGACATGCAGCCACCGATATCCCGCCGCCGAGGTGAGCTACGATGTAGTTAGCTGTCTTCGGGTCGACGCCAAGCTCGCGCGACGCGCGTCTTATGGTGGCTTTGATGTTCAAGGCGTGGCTCAGGCTTCGCCTGGGGATCTCCGGCAATCCCGACAGGCGCGCTAGCGGCTCGAACTCGTCGCAAGATACAGGGTCTACAACATACGCTGGCACGCCGTACCTCTGCGCAATAGCATGCGCGATAAGCCCGCCCAGGTTGGACGCGTGGGGTCCCTGAACCTGATCCCGCAGATCTGCCAGCATTTTTTCGTTCACCGAGTACGTGCCACCCGCCACGGGCCGCAGGAGCCCTCCCCTCGCGACCACCGCAGAGAGACCTCGGAGATCAACGCCTGCTTGACTCAGCGCATTCATAATCTCGGAGAACCTGTATTCGAGCTGACCCATGATGTCCGGAAAGGATGCGATGGTAGCGTGGTCGTGTGTGAGCTTCTTCTCAAGAAGCGGGCCTGAGGGAGTATATAACGCCAGCCTGGTCGAAGTGGAACCGGGGTTGACGACAAGCACTTGCAACGCTTCCACCTCTAATCGCGCAACAGGCGAGTCCGCTGGGTCTTCTTGAACTACCGGCAACTCATCCAGCTAGCTCTGCATAGTACTCCATTCGCAAGTGTTGTGCCACCCACTTTCGAATGCGGAATCTGTAAAGCGCCAGCTGCTGCGCTTTTCACGAGGGTCAGAAGGCCGGCTGCGTGCATGATTTTGCATTGACACACAACGGCACCGTGCAAGAAGATGCACGGTGCCGTTGTAAGGTCATACGCAATTGGCGTCTTAGCCTAAGGAACGCCATAACGCTTAATCTTATAGTACAGGTTACGCAGGCCGATTCCCAGCATCTTCGCAGCCAGGGTCTTGCTCCCCCCTGCGGCCTCCAACGCCCGAAGGATTGCCCTCCTCTCGGCGCGTTCAATTGCCTCCCGGAGTCTGGGAACGCCCGCGCTGCTACGGCCCTCCATCCCCTGCGGGCTTCCCGGCGCCGCCTGAGTTCCGAACTGCCATCTGCCCAGTGCAGGCAGGTGTTCTGGCAGGATCTCCACCTCGCTGTAATGCATGTTGATAATCGCCCGGCTCAAAACGTTCTCAAGCTCTCTCACGTTTCCGGGCCAGTCGTATTCGCACAGGACCTCCAGGGCTTCCTCTGATATGCGAGTGACGTTCCGCCCGTACGCCTGGTTAAACTGGCGTATCAGACTGTGACAGAGGAGGGGTATATCCTCAACCCGCTCCCTGAGCGGAGGGATGAATATGGGCACCACGTTCAGGCGGTAGTATAGATCCTCTCGCATCCTCCCTTCCCGCACAGCCTTCTCGAGATCGGTGTTGGTTGCGGCTATCACCCGTACGTCCACGGCTATAGAACGCGTGTCGCCCACCCGCACGATCTCTTTTTCCTGAAGGACGCGCAGCAGCTTCGCTTGAAGAGCCAGGTTCGTCTCTCCGACTTCATCAAGGAAAATCGTGCCCCCGTTCGCATCCTCAAACAGCCCGCGCCTGCCGCCGCGCCTTGCGCCGGTGAATGCACCCTCCTCGTAGCCGAAGAGCTCCGACTCGAGGAGCGTGTCGGCAATCGCGGTACAGTTCACCCTGATAAACTGGCCGCGGGACCGATCGCTTGCGTTGTGGATGGCGTGAGCGAACAGCTCTTTGCCGGTTCCGCTTTCCCCCCGGAGCAGCACGGTCACAGGTGTTGCAGCTACGCGCCGAGCTTGCTCGATGGCCTTTGCCATCTTGGGGCTGACGCCGATTATGTCGTCGAAAGTGTATTTGGCCTCAAGACGGCGAATAAGCCTCTTGGCTCTGTCAAGCTCCTCGGTCAGCCGGCGTATCTCGGATGTATCATGGATCACCGCAACGCTGCCCTTGAGCTTGTCGTCAACTATGATCGGAGCGGCGTGGACTATGACTTCTTTCTTTCTCGGCCCCACCTTCATCCGCGCGCCCCTCACCGGGAGGCGAGTGCGGAGCACCTTCATGTGCATACTCTCGCCTTCTGCTATGTCTGTCGTAGCGGGCTTACCGAGGATGTCCTCCTCCGTAAGCCCGGTTAACCTCGTATAGGCCGGATTGATGAGCAGGCCCATGCCGTGCTCGTCCACAACCGAGATGGCGTCCTGGGTTGAGTTGATGATGGCCTCCAGGAGCCCCTGGATCTGCCGGAGGTTGGTAATCTCTTCTGCAAGAGATATAACCTCGCTGATGTCCCTGAAGACGGCGACGGCGCCGACGACGTTGCCGTCGGCGTCCCGAACCGGCACGCGATTCGTGATGATCTTCACGCCGCCGAGCACCTGCTGCTGGTTGAGTTCGGCCTGGCCGGTTTGGAGCACAATGTGGAGCCTGGTGTTGGGGATCACGTCCTGAGCGAGTTTGCCCACCATATCGCCGGGCGCAAGCCCCGTAATCCGGGCTGCCGCAGCGTTGAAGATCGTGATCACCCCGTTGCGATCGACTGCGATCATCCCGTCATGCGTCGAGTTGAGAATCACCTCAAGCTCCCCGTTGGTTAGACGTAGCTTCTCTGAACGTGCCATCCAATCCCTTCTCCGAACATGTGTAGATCAATACGTGTAGAATCCCCGGCCGGTCTTCCTGCCCAAATAGCCGGCTTCGACCATCCTCCGAAGAAGCGGGCACGGCCTGTACTTCGAGTCACCGAAGCCTTCGTATAGCACCTCCATGATGTAGAGGCACGTATCAAGGCCAATGAGGTCCGCAAGGGCCAGCGGACCCATGGGGTGGTTCATGCCGAGGCGCATCACAGTGTCGATGTCCTCCGCGGACGCAACCCCCTCCATCAGGCAGTAGACCGCCTCGTTTATCATGGGCATGAGCAACCTGTTAGACACAAACCCCGGGTAATCCGACACCGCAACCGGGGTTTTCCCCAGCTTCTCTACAAGGGCCCGCGTAACCTGGCGCGTCTCGTCCGACGTCCTCTGGCCAGAAATGATCTCGACGAGCTTCATGGCCGGCACAGGGTTCATGAAGTGCATTCCGATGACCCTGTCAGGCCTGCGGGTCGCTGCGGCAAGCCTCGTGATGGATATGGAAGACGTGTTGGATGAGATGATGGCGTGCGGGCCGAGGAGCGCATCCAGCTTTCGGAACACGTCCTTCTTTACGTCAGCGTTCTCGACCACGGCTTCGATGGCCATATCAGCATCGGCCACATGTGATAGATCGGCTGTAGCCTTGATCCTTGCGAGCACCGCGTCCTTCTCCTCGGGTTGCAGCTTACCCTTTTCAATGGCACGGGCAAGCCCTTTTTCCACCGCGGCAAGGCCTTTCTTTGCGAGGCCTTCCGACACATCGCATAGCGTGACCGAAAGACCCGCGGTCGCAGCCACCTGGGCGATCCCGGACCCCATCTGCCCTGCGCCTATCACCGCTAACTTCGAGATATCCATCGCGAGACCCCCTCCCCAATCCAACTTCTCAAAATGTTAACGCTGGCCGCGGCTGCCGGTGTTTCACTTAATCACATAGTTCCACCACAGTGGCCTCGCCCTGGGCGGCGCCACTGCATATAGTCGCAAGCCCGAGCTCGAGCTGCCGCCTTCTCATCTCAAAGGCGAGCGTCATCAGGATCCTGGCTCCGCTCGCCCCGATGGGGTGGCCGAGCGCAACGGCCCCGCCGTTCACGTTCACCCTCTCCTCATCCCACCCGCCGAGCCTCATGCTGATGAGCGCGACAGCGGCGAAAGCCTCGTTTACCTCGATGAGGCCGATATCGCTGATTGAAAGGCCTGCCTTCTTCAGAGCCGCTGCCGCTGCAAGCGCCGGCACCGTCGCTATCTCTTCCGGCTCAGACGAGACCTGCGCGTGGGCGACGATTCGGGCCATCGGTCTCATGCCCAGCGCGCGGGCCTTATCCTCGGCTATTACCACGAGCGCCGCGGCCCCGTCGTTAAGCCCAGGGGCGTTTCCGGCAGTGATGGTGCCATCGGGAGTGAAGACCGGACGGAGCCTGGCGAGCTTCTCGAGGGATGTGTCAGGCCTCGGAGCCTCGTCGGCGCGAAAGACCAAAGGCGACCCTTGCTTTTGCGGGATGTTCACGGGAACGGTCTCTTCGGCGAGCTTCCCGTCACGTATGGCTGCGCATGCCCGCTCGTGGCTGCGAAGCGCCCACCTGTCCTGTTCCTCGCGGGATATGTTGTGTTTGCGGGCCGCCGCATCGCCATGGGTTCCCATGTGGACGTCACGAAACGCGCACCACAACCCGTCGTTGATGACGGCGTCCGTGAGCTTGCCGTGGCCCAGCCGTAAGCCACCCCATCTCAGCTTATCCACGAGATAGGGCGCCTGGCTCATACTCTCCATGCCGCCTGCGACGACCGTGTCGGCCTCGCCGGCCCGAATCATGATATCCGCTAGATTCACAGCCCGCAACCCGGACGCGCATACCTTGTTGATGGTGTCCGATGGCACGCCCACCGGAAGCCCGGCCGCTGCTCCGGCTTGTCTCGAGGGAATCTGCCCCGTACCCGCCTGAACCACCATTCCCATGATGAGATAATTCACGCTCTCCGGCGCTATGCCCGCCCGCTCCACCGCCCCACGGATGGCGATCGCACCTAGATCGGTCGCCTTCATGTCTCGCAAGGCGCCGCCGAACGCGCCGAAAGGCGTCCTCGCCGCGCTGACCAGCACCGATGACCGCATACCATCTCGTCTTTCCCTCATCCCGCTCACCTCTCCCTAGTTCTCCTTAAGAAGTGCGGATGCGATGAGAAGCCTCATGATCTCGCTGGTGCCTTCGTATATCTCGGTTATCTTGGCATCACGCATGTACCTTTCGACGTTATACTCCTTTGTGTAACCATACCCGCCGTGTATCTGCACGGCTTTTATAGTGGTTCTCATAGCGACTTCCGACGCGAACAGCTTCGCCATTGCCACCTCTTTCGTGCAGCGCACTCCTTTGCCGCGCAAATGCGCGGCCCTGTATACGAGGAGCCTTGCGGCCTCGATCTCTGTCGCCATGTCCGCAAGCATCCATTGGATGGCCTGGAAGTTCGATATGGCCTGGCCGAACTGGACCCTCTCTTTGGAGTACTTGAGCGCGGCGTCCAGCGCCGCCCGGGCTATCCCCACAGCCTGCGCGCCGATGCCAATTCGCCCGCCGTCGAGGAGCGTGAGCGCTATCTTGTAGCCCTCCCCCTCGGTGCCTACGAGGTTTTCTGCGGGAACTACGCAGTCTGTGAATATGAGTTCGCCGGCGTGCGATGCCCTGATCCCCATCTTTTCCTCCGGCGGGCCAAACGTGAGACCGGGCACGCCTTTCTCCACGATGAAGGCAGATATCCCCTTCGTGCCTCTCGAGGGGTCGGTCATGGCAAACAGCAGATATACGTGGGCCTCACCTGAGCCGGTGACGAAATGCTTGGTGCCGTTTATCACGTAGCTGTCCCCGTCCCGGACTGCAACAGTCCTTATACCTGAGGCATCAGACCCTGCGCCGGGTTCGGTGAGAGCGAAGGCGCCCATCCACTCTCCGCGTGCAAGCGCCGGGAGGTAGCGGGCCTTTTGTTCGTCAGTGCCGAACCTGTAGATTCCATCGCACGTGAGGCTGTTGTGGATCTCCATGATAACGCCGGTCGCCGCACACGCGCGGGATATCTCCTCGACGCACAGCGTGTGCGACAGCACGTCCACACCCGAACCGCCGGACTCCTCGGGAAGCATCATCCCGAGATACCCGCACTTTGCGAGCTTGCGCAGGTTCTCCCAGGGGTACTCACCCGTTGCGTCGTTTTCACGGGCATGAGGCGAGATCTCCCTGTCAGCGAACTCGGCCGCCATCTTTCTCATCGCTTCCTGCTCTTCAGTCAGGCTGAAGTCCACGTCTCCCATCCCCCCCATGTTACGAAATTCGCACCCGCGTCGCCTGGATCTTTCTTCACACCTGGGCCAGATCCCTGCAAAGACGAGACGGGACTAGAACGCGCGATCAGTCTAGTAGTGCTCCACGTCTGTCTCCTTGCCCAGGCTGCGAAGAACCTGCGCAAGCTCATCCACGATCTTGTGTTTCAGCGCGAGATTCAGGGGCATGTCAGGGCTCTGGTGTGCGGGGTTAATGGCCCTTCCGACCATGATGTGCACATAATCGGCAGCAAGAAGGAGCGCCGCCAGGCGGCTCGCACCGTCTTTCTTGCCCACCAGGTCTCTCGGCCGCACTCGCGACTTGAGGATCTCCAGCGTATAGGAGAGTGTCAGTATGCCTTCTGTGACAAGGTCTATGCCCTCGATCTCTCCGACGGGAGGAACGCGC
Source organism: Bacillota bacterium (assembly GCA_040752635.1). Taxonomy (GTDB): domain Bacteria; phylum Bacillota; class SHA-98; order UBA4971; family UBA4971; genus JBFMGS01. Next base: position 104,292 of record JBFMGS010000001.1, read on the forward strand.
CTGTCGTCGGATCTCAGATCAACTCTGATTGGTCTTGCTAGCTCCCGCGCGACCAGGTTGCCCGTCGTCCCTCCGCAGACGACCTTCTTACCGGGCGAACAGAGAAGCTTCGCAACCACCTCCGGGTCGTCCCTACGGTTGACTGGAGGGCCAACGAGCATAGTGAGGCTGCGAGGTCGCCGGACCCGTACTGCCACCACCGTGGCGTCATCCCCGGGCCTGTAGTTGTAGAGCTTATTGGTTACGCCCGCAATCTCCTCAGCGATTTCACAGGCTGCCTCCGCCCACTTGTTCGTATGCTGGACGTAGCTCCCTACCCTGTCCCATCCCCAACCCAGATTCCAGACGCCGCCGATACCTGCGTGTAGAACGCCGTCACTAACCATCACGACCCAGTCTCCGTCTCCTACCGGAAAGAAGCTCTCCCGTATCACCCGCCCACCCATGATGCGCTCTGATCTAGGTACCACCCTCAGGTGCTCACCGCGTCCTATGAACGCCGGCGGATTGTCATACTCGGCCAGGTAGGCGTTTCCATCGTGAAAAACCTGAAGTATCGTGAAGGTTGAGTACGCAAGCTGTCGCTTTTCGCACACAGGGAGGGTATGTGCAAGGGTATCGACGACCTCCTCCAGGGTTAACCCTCCCTCCAACATGGTGACTGCCATCCTGGCAGTAAGGGAAGAAAGGATGCTGGCTTTGACACCGCTCCCAAGGCCGTCAGAGAGGACTACTATGGTGGAACAGGGTCCGTTGCCCACCTCCACGCTGTCACCGCACAGCTCTTCACCGTGCTTATGCAACTGGCTTTTCGCTACCTCAACGTGAAGGTTTTCCATTCTCTCCCCTTTCCTCCCTGAAGACATTCATGAGTTTTGTCAGAAGCACTTTGGTTTCAGCGGTGGTCTCTCCGAGAAGCCCCGCGATCTTTTGAGCGACTTCCATTTGCTTGTCTATTACGCCTTGCGCCTTTTCCAGAGTCTCCCGGCGGATTTCCTGAAGGTGCGATTCCCGCTTCTTCTCTTCAGTGATGTTCGCGAAAATCCCCATGGCGAGCCTCTCACTGGGCTCGTAGAATATCGTCTGGTAGGTTATGAGGTCCAGTTCGGGATAAGAGACCTCAGCATGAAGAGTGGACCCGTCTTCCAGCACCTTGCGAAAGTTGGCAGGATCAATGACGGTGGAAAGCTTTTTCCCGACAAGCTCATGCCTGTCCCGCCTGAACATCCCTGCCGCTGCGGCGTTCAGGTCGCGGATGGTTTCCTCCTCATCAACTACTATTATCCCGTTGGGCGTGGAAGCAACGAAGAGGTTCGCCATGGACTCGGCCCGTTCGCGCATATAAGGAATGCACATTTCGGGGTCGGCCATCCCCTGGAAGACAGCCACGGCCTTATCCCGGCAGGAGTCATATCCGCACGCGCCGCAGTTGAGCTCGTCATCAGGCGAAAGCTTGCCGGTTCTTGCGAGTATGGTCCTGATAACGGCTTCGTCGGGCATCCTTAGCTCCGGCTTGAGGTTGCGAAAACTCCTGAGGAGCAGCTGCCTAGGAAGCCTCGGCTTGGCCTGAGGAACATCCTTCGTGTTCGGCGTGTCGTCCGGGGAAGGAGACCGATTCTCCCCGGAACCGGAGCGCGTCCTGCAGGACCTCACATACGCAAGCACGCGAGCCCTCAGTGTATAGAGGTCCTCCTTGTTCGGGTTCATAGGGCCGCCGATGCATCCTCCCTCGCACGCAAGCATTTCCACAAGACGCGGCAGCCTGCCGCCCCTTGCCTGGCCGCCCGCCCCTTCGGCGGCCTCATCGGCGACGAATTGCCTCAAGACTTCCTTGCAGTTCTCAAGCCCGGAAACGCATATGATTTCGTGGTCCAGCATGTCCGTACTGAGAGAAGCAGTCTTGAGCATCCCGCCGCCTATCGGAAACAGCCGAGCCCAGTCGGGTCGAGGACCGTCGAATTCACCCGGTTCCAACGTCTTGAGATCTATGCCCGCCTGGGAAAACAGCCTCTTCAGCTCCTCGAAGGTGAGAACGAAGTCCACCGCATCGTCCTGTCCTGGAGTCCGCCGCTCCTCGTGCTTGGCAACGCATGGGCCTATGAAGGCTACTCTCACCCCGGGCATGAGTCGCTTCAGGTAGCGACCGTGGGCGATCATGGGCGACACGAGAGGAGCAAGATACGGGATTACTTCAGGATAGTGCCGTTCTATGAGATTCACCACCGCCGGGCAGGAACTGGAGATAAGAGGGCGGTCTACCTCCTTGAACAGCCTCGCGTGTTCCTCGCCCACCATCTCAGCCCCGATCGCCGTTTCCTGAACAAATGCGAACCCCAGCAGCCTCAAAGCGGATGGGATTGTCAAAGGATCCGCCTCGGGGAAAGCGCTGGCAAAGGACGGGGCGAGGCTTGCAGCCACCTTCTCTCCTTCGCTGATTAGGAAGCTAAGCCTGCTGAGATCTCCCGAGACTCTCTTCGCCTTCTGCGGACACACCAGAACGCACTTGCCGTCAAATATGCAGCGTTCCTCCGACACCCTCGCATGAAGCTCACCCGGCAAAGGGCCACGCTCCATCCTGATCGCTTTCACCGGACACGATCTCAAGCATTTGTAGCAGTCTTTACATTTTGCCTCGATGGTGGTGATCACGCTCATTTTACCGCCTTCCTCACATAAGGCCCGAAAAGGGCCGGGATCTCACAGGTTCCGAAACACAGGGGCTCGTTGAACCGTCCCGAGGTAGCTAGGCCCCTCATCCTTCATGGCCTGCCGAGCCGCCCTCCTCGCCAAGCAGCGGGGCGATTGCCTCTACGAAGAGGCGGGGAACATCTTCCGGGGTCACCGCCGCGAAGGTTTTGCCGTCCACTCTGACTGTAACACCCTTTGCGCACAGCTCCTGGCAAAACGTGCCTTTAAGCTCCACCTGCCCCGGGGCTCTCTCCTCAATCAAGGCTTCAAAGGCCTTTATCACCCCGGGGGCGCCTTTCAGAAAGCAAGAACTGCCGACACAAACCCAGACGGTAACCATACGGTGATACCTCACTTTCATCGAGGGAGGTCGGGCACGATCTCCTCCTCGAATACGCGCCTGGCATTCTCAGGAGTGACTCCCGTCATGATTCTGTTGCCCACCTTGACCGATACGCCCCGGTCGCAGTGCTCAAGACAGAATGTGGCTTTCAGATTCACGCGTCCCGCGACGTCCTCCCTGTCTGAAAGCCGCATGAAAGTGTTTATTACGTCATAGGAGCCTTTGAGGTAACACCCGGTTCCAACACACACCGAGACGTCGAGAGCCCCGGGCGCCACTCCGTTTATTCGAATGTCGCCGGAGATCCTCCTGCGTGGCCCGTAGGTCGTATGAAGGAACTCGTGGGCAAGCTCGCTACCCGGCCCGGCGAGGTATCTCTCGTATACCTTCTGGACGGCTAGGTTCTCCTGAGGGTTCCGGAGCTGCGTCATCCTGTCGCTCAGGTAGAGCCCTTTGCCCCTGGCCTTTCTTGCCTGTACGTCGTTGGGATACGGCTGGCCTCCGCCTCCTACGCACCCGCCGGGGCAGGCCATGACCTCCACGAGGTCGTACGACACGTCGTTGCGGCGCAGCGCCTCCACGATCCTGCGGGCATTCGCAAGCCCGTTGACAACGGCCACGCGAAGCGTCACGTCGCCGAGGCAAACCGTTGCCTCGCGCACCCCATCGAACCCGCGAACCTCATCGAAAGCCACCCTACCCGTATCAACCCCCAGAGAAGCCGCCGCAGCCCTCAGAACGGCTTCTGACACGCCCCCCGTGACGCCGAAGATGACGCCGGCGCCGGTGGTCAGACCGAACGGTTGATCGAAAGCCTCGCCTTCGAGCTCATCGAAAACGATTCCCGCTTGCTTCATCAGAAGTCCCAGTTCGTTGGTGGAGAGGACCGCGTCCACGTCAGGCGCGCCATTGGTCATGAACTCAGACCGCTTTGCCTCGAACTTTTTCGCCGTGCACGGCATGACAGACACGACAAAGATATCCTCCGGGCTGCAACCCATTTCTCCGGCGTACAATCGTTTGATGACTGCTCCAAACATTTGCTGCGGCGACTTGCACGTAGAGAGGTTACCCAGCATGTCCGGGTAGTACTGCTCCATGAACTTCACCCATCCTGGACAACACGAGGTGAACTGCGGAAGGTCGCCTCCTGTCTTGAGCCTGCACAGGAATTCGTCGCACTCCTCCACTGCCGTAAGGTCGGCTCCGAAAACAGTGTCAAATACCTTTTTGAAGCCGAGTCTCCTGAGGGCTGCGACGATTCTTCCCGTCTCGATCGCGCCGGGCTTCCTGCCGAACACCTCGCCCAGGGCCACGCGAACCGCCGGCGCGACCTGCACTATAGTGGTCTTGGATGGGTCGTGGAGAACCTTCCAAACGGTCTCGACTTCGGACTTCCCTGTGAGTGCGCCCGTGGGACACACCGCCACGCACTGCCCGCAGTTGACGCAGCCCACCTCGGAGAGCTTCCTGCCGAACGCAGGGCTCACAACGGTGTTAGGACCTCGTCCCGCAAAATCCAAAACCCCGATCCCCTGGATCTCCGAGCACACCCTCACACAGTCGCCACAGAGTATGCACTTGTTGGGATCTCGAATAATGGAAGGATTCTCGTCATCAACGGGAAGAAGATTCTCTCGCTCGCCGAATCGCACCTTCCGAACCCCTAACTGGTAAGCCAGACTCTGGAGTTTGCACATTCCGTTCTTATCGCAGGTGGTGCAATCTCTGTGGTGATTTGCAAGCAAGAGCTCTATCACCATCCGGCGCAGCCTTTGGGTTCTCTGGGTATTGGTGTGAACGACCATGCCGTCAGCCGGGGGTGTGGAGCATGCTGCGACGAGGCCCATCTTGTCCGTTTCCACGGCACACATCCGGCATGCTCCGTATACAGACAGTTCGGAATGATAGCAGAATGTGGGGAGCTCGATACCCGCTTTGCGCACCACCTCGAGAATGTTCTTTTCGCCGTTTATCTCAACCTTCTGACCGTCAATAGTCATCTGAGGCATTGTCCGGTCCCCTCCCCGATCGAATTCTGACCCCTGCTTATCCCTTTCGTATAGCCTCAAATCGGCACTTCTCGATGCAGGCGTTGCACTTGATACACTTGCTCGGGTCGATTCTATGGGATCTCGCCCGCTCACCCGTAATCGCGCCCACGGGGCAAACCCTCGCGCACAGAGTGCACCCGCGGCACTTTTCCGGATCAATCGAGTAGATCTGTAGAGCCTTGCAGACCCCTGCAGGACAACGCCTTTCGATGACATGCGCCTCATACTCATCGCGGAAGTATTTGAGCGTTGTGAGAACTGGATTCGGGGCCGTCTTACCTAGCCCGCATAGAGCCCCGTCCTTCACCGTAAGAGCCAGTTCCTCGAGAAGGTCGAGGTCTTCCTTCGTCCCTTTGCCTGCCGTGATCTTGGTGAGAAGCGCCAGCATCTGCTTGGTCCCTTCCCGGCAGGGGACACACTTCCCGCACGATTCATTCTGGGTGAACTTCATGAAGAACCGGGCTACCTCTACCATGCAGGAATCTTCGTCCATGACGACCATGCCGCCGGAACCTACCATGGCGCCTACCTTGGCCAAAGACTCGTAGTCCATGGGAACGTCGAGCTGGCCTTCTCCAAGACACCCACCTGAAGGCCCGCCTATTTGGACGGCCTTGAACCTCTTCCCGCTCCTGATGCCGCCTCCTATTTCGAAGATGAGATCCCGCAACGGGAGCCCCATCGGGACCTCCACAAGGCCGGTGTTGGCCACCTGACCTGCGAGGGCGAATGTCTTCGTACCTGCACTGTCAGGAGTCCCGTAAGACTTGAACCAGTCGGGCCCCTTCAGTATGATGGAGGGCAGGTTAGCCAGAGTCTCCACGTTATTTATGACCGTCGGCTCGCCGAAGAGCCCGCTGACCGCCGGGTAGGGAGGCTTCGGGCTCGGCATCCCCCGTTTCCCCTGGATCGAGGATATGAGCGCCGTCTCCTCGCCGCACACGAACGCTCCCGCACCTTCTTTTATCGTGACGTCGAAGGAGAACGAACTTCCAAGGATGTCGCGACCAAGAAGCCCGTGTTCCCTTGCCTGTTCCACCGCCTTCCTGAGCCGCGTCACAGCAACGGGGTACTCCGCTCTCACGTAGATGAACCCCTCGCCAGCGCCGACGGCGTATGCAGCTATCATCAGTCCTTCGATGACCTTGTGAGGGTCTCCCTCCATGACGCTCCTGTCCATGAAGGCCCCTGGATCTCCCTCGTCGCCGTTGCAGATGACGTATTTCTTAGCCGACTTGACGGCGCGAGCGAAGGTCCATTTGCGTCCCGTGAGAAAGCCAGCGCCGCCCCGGCCTCTGAGGCCCGAGCGGCTCACTATCTCGATGACTTCCTCAGGGGTCATCTCCTCCAATGCCTTGGCGATAGCATGATATCCGCCGGAAGCGATGGACTCCCGAATATCCTCCGGGTCTATCCGGCCGCAATTCGCCAGAACCACTCTTACCTGCCTCCGGTAGAAAGGAACCGATTCCTCCGTGGGCGTCACCCTGCCTGTAACCGGGTCACGGTACAGGAGCCTCTCAATGACCCTCCCCTCGATCAGCGTCTTATCCACTATCTCCTCGGCATCCTCGGGCTTGACCCGAACGTAGAGAATCCCACGCGGCTCGACGCGGACCAGGGGCCCCATCTGGCAAAAACCGTGACACCCGCTCGTGGCGACCCCCACTGCGTTGGGAGTTGTCGGCCCGCCAGCATGGGGAGACACGGTGGAGCTATGACTATGACGAGGATGACACGCATCGCATGCGACATCGAGATCAACCAGTATCCCCCTGGCCGAGATCAGTTCCTTGAGCCTTTCATACACCCTCAGAGACCCGTTGGCTATGCAGCCGGTTCCCGCGCAAACCAGAGCTCGTACCTTCTGTTGCCCGAGAGCCTGTCGTACGTCTGCCGTTAGAGCCTGCAAATCATGGTGCGACTTCAGCAACTTCGACACCCCTCTTTGCCGATATCCTTCCGCTCGTCCTGTTTCTGCTGCGTTTGCTCTGTAGACTCCTCAGAACGCTCCCTGAACAGCAACTGATCCACTACAACGGCCAGGGCTTCCGGGGTCATCTCGCCGTGCACTTCGTGGTCGTTTACCGTGACGACCGGTGCGAGGCCGCACGCCCCGATGCAAGAGACGGTTTCGAGGGTGAACTTGAGGTCGTCTGTGGTGTCCTTGACTTCGTCGATCCCGAGCTTGTCCCGGATCAAGTAACGAAGCTTCTCAGAACCTCTCACATGACATGCTGTCCCATCACACACCTTGATGACGTACTTTCCTTTCGGCTTGAGAGAGAACTGCGTATAGAACGTAGCAACCCCGTATACCGTAGCCGGGGGTATGTGCAAAGCTGTGGCGACGTACGTCAGGACTTCTTCTGGAAGATAACGGTACTCAGCCTGGATTTCCTGGAGGATGGCTATTAGATTGGTGACCTTGCCTTCGTGCTTCTCTATTATGGCGTTTACCTTGTCGAATTGGCGCTGGACCTGGCAGCTTGCAGAAGTCTGCATTCAAGATACCCCCCAACGATGTAAAAGCGGTGAACTCACTCCCCGGCGGGTGACACCAACCACAAAACCTCGGCAGGCGTTTTCCCGGGATTCCGCATTCGTTCGATGTTGCGCAGAGAGAAGTGACCGGCGTCTCCCCGCTCCAACTGATATCGTGACCCTCCGCTTTCAATCTCGATGGTTCCTTCCAAGACGTAAATAAAATCGTCCCTGTCGTGCGTGTAGATGAACTCCTCGCCCGGATAGACGGCCCCGGGTTGCACTACAACGATACACCCCTGCATTCGCTTGTCGCGCGGCCCCAGGAAAGCCAGGAGGTTCACCTCTATCCCATCGTGCTCCGTCACAAGCCGACGCCGTGCCGCCTTGCGTACGACCACCCATTCCTCCGGGAATTCCTCGTCTGTAAGAGCCGAGACGCTCGTCCTGAGGATGCCGGCGATTCGTTTGAGCGTGGAAAATGAAGGAGTTGCTTCGTTCCTTTCAAGCTGGTAGATGAAGCTCGCCGACACGCCCACCTTCTCTGCAAGGACCCTTGCGCTCATCCCCGCATTAACGCGGATTTTCTTGAGCCTTTCCCCAAAGTCCATCAGACTGATCCCTCCCGTAACACTTAAGTGGTTGACACTGAACACGAGGGCCGGCCCCTCAAGTAGGGGTGCTTTCATTCAAATCTGTCAGTCCCATTATACACCTATACTACACTTCTGTGAAGCAGCATTTTCAACAATGTGATCCCTGTTTACAGATTAAACTGCCGAGGCCTCTTGAGAAGCTTCACAAAAGCAGACGACTCGGCAAGGGGAGAGCGAGGTGGGAGGTAAGATGGTCAACGCTGGCTATCGCTTGATGATGCAGTACATGAAAAAGCCCGCTGCGGGAGCTCTAGAGCTCCTTCACCGGGCCAGGCCAGGGGAGACTGGTCTCCCGTGGCCGCTTATTTTGCTCGCGGTGCGACGTGCTTTCGCCGACCGCTAGCTCCGCCGCCGGTAACTGCGATGATCCGGGCGATCCGGGCGCTTGGGAGGTCCGCCCCGACGGCCGAGCTCAGCCGCGTCGTCGGTGAGGCTGAAGCCTACGTCTCCCATGCCCCTGTGTTGTGAGAGTCCCACACGCGATCCGAATCTTTCTTCGCATAGGTGGACGTCAAGCGTAGTCTAAGGTGTAGATGGCTATGTCAAGAAGCAGACTCACAATGCACGTTTGCTCCAGGTATCTCCGCTTAAGAGCGGTACGGTGCATCGTGGCAGTATAGCCTTCCCACCGTCGCTTCCACCCTCTTGATGATAGACCCATCATTGTTGAACACCACTATTCCGTTTTCCTCAAGGCGAAACGCTTGATGCCCTCGAGCAGCCAGTCCTCAGTAAGGTGGGCCTCATCGAGCACCTCCTGGACCGTTCCGCCGGTCCGCCACCTGTTGTCCCAGTCTGAGGACAGAGTGTACCTTTCTGATACCTTGTTGTACATCCAGTCATGCATGAGCCTTCTTGCCATGTTGGTGATGC
>JBFMGS010000002.1:0-12517 GCA_040752635.1 Bacillota bacterium
TGCGAGCTTTACGGCGGTTTCCACCATGCCGACATCGAACACCTCAAGCTCAGGCTTGATATGAAGCTCGGCCATCTTTCGGGCAAAGGCCTCAATAAGCCACAGGGGGTTCTCGAACACTCCCTCACCGAAATTCACCGTTCCGCACGTCAAGGTCGCCATCTCGGGCACAAGGTCGAGGGGACGCAACCTTTCTTCGGGGGGCGTGCCCACCGCACCGCCGGTCGAGATTTGGACTATCACGTCGCACCTCTCTCGTATAAGGGCCATGGTTTCCCGGAAGGTTGCAACATCCTGGGTGGGCCTGCCCTCGGCGTCACGCACGTGAAGATGGATTATGGATGCCCCAGCGTTCCAGGCCTCCAGGGCCGCCTTTGCGATCTCCTCCGGGGATAGCGGCAGGTTCGGGTTATCCGCCCTCGTGGTTTCGGCACCTGTCAGTGCCGCCGTGATGATCAGTTTATCCGTCGTCACCTTCCCCCTTCTTGCATTGCCTGTCCTTCGGAACGACGCACGTCCCGCTCGCCCGAACCACGAGCACCGGTTCAGGGAGCACCTCTGCGGCAGACGAATCCTGGGCGACGGACGCGATTACTTTGTGGATGGTAAACTCCATCTTTCTTGATGTGTTGCCGACTGAAGTGATCCTTCCCCTTGCTTCAAGGTAGTCGCCTGCGTACACGGGTACAAGGAACTCCACGTTATCATACGCTCTGAACAGACCCTCATCGCCATCGTGCCGGATGAGCAGTTCGGTTGCCACATCGCCCAGAAGCTGCATGAGCCTCCCGCCGTCCACGATTCCCCCGCCATAGTGGCTGTCTTGCTGGCTCATTCTCACTCGTATCAAGGACTGTTCCATGTTCACATCTCCTTCGCGGCACGGGTTCGTCTGTTTTGGATCAGGATTTGGTCGCAGGCCGGATCAGTAACCGTTCCCGGGCCAGGTTAGGGCCCGTTTGCCGGCGCCCACACGCCGATGCGTCGCGCAAGTTCCTGGGCTATGAACGAGCCGACGTGTGAGGGCAATGTGCCCGGCCCGAATCCGGCATCATAGCCGAGCTCCACCGCAAGCTCGTGGGATATCCTGGGTCCGCCCATTATGAGCAGCACTTTCTCACGTATGCCCTCGGCTTCAACAAGTTCCGCCAGGTTGGTAAGGTTATCTATGTGGACGTTCTTTTGGGTCACAACCTGAGAAACCAGGATGGCGTCGGCATTTACCTCAATGGCCTTTGCTACGAGTGTCTCGTTGGGCACCTGGCTGCCAAGGTTGTACGCCGTAAACCAGGGATACCGTTCAAGCCCGTACTCGCCTGCGTATCCTTTCATGTTGATGATCGCGTCGATCCCGACGGTGTGGGCATCGGTTCCTGTGCACGCCGCGACCACGACGACCCTCCGCCCGATGTGCGTCTTGATGAACTCGTTGATCTCGTCGTAAGTCATGTGCTCCATGTCAACTCTTGGCACTTTTATCCTGGTCATGTCCACCGAGTGTTTGCATCGGCCGTAGACCACGAAGAACGAGAAGGTACCAGCGATGTCGTGAGTGTAGACTACTTTGACGTCTTCAAGCCCCATTTTCCCGCATAGCACGGAAGCCGCTCTGGTTGCTTCCGGGCTACAGGGCACAGGAAGCGTAAAGCTCATCTGCACGTATCCGTCATCGAGAGTGTCGCCATACGGGCGAACTCTCGCGAGGTTGGCGTTCACCCTGCGCACCTCCCCTCCACCCCTTGCATCCGGTGGCGCCAGAGTTTGGGCGCAAAGCCGGGAGACGAAAGCTCCCTCATGAACAGTTGGGGGAACGGGTTGTAGTAGCCCTCGCGCTTCTTCACGACGCCGTCGAGCCCCCGGCCCCCTCTCCGGTCTCGCTTTATGGAAGCGAACATGCCCTGCTCAATAGCGGACATGATGCCGATCTCTGCCACCCGTTCCAGCATGGCCGTGGCCTTGGTAAGGACTTCGTTTGCGCGACGTTCCATCTTTCCGCCTTTGCGGTACGAGATCTCGCATCCCATGTGGCGCGCATTGTTCATTATGTACTTCGCGTTTTCTATAGCCAGGTACCTGTCCTGTAAGAACGGGGTGTGGACGTGCTCCGTAAGTACCCCCACGAGCTGGATGGTCTGGCCCGAGATGATCCCGGTAAGGTTAAACATGGCATCCATGAGGTGCCCTTTGAAGATGTTGCCTGTCATGTACTTGGTGGGCGGCATGTATTTCAGAGGGGCATCCGGGAATATAGTCCTTGCCATCTCCGCCTGAGCTAGCTCGTACAGAAAACCGTCGGTCATGTCGGGGTTCATCTGGAACGCGTGTCCCAGGCCTATTTGTTCCGGCCGCAGCCCTGAGCGCAGCGCAAGTTCTTCGTTGATGAACTGCGACGCAAGAACCGTGTGGGCCTGCTCGTAAGCATCCGCCGTGGTGAGATAGTTGTCCTCTCCTGTATTGATTACGACCCCCGCATACGCGTTTATCATCCTGGAAAACCGCTGGTCGATGAAGGTCCGCCGCATGTTGATGTCGCGGAAGAGTATGCCGTACATGGCGTCGTTGAGCATCATGTCGAGCCTTTCCATGGCTCCCATGGCTGCGATCTCAGGCATGCACAGGCCCGAGCAGTAGTTCACGAGGCGGATGTACCGGCCGATTTCGTGGCTCACTTCGTCCAGCGCTTCGCGCATTATCCGAAAGTTCGCCTGAGTCGCGTATGTCCCCCCGTAGCCCTCTGTCGTGGGTCCATACGGAACGTAGTCCAGCAGGCTTTGGGCGGTACTCCGGATGACAGCGATTATGTCGGCGCCGCACTTCGCGGCGGCCTTGGCCTGGGTGACGTCCTCGTAGATGTTGCCGGTGGCCACTATGACGTAGATGTACGGGGGCTCGCTCGTGTCGAGACTATCTATGAGTCTTTCGCGTTCGAGGCGCCGGCCCTTGATAAACGCGCACATTCGCGCGGCTTGGCTTTCAACCGCCTCCTGCACCGCCTTGTCGTCCGCAGGGCGCACGTCTTCAAGGCGGAGTTCGCCGGAGGAGATCTTCCTGGCGACCTGGGATGCGGTGAGGCCCTCCTGAACCATCGCAGAGCCTATCCAGTACGCGATCCCATCTGCGAGCAGCCCCGCGGCCTGCGCCCGGTCCACGATCACGTTGGGCAGCGGCACACCGTCTTCATCCACCCCGTTGAGTCCGAGCAGCCGAAGCACAGTCCTTTCGATCGTAGTGGTCGTATTGGCCTGAATCTCAGGCTCTATCCCGTCCGCGATCTGACGTGCGGCACGTCTCGCCCGCTCAACAAGGGACATATCGAGGCTGATCCTGCTCATGCGACTCCTCCTTCCCCGGGCGCCTGCACTCTGGCGTAAAGGCGTCGGCCACCCGCGACCCTTTCACGACGCGCCCGCTCCGTCGTGTCCCCGCCGGGGACGTTTCGCGACTCCCCGGCCACGACATCGAAGGCCGGGATCGGTGCCAGCGCGCGAGCTATCCTATCGAGAAACACGTGCGGATCAAACAGGCGGCCATCAGGCGCCGTCGGGTTCGTTGTAACGGCAACCAGCCTAACCGGGTGCATCACGGCCACCTGCCCACCACGGGACCAGAATCGCACGAGATCTCCAGAACCCGCGAGAATCCTGGTGGCGTCGCGCGCCACCACCGTAAGCCCCGAAGCCTTGCCGTGCCGTAAGAGCGCGCGGACGAAGCTTCCAGTGAGGGCCCCTCCGAGAAGGATCGTGTCAACTCCTCCCGCTACCGCCTGAGCTATTTCATCGGCACGCAAGAGTACACTGGGCACAGTGAGGCGCCGAACCTCCCCTTCTGTGTCGAACAGCAACACATCGCGGTGTGAAAGCTCCTCCGCCCGCACGCATTCTTTTAGCGGGCTTTCCCATCCCGCCGTCGTCAGCACATCGACAGCGTGTGCGGTGCGACGTACGACTCCCTCCATAGTCTCGGCAAGGACTGCGCCGGTGGCCAGCACTGTTGCTTCGACGAGGGAGGGTGCACACGAGAACCTCCTCCCGGCAGCTCCATCGATGGCTACGAACCGCGCACCCAGCCTTCGCATGATGGTAACCGCATCACTGGCGGCTGAGGCGTTGTTCCCGCCCGCGACCTCTACCGCACCGGCGCTGCGGACTCTGTACACAACGAGCCTGCCCAGGGCTGACGCGTGCCGTGTCACAGCCATAGGTTCCAGCGATGCCTGCGCTCTCGGCGCAAGCTTTTCGGCCGTGGCAACAAGGGCTCCTCCAGGAAGCAATATGGGAGGCTTGGGCAGCATCGTCACCGCGTCGGTCGCTTCGCCATCCCGCCCGGCCGAGGCCACTCCTACAGGAATACCTCTCGCACCGACGCTGGCGACTATGGCACCGAGCGTTACGGTCTTACCGCAGTTCTTGGCCATGCCGACGACCGCAACGCTTGAACCGGAAGATAGAACAATGTCAGCGAGATGCGGTATCGAGTCTGTCATAGCACTCGCGCCACCCGCCGCCCGACCGCTGGGCTTCGGGATGCCACGCGTCCCTCCTCTCCCCAGCACGCGAAGCCTACGATCTCTTCCGGCTGCGCGCCTTTCTTCCAAGTTCACTGGGCTCCAGGCTCACGGCGTCGCCGTCGAGAAGCGCCGCCACCCCTTCGGCTCTCTTCTTCCCCGCCTCCTTGCACAGGATGCAGGTGCCACACGAGCTTACGTAGCATTCTGGCTCGTTGTATACGCTGATGACGCCCTCGTAGTTTCTCAGTACCACCTTTCGTTCGCCCTGGGAGATGAGGTAGTCGGGACCCACCGGGATCTTTCCGCCCCCCCCGGGGACGTCCACCACGAATGTGGGCACCGCAAACCCTGACGTATGTCCACGCAGGTGCTCGATAATCTCGATACCCTTGGCCACCGGCGTTCTGAAGTGCTCCAGCCCCATTGACAGATCACACTGGTAGATATAGTAAGGCCGAACCCTCATCTTCACGAGCTCGTGCACGAGCTTCTTCATGATGTGCGGACAGTCGTTTATTCCTCGCAGGAGCACTGACTGGTTCCCGAGAGGAATCCCTGCGTCAGCGAGGAGCTCGCATGCTCTCCTCGATTCCCGCGTGACTTCCTTCGGATGGTTGAAGTGAGTGTTCACCCACAGAGGATGGTGTTTCTTTAACATGGAACAAAGCTCCGGCGTGATCCTCTGCGGCAGGACTACGGGGGTCCTCGTGCCGATGCGGATTATCTCCACGTGATCAATGGATCGCAAGTGCTTGAGGACGTATTCCAGCACGTCATCGCCCAGAACCAGTGGGTCTCCGCCGGATACGAGCACATCCCGCACCTCGGGCGTCTTGCGGATGTAGTCAATAGCTCCATCGATATGCGCCTGAGTCACCGGCGCGTCTTCAAGTCCTGCAAGCCTCCGCCTCGTACAATGGCGACAGTACATCGCGCACAGATTCGTAACGAGGAACAACACCCTGTCCGGATACCTGTGCGTGAGGAACGGAACAGGCGAGTCCACGTCCTCGTGCAACGGGTCAACCATCTCGTAAGGCGTGGTATGAAGCTCAAATGCAGTAGGCACTCCCTGGCGCCGAATAGGGCAGCCCGGGTCGTCAGGGGACATCAGGCTCACGTAGTAAGGCGTGATCGCCATGCGGAACCGCCCGAGGCAACGCCGGATGCCTTCCTCTTCCTCCGGGGTAAGGTCAATCGCCTTCTTGAGGGTCTCTACGTCACTGACCCGGTTTCTCACCTGCCAGCGCCAGTCGCCCCACTCTCCGTCGCTGACATCCTTCCATAGCGGGATATCACGGAAGTCTCTCATCGAACCGCCATCTCCTCTAAGTTGGTCGCCAAGAATTCGCGCCGTCATTCAGCATATCACAACTTTCCTGCGAGCGGCGGTGCTACATTCGATCTCTCCATATGCACGCTGATTCAAGCGCAGTCACGCCACCGCCCATCTCTTGACAAACATCTCCATCAGGACCGGGCTCTCCCGCAGCGCAGCCAGGGCGATCTCAGCGTGCCCCTCCGTGTACCCGTTGCCAATGATCATGGTGACGTCCTTTCCTATGCCTTCCGCGCCAAGGGCCGCAGATGTAAAGCTTGTGGCCATGCTGAAGAAATAGACAATGCCTTTGTCCCTGGTAGCCATTATCGACGCCATCTCAGTGCCGGGAATGTTCACACAGTTGATGGTGATGTCCGCGAGCCTCCCCCCGGTCAGCTCGCTCACCTTCTCGAAAACCTCGAGCGGCCGCGTAGCGTCGGCGGCGAACGCACGGTCTGCAAATCCGGATTCGGCGACGCGGTCAAGGCTTGCCTGGCTATGCGCCATTCCGAGCACCCTGCCGGTCACCCCCGCCCGTTTTCGGGCCTCATACAGGCACAAGAGGCCCGACTTTCCTCCTGCCCCTATCACCAGGACCGTGTCACCGGGTCTGACGAGCTTTGCCGTCTGCGCGGGCGCCCCGGCCACGTCCAGCACTGCAAGGGCGAGCGACGCCGGCATATCGCCAGGCAGCTTAGCATGGATCCCGCTTTCAAACAAGATAGCCTGGCCTTTGATCTTGACCTGATCGATGTCCTTGCGTATCTCCAGAATCTCATCGATGACAAGAGGCGTTAGAGAAAGCGATACCAGGCTCGCTATCCTGTCGCCGGGCTCAAGACCTACCCTTCCCATAAGGTCGCGCCCGATCTCGCGGACCTCACCGATGAACATACCCCCGGACCCTGTCACGGGGTTATGGTGCTTGCCTCGCTGCCTTACGATATCCAGCATTATCCTGACGATCTCGGCGTCGTCACCTTGGGCCTGGGCCTTGATTTGGGTGAAGCTCGCCGCATCGACATTCAATGTATCAACATCAACAAGGATCTCGTTATCGTATGGCACCATGGTATTGTCAACCCGCCATGCGGCTTGCGGGAGTACGCCTTTAGGCTCAATGACCCGGTGAGTGCCGTACTTACACCCTCTCAACCGTGATCCCTCCATAACCAGCAACCATGTTAGCAAGCCTCTGGTTTCTTACTGACATCACAGCAAGTTCCATACCATAAGCAAAACCCCGGGTGGATCCCCAGGTTATTCCCACCGAAGTTCTGCAGAAAGAACCGTACCAACACTACGGCACAGCTTGCAGCCCTGAGATACAGTAGGCAGCCTTTAGGGTCTGCAACTAGGTGTAATGCTGCGTGACGCCGAAAATTGGGCATCTGCTTGCGATTTGGCACGGCCAAGTTTATGCGGTAAACATTCTAATTTGACCCACCTGCCCGTTCTCGGCGGGTACGAAGGGCGGTTCAGTCGCCGCCTTCGTCCGCTGTTTCCACAACCAGTCTGCTGCAAGCGTTCTCCTCTACCTCATGAGATGCCCGATAGCGTCCAGTCTGACGTGCCCGGCGCTGCTATTTCGACGGGAAACCGCTGCTCTGAGTTCGCTTCCCACAGAGTTGAGTTCCAAACGACCAACCTTGCCCTCCTCAAGTGGTCGACTCAACCGTTTTCCTCAAGTCCGAATTCGACCGAGGCATCTCCCCCGCTTCCGCCGCCCTACATTGGGCCAGCGCCCCCCTGTAAGAGCCTCGTGGGATGGTTGCGCGCGGGCCCGCCAGGCTGATAACTCCCACATCTATGCAGTTTTCTTTTATGGCGGGTGTGAACGAGAAATGTTCCCGATAGTGCAGGAATTGCCGTGTAGGCGTCGTAATGATCTATTGTGGATTGGGAAAACGTTTTACTGCAATACTTCGAGGTGAGCATTCGAACTTATGTCAACCATAAGAGACGTCGCAGCAGAGGCGGGTGTATCAATAGCAAGTGTTTCGAAGATGCTCAATGACCCCAACTACGGCTCGCCGGAAACCCGGGCCAGGGTTATGGCAGCCGTAAAGAAGCTCGGGTATCACCGCAATAACATCGCAAGGAGCATGGTCAAGGGGAAGACCGGGATGATAGCCCTCGTTATCCCGGATGTCCGAAACCCGTTCTTCACGGCCGTGGCACGAGGGGTGGAGGATGTAGCCAACAAGTACGATTACAGGGTGATGCTCTGCAACACGGACGAGGACCCCACAAAGCAGCGGAACTACATCGATGTCCTCCGCAGCAAGATTGCTGACGGCTTCATAATAGCAGTGGCTTCCGAAGAGGATCGGTATCTGAAGAGGGTGGACCGCGAGAAGCTTCCATTTGTATTCATCGATCGGGAGTGCCCAAGTATTCCCGCAGACGCTGTGGTGGTAGACAACAGGGACGGCGCCTACAAGGCCGTAAGTCACCTCATCCGGCTCGGGCACAGACGCATAGGCTTGATCGCTGGCAAGCGGGACACTCTGACTGGCCGGGACAGGCTTCGAGGGTACCTCGATGCCCTTCGTGACGACGGGCTTACAGTAGATGAGACTCTCATAAGGGATGGAGGATTCACCACGGAGGGAGGCTATGAAGCCGCACGGAGCCTCCTGGCCGTCGGGCGAGGTCTCACTGCCATATTCGTATCGAACAACGCGATGACGATCGGTTGTCTTAAGGCGCTGGCCGAGGCCAGGGTGAGGATACCCGACCAGATAGCGGTGGTTGGGTTTGACGACTCGGAATGGGCGGAGTTCTTCACACCGCCCCTTACCGTCATTCGACAGCCGACCTACACTATGGGCACCCTGGCCGGGGAGATCTTGTTTCAGAGGCTTGAGGGCTCTGGTCCACCCGAAAGGAAAGAGATAGTCCTCAAGCCGGAACTAGTAGTTAGAGAGTCATGCGGGGCAGGTCAACGAGGCAAGGCGTAGGCCCTGATGGGTAGCTATTCGTCGGTGGAAGCCACTCCAAGGATCGTTGAGCTGGTAACCGGATTTACCCTGGAATACCCTTGGCGCTCGAGTGCCCATTTGGCGCGAACTCAGGGTGCCTTGAGACGGAGCCTCAAGACAAAGAGCTTTGGGGCAAGAGGAATAATCAGTGGAGGAGGATCGACATGGAGAAAGGGGTCCCCAGCGCCCGCATAGGGCTTGTCGCGATTTCCGATGAGAGACCGGCCATCCATAACGAGGACGAAGAACACAACCGCCAATACCTGTACAAGATTAAAGAGACCTTGGAGGCCAACTCGGACATCGAGTTCGTGGTAGAGGACCGAATCGTGCACACCATGGAGGAAGCCGTTTCCTCCGCCAAAAGGATGCGCGCAGAAGACGTGGCAGGAGTGGCGATGGTCCACAATATGTGGACGTTTGCCCGCGAGGCTGCCATGTTTGCACGGGTCTACGGAGGCCACGTAGCAGGGTACACCAACAAGGATCCGCTTCGCCCGGCCCTCGTCGGACTCCTGTGCAGCGCAGGGACCATTGATAAGATGGGCATTTATCATCCGCGCATCATTGGCGATATATCCGACCGCCGTGTCCAGGAGGAGTTCCTGGCATGGGCTCGGGCAGCCGGCACGGCAGCCAAACTCATCGGCGAAACCTACTGTAACTTCGGCGGCCGCAGCATGGGCATGGGAACGGCCGTCCGGGACCCGAACGACTGGATCAAACGCTATGGCGTGGACGTTGAACAGATAGACCAGGCTGCGCTCCTGGAAAGGGCGAAATCAATAGATCCTGCAGCCATAGAACGAGCATACGGGTGGCTCGCAAATGAGGTGGGCTACATAGATCCCGCCGTCCCGCCTGAGAAGATAGGGAACCAGATCCGCCTTTACGAAGCCGCAAAAGAAATCTGCCGCGAGAAAGGAATAGACTTCTACGGCATAAAGTGCCAGCCAGAGCTCAGCGAGGTCACCGACTTCGCGGTACCCTGCCTGAACCAGGCCTTCTCCAACAACACCTTCGACTGGGACGGTCCTAAGGCACCCATGGTCTGCGCGTGCGAGGCCGATATGGGCGCTGCAATGACCATGCGGCTTCTACAGGGCGTGTCCGGCCAACCGGCTCTGTTCATGGATTTCCGCGACTACGATGAAAAGCGCGGGGAATTCATCTTCTGCAACTGCGGCTCACAGTCGGTCTTCTACGCCAGGGACATGAAAGACGTGTACCTCGTCCGGACGGACAAGTACTACCCTTCAGGGGGGGCCCACGTTCAATACGTCTGTAGAGACGGGGAGGTTACTGTCGCCCGGCTGTGTGAGGATGCTGACGGCGAGTGGATGGCGATAATCTCCGGGTGGTTCGTCTACTATGACAGGGAAAGGTGCAAAGAGACAAGTCCGCTCTGGCCGCACGCATACCTGAAGGCTGAGGTCGAGCCCGATGAAATCCTTCGCGTCTACGGTTCGAACCACGGCCATGCCGTCTACGGGAACTGGGTGCGAGAACTCTCCCACCTCGGGAACATGCTCGGGTTCAGGACGAGAGTTTTCGGCAAAGAGTATGTCAGGGAGGCGGGATGCACTCATGCGCGAGGATTGTCAGATTGAAAGGCACGACGACAGGTATGTGATCGGCCTCGATTTCGGCACTGAGTCGTGCAGGGCTCTCCTGGTGGACATGAACACCGGTGACGAGGTAGCTCAGGCTGTGGCTCAGTACGATCATGGGGTCATTGATGAAACCTTGCCCGGGACGGATGTTCGGCTGGAGAGAGACTGGGCTCTCCAGGACCCCGGGGATTATCTCAACGCGCTCAAGAGAGTCATATCGGCGGTTCTGCATGAGGGCCGGGTAGAAGGACGACTGGTCGCAGGAATAGGCGTAGATTTCACTTCTTGCACCCTCATCCCCACAAGGCGCGATGGCACGCCCCTTTGCTTCATAGAGGAGTTCAGGGGGAACCCCCACGCCTGGGTAAAGCTCTGGAAGCATCACGCAGCCCAGCCCGAGGCAGACCTCATGAATCAAGTCGCCTCGGAAAGAGACGAGGATTTCCTCAAGTACTACGGAGGAAAGGTCTCGTCTGAATGGGCGCTTCCGAAGATGCTTCAAGTATTGAGGGAAGCCCCTGAAGTCTACAGAGCGTCAGACAGGTTCATCGAAGCAGGAGACTGGATAGTGTGGCAGCTCACGGGTAACGAGTGGAGAAACGCGTGCGCTGCGGGATATAAGGCCTTATGGAATCACGAGAATGGCTATCCGGGTCGCAATTTCCTGAAGGCGCTGGACCCTGCCTTTGAGGGGGCCGTGGACGAGAAGCTCAGCGGGGCTGTCATCGCTCCGGGACGGCGGGCCGGCACCTTGAGGCCCGAGATTGCGAAGGATCTGGGCCTTTCTGAAGGGGCGGCTGTCTCGGCCGCTACAATAGACGCTCATGCCGGGGTGCCGGGCTGCGGGGTAGCTCGGCCCGGCAAGATGGTCATGATAATGGGCACATCCACCTGCCACATGGTGATGACGGAGGCGCCCAGGTTCTTCAAGGGACTCGCCGGGCTGGTCAAGGACGGGATACTTCCCGGGTACTACGGTTACGAATACGGGCAATCAGCGGTGGGGGACATCTTCGCGTGGTTCGTGGAAAACTGCGTCCCCCATTCCTACTTTGAAGAGGCGCAGTCGAGAGGGATCAGCCTTCATGCGCTCCTCGGGGAAAAGGCCTCCCGACTTACGCCGGGCGAGAGCGGCCTCGTCGCCCTGGACTGGCACAACGGAAACCGGAGTGTGCTCATGGACGCAAACCTGAGGGGGGTGGTCGCAGGTTACAGCCTGAAGACCAGGCCCGAGGAAGTGTACCGCGCGCTCATAGAAGCGACGGCGTTCGGAACTAAGAAGATAATCGAGACCCACGAGGCCGGGGCGGGACCGGTTGAGGAGATCTACGCATGCGGGGGCTTAACGAATAACTCAATGCTTATGCAGATATACGCGGATGTCCTAGGAAAGCCCATAAGGGTGGCTGCGTCTTCACAACCTGTGGCGCTAGGCGCAGCCATTTTCGGAGCTTCGGCGGCCGAGACGGCCGGGAACGGACATGAGAACCTTGCTGAGATAGTAGGTCGCATGGTGGGAGACCCTTGTGCAATCTACACACCCGACAACAGGAATCATGACAGCTACGAGAGACTGTATCGGGTCTATATGAAGCTACATGACTACTTCGGTGTGCGCGACAGGTTGACTACGGGCTGATTGCACATAGCACCCGAGTTTCAACGGCACCCGGCGCGGGTTTGAGCGGCGGAATATGTTTCCGAACTACCTGCGTCCGATGTCTCGGCGGTACCACATACCCCGGAACCGGACGTGTTCAAGGCCCCGGTAGGCACGGTCCACGGCGTCTTCTGTTGAAGCACCGATGCCCACGAGACCGAGAACCCTCCCGCCGGAAGTTACGAGCCTGCTACCATCGAGGCGGGTTCCAGCATGGAATACGATGACGCCGTCGGCCGCAGCCCCCGCCTCATCTATGTGGACCTCCTCGCCGGTCCGGTAGCTCCCTGGATAACCTTCGGACGCAACTACCACGCACGCGCATGCCCCGTCACGCCACTTCAGCATCGTGGGGTTGAGACCATGTCCCTCAACGGCGGCTTCGAGAACATCCATGATGTCTGACTCCATCATGGGGAAAAGCACCTGAGC
>JBFMGS010000002.1:12617-58831 GCA_040752635.1 Bacillota bacterium
CGCTTGAATTCGTCAGCTATGCCAAGGGCTAGCGGCGTCTCGGGTCCGACGATCGTGAGGTCCACGTGGTGCTCCAGCGCAAATTGCCCGAGTGCAGGTATATCGTGGGTAGGAATGGGCACACAGGTGGCGAGCTTGGCGATGCCCGGGTTGCCGGGCGCAGCATACGTCTGCGAGACCCGCGGGCTCGCCGCAACCTTCCAGGTGAGCGCATGCTCACGTCCCCCTTGCCCTACCACGAGCACACGAAGATCGTCTCGTTTCACTGGCTTCCCTCCCGCAACGAATGGTTCCATGTCAAGCATCCGACGAGAGGCACAAAGGAGCCCCTCAATCTTGCAACGATTGCCGTGTTTGCGTGAGAACGTCCGAAGTCCCCGTCGGCTGCCCGCTGCCCGTAACGCAGATTTGACCGGGGGTGCGAAGGGTGCACACCCCAGAAAGCCAGGCGGGTCTCCGGCAACCGACCTAGTGCCTAAAGTGGCGCACACCGGTAAACACCATCGCTATGCCGTGCTCGTTTGCGGCCTCGATGCATTCCTTGTCGCGAATCGAGCCCCCGGGTTGGATGATCGCGGTTACGCCCATCTTCGCAGCTTCGTCTATGCCATCCCTGAATGGGAAGAACGCGTCGGACGCCATAACCGACCCCCGGGCGTTCTGACCGGCCTGGGCAGCCGCTATCCTGACAGACCCTACGCGGTTCATCTGGCCCGCTCCAACACCAATAGTGGCGTCATCCTTCCAGAGCACGATGGCATTGGATTTCACGTGCTTAACCACACGCATCGCGGACAGGAGCCACTTGCTCTCCTGAGGGCTCGGACGCCTGATGGTAACCACCTGCGCCTTCTCTATAGAGAGGTCCCCTGACTCATCCGCCTGTTGCACCAGGAACCCGCCCTCGACCCAGCGGACATCGATCCTGGGACCTGTCCTGGGCGCATCTCGAGGCACGATCAACACGCGAAGGTTGGGCTTTTCCGCAAGCACACGAAGGGCCTCGTCGGTGACGTCTTTCGCAAGAACCACCTCCACGAAGGTCTCCGCAATCCTCGCCGCAACTCCTTCAGTAATGACGCCGCCAAGGCCGACCACGCTCCCGAAAGCAGATACCGGGTCTGCTTCCCGAGCTTTCACATATGCGCGGGCGAGGTCGTCTCCTACTGCGACACCGCACGGGTTCGTATGCTTTATCACCACCGCAGCGGGTTCAGTGAACTCGCGCATAATACGTAGCGCCGCGTCCGCGTCAAGTATGTTATTGAAAGACAGCGGTTTCCCCTGAAGCTGGCAAGCACCGGCCAGCCCCAGGAACGGCGAATCCTCGAACGCATAAAACGCCGCCCGCTGGTGCGGGTTTTCCCCGTAACGGAGGTCGTGCACTTTCCTGCCCCGAACGTAGAAGACCTCTCCGAAGGGGTTACCATCCTTGAGGCCCAAATCATGTGAACCGCCCCGCCCGGTCCCTGTCTCGCAAGCGCACGCCTCCACTTTAGAGCCAAGAAACTCGGCTATCGCACGGTCATATTCGGCGGTGTGACGGAAAGCCTCGAGAGCAAGCTGCATGCGAGTCTGGGCAGATACTTCACCGCTCGACTCGAGCTCGGAGATTACGTCGGGATACCTGCGAGGATCCGTCACAATGGCCACGCGTTCAAAATTCTTGGCAGCCGCGCGCACCATGGTGGGGCCACCTATGTCGATGTTCTCGATAGCAACCTCGAGCATGACGTCAGGGTTCGCTACGGTTTCCACGAACGGATAGAGGTTTACCGCCACGATGTCGATTGGCATTATGCCGAGCCGTTCGAGATCGCATTCATGCTCGCGGGTGCCGCGCGCAAGTATACCGGCATGTATGGCCGGGTGCAGCGTTTTCACTCTGCCTCCAAGGATCTCAGGAAACCCGGTCACATCCGATATCCTCGTGACGGGCACGCCTGCCCGCTCCAAGACAGCGGCGGTGCCCCCGGTAGATACAATCTCGTATCCCAGCCGAGCGAGAGCCTGCGCGAAATCCACTACGCCGCTCTTGTCATAGACGCTGATTATTGCCCTCCGTGTTTTCATCCAGTGCACCTCCATATGCAAAGTGGACGCGCAAAAGCATTCACTGCCTTGCGAAGGGTTACGAACACTCATGTGAGGTAGGAATGGAGATCTGGTGCTTTCACGCCAGCCGGATCTCTCCAGGGCATCAGATGGGAGCGCAAACATTGTATCCGACCGCCGGTGCCGTCAGACAAGGCTTACGTTTCAATTGTAACCCGCCTGCCATCGCGGTGGACCTTGCCCTCTGCGATAGCTTTGATGCATTCCACGAGGAGTTCGTGCTCCTGCGTGAGGATCCGAGCCGAGAGGGCATCCACGGTATCATCGGGCAACACAGGCACAACGCGCTGGCCGATTATGGGGCCTGTGTCCACTCCACCGTCCACGAAGTGCACTGTGCAGCCGCTGTACCTAACTCCGTACTCAAGGGCCTGCCTTTGTGCATCAAGACCCCGGAAAGCCGGAAGAAGCGACGGATGTATGTTAATAATCCGATCCCGAAACGCGCTCAGGAAGGTATCGCCCAGGACCCTCATAAACCCCGCAAGCACCACGAGATCCGGCGCGAACCTGCGAACCGCATCGACCAGGTCTCGCTCGAACTCTGACCGCGAGGCGTAACTATCGCGGGTGACCACCAGGCGGGGTATGCGGTGACGTGCGGCTCTTTCCAGAGCGGGTGCATCCGGGTTGTCGCACACAAGCCCCGCCACCTTCGCAAGCAGCCTCCCCGTTTCCGCTGCGTCGATTATGGCCTGGAAGTTCGTCCCCCGACCTGAGGCCAGCACCACGATACTGAACGGGGCGCCATTGGACCGGCCGCGGCCGAATCCGTCACGCGGGCTTCTACCCGACTCGCCGCGCGGCAAACTACCCGTTAACCTGCCCGCCAACGAAGCTCACCTCCCCATCGCCAGGGATCACTTCGCCCACGACATAACAACGCTCGCCCGCCGCCCTGAGGAGTGCCAGGGAGGCATCGATGTCCTCGGGTCTGAGCGCCACGAGGAACCCGATCCCCATATTAAAGGTCCGGCGCATCTCATGGTCCTCCACGTTCCCCAGCCTCTGGATGAGGCCGAAGATCGGGGGGACGGGCCAGGATCCAGGGTGGAGCCTGATAGCAAGGCCGGGCGGCAGCATCCTCGGCGGGTTGTCGATGAGACCTCCCCCCGTGATATGCGCCATGCCCCGAATCCTGACCGCAGCCGCAAGGTCCAGGATGGCCCGCACATAGATCCGCGTAGGCTCAAGGAGTTCAGTCACCAGGGGGCGACCGAGGCCGTCCGGCTCGTCGTGAAGACCCAGGCCCGCAAGGTCAAACAGGACGTGCCTTGCGAGCGAGAATCCGTTGCTATGGAGCCCGGAAGACGCAAGCCCCACCAGGACGTCCCCTGGCTGTATCGAGCTTCCGTCTACCAGGCTGCGTCGCTCCACAACCCCTACCGCGAACCCTGCCACGTCGTAGTCGCCGACCTGGTAGAACCCGGGCATCTCCGCGGTCTCGCCCCCGAGCAGGACGCACCCTGCTTGCCTGCAGCCTTCTGCCATCCCCGACACCACGCGCGCCACCTTATCCGGGTCGATCTTTCCTTGGGAGAGGTAGTCCAGAAAAAACACCGGTCTGGCGCCGCATGTAAGTATGTCGTTCACGCACATGGCTACAGCGTCTATGCCGATGGTGTCGTGTCTATCCGCTTCTATTGCCACGCGGAGCTTGGTCCCAACCCCGTCCGCCCCTGCTACAAGAAGCGTTTCGCCACTGCCCGCGGCATCTAGACGGTAAACTCCCCCGAATCCGCCAAGCCCCCCGATGACATGGTGGTTCATCGTAGATTCCACGGCCTCGCGGATGAGATCAACAGCCTTCATCCCGCGGCCGATGTCCACCCCGGCATCGGCATACGTTGCACTCGACCCAGTCCACCCGGGCTCCGCCTTGAGTTCGACCGGGACAGGGTAGTCCCCATCGAAGCACGCTAGACAAAACCGCCTGCCCTGTCCCCCGGCACGGTTCATGGCCTCGAGCAAACCTTCCCTGCTGAGGTAGTGAAGGCTATCGGCCCCGGTCATGGCGAGGACATAATCCTTACCGTCGGACGCAGCCAACCTGTCCCCACGGCGCGAAGTGTCGATCCCGTAGAAGCACGGATAAGCTATCGGAGGTGATGCCACCATAAAGCCGATTGTTCTCGCCCCGGCCTCGCGCAGCAACCTCACCAATCTTGCGCTGGTGGTACCCCTGACGATGGAATCGTCCACAAGCAGCACGCGCTTTCCTTCCACCACTCGCCTTACAGCGTTCAGCTTCAGTCTCACGCCCCGGCTGCGAAGGTCCTGACTGGGCTGGATGAACGTCCGGCCGAGGTAGCGGTTCTTGACGAGCCCGTATTCGAACGGGATCCCGCTCTCCCTCGAAAAGCCAAGACCCGCGGCAACGCCGGATTCCGGAACGGGGACCACAACGTCTGCCTCCACTTTGTGTTCTCTTGCCAGCATACGGCCCATTTCGTACCTGGCCTCGTTTACGTTGATACCCTCAATGACACTATCAGGCCGGGCAAAGTAGATGTATTCAAACACGCAGGTCGAGCGTCTCACCGCAACCGGACCTCGAACGGACCGAACTCCACCCTTGTCGATCACAACGATCTCGCCCGGGTCGATCTCCCGTAATAGTTCCGCGCCAATAAGATCGAGCGCGCAGGACTCCGACGCAATGGCGTAGCCCCCGGGCAAAGCGCCGAGGCACAGCGGCCGGAACCCGTAGGGGTCGCGCATTCCGATTAGTCTCGCTTCGGTCATCATTACAACCGAGTACGCACCCTCAAGGTCGATCATACACTTGAGGAGCGCATCTTCCAGGTCGTTTTGGGCATACCTTCCGAGAAGACAGCCCAGGATCTCCGTGTCCACGGTAGTCTGAAATACCGAACCTGACACGCCCAGGGACTTGCGCAGTTCGCCGGCGTTCACCAGGTTTCCGTTGTGAGCAAGGGCGAGATCGCCCCACGGGTAATGGAAAAGAAGAGGTTGAGCATCTGTGATCCCGGGCGATCCTGCTGTTGAGTAACGTACATGGCCGATGGCTGTGTTCCCCTGAAGCCTGCGGATGACATCAGGGTTGAACACCTCGGACACCAGGCCCATCGCCTTGTGGAGGCGGATCCCTGCGCCCTCGGACGAGGCGAGCCCCGCGCTTTCCTGGCCCCGGTGCTGAAGCGCATGCAGCCCATAGCAGGCAAGCTCTGCCGCGTCGTGGTTGCTCGTGCTCACTCCGATGACTCCGCAGTGCTCACGGATTCCAAAAGGTTCTGCTATGATTCCAGGGCCCATCCTATCGCCCCCCGATACACTCTCGAGAGATCACCCACTGTCACGTCGACTATCCTCTGCGAACCGGGCCTCGTGGAGACGCCTTCCGCCGGACCTGCGTCAATCACGATGCGCGACCCCCCAACCTCGCCGATGATGGAGAAAGCAACGTTCTCTCGGGAGGCCAGCCTTTTCACCTCGGCAAGCGCAGAAGGATGGAAAGAAACGAGCGCCCGCGCGCCGGATTCGCTGAAGAGATAACGATCCGCGCGCATACCAGAAAGCCTGACCCTGGCCCCAATCCCACCGAGGATACACGCCTCGGACAGCGCAACAGCGAGGCCTCCCTCGGAGAGATCCAGGCACGATGAAACAAGCCTTCCGGAGATGAGGGAAAGAACCAGGTTGAGCGTGGCTCGCTCCATCTCGAGGTCAACGGCCGGCACGCGTCCTCCCTCGATTCCATGGACCACAGCCAGGTACTCGCTTGCGCCGATCTCATCCTTCGTGCGGCCGAGAACCGCGATGACGTCGCCTGCACGCTTGAAGCCCGGAGTAGCAAGGCAGGTCAGGTCCTCGATGAGGCCCACCATACCCACCACCGGCGTAGGGTGAACAGCCACACTCGACGACTCGTTGTAGAAACTTACGTTGCCGCCGGTCACAGGAATCCCGAGAACCCTGCACGCATGTGCCATGCCTTCAACCGCCTTTCGGAACTGCCAGAAGGCCTCGAGCTTCTCGGGGTTGCCGAAATTCAGGCAATCCGTGACCCCAACCGGTTCTGCACCAACGCAGGCGAGATTCCTTGCGGCTTCGGCCACAGCATGGGCGGCTCCGGCCCACGGGTCGAGGTAGCAGTACAGTGAATTCGCATCGCACGTCAGGGCCAGCCCCTTGTTGGTTCCCGGGACTCTGACGACCGATGTCCCTTGCCCTGGCAGCACTACCGTGTTCGTTCCGACCTGGTGGTCGTACTGGCTGTAGACCCACTCTTTGCTGGCGATGCGGGGCGAGGCGAGAATGCGTTTCAAGGCATCCGTGTAGTCATCGGGCTCGGGCACCTCCGCGAGATTCCGAGCCTGCTCCTGGTGGAAGTATTCAGGCTCGCGCGCCTCGCGAGTATATGATGGCGCCATCTCCGTCAGGGCCGCCGCGGGCACCTCGGCTACGATGGCATCGCCGTCCCGAATTCGAAGAACCCCATCCCCAGTAACGCGGCCCACCGTCGCCGCCTCAAGCCCCCACTTGCCAAATACGCGCTCAACCTCGTGCTCGCTTCCGGCCTTCACAACCACGAGCATCCGCTCTTGAGACTCCGAGAGCATGACCTCGTACGGAGTCATCCCCTCTTCACGCCTGGGAACCCTTGCAACGTCGATCTCCATCCCGACGCCGCCTCTCGCTGCCATCTCGCAGGACGAGCAGGTCAACCCTGCGGCGCCCATGTCCTGGATTCCTATGACGACCTCGCCGAGTCCATATAGCTCGAGACAGGCCTCGAGAAGCAGCTTCTCCATGAACGGGTCCCCCACCTGGACGGCGGATCGTTTCGCCATCGCTTCGGGAGAAAGCTCCGCCGATGCGAATGTAGCGCCGTGTATGCCGTCCCGCCCGGTGCGGGCGCCGACTACCATCACCGGGTTCCCCGGGCCCTCGGCGGCTGCCTTCTTTACAGAGTCTACTCGGGCGATTCCAACGCACATCACGTTCACAAGGGGACTCTCCCGGAAGCTCTCATGGGTTGCAACCTCGCCTCCGACAGTAGGAATGCCGATGGAGTTCCCGTAACCCGCGATACCTGCAACTACCTGGGTGAAGATTTGCCTTGAGCGGGCATCCGAAAGGGGGCCGAACCGCAGCGCGTCGAGGAGCGCGATGGGCCGCGCGCCCATCGTGAAAATGTCGCGGATTATGCCGCCAACCCCCGTGGCCGCCCCTTGGTATGGCTCCACGGCAGAAGGATGGTTGTGGCTCTCTATCTTGAACACCACGGCGAGCCCATCCCCGATGTCCACAACGCCGGCGTTCTCGCCAGGCCCCTGAATCACGCGACTTCCGGTGGTCGGCAGGAGCCGAAGCACTTGCCTGGAATTCTTGTAGCTGCAATGTTCGGACCACATGACCGCGAACATTCCGAGCTCGACGAAATTCGGCTCCCGTCCAAGGATCTCAAGGATGCGGCCATATTCCTCAGTGGATAGCCCCATCTCCTGCCACACGTGGCTGCCCAAGCTCCACACCCCCTGAAAGGAACTGGATGGCCGAGGCAAAGATCCACCTGCCGTCGGTTCCACCAAGCAACGCCTCGCACGCCCTCTCTGGATGAGGCATCATCCCGAGCACGTTCCCGCGCTCGTTCACGAGCCCTGCGATGGAGTTTCGGGAACCGTTGGGGTTCGCTTCGGGGGTCGGATGGCCGTCCTCGTCCGCATAGCGAAAGACAACCTGTCCGCGCCGCTCCAGGCGTTCCAGGGTGACGTCGTCCGCGTAGTAATTGCCCCACCCGTGCGCTATCGGCATCCTGAGGACCTGCCCGCTGCGGCAGAGCCCGGTAAAAGGCGTGCTTGCGTTCTCAACGCGAAGCAGGACCCTGTCGCATCTGAACCTGGGGACCACGTTCGGGAGCATCGCGCCGGGAAGCAGCCCACACTCGAGCAGGATCTGGAAGCCGTTGCAGATCCCCAGGACAAGCCCGCCCGCTTCGGCGTACCTCACCACGTCGCTCATAACCGGTGCAAACCTCGCTATCGCGCCTGCGCGCAGGTAATCCCCATAAGAGAACCCGCCCGGAAGGACTATGAGATCGTACCCCTCAAGGCTCTGTTCCGCATGCCACACATACCTCACTTCTACCCCGAAGGACTTGAGGGCGCGGTAGCAGTCAGCATCGCAGTTGGAGCCCGGGAAGACCACCACCCCGAATCTCACCGTGCGTCACCTCCCACTGCCTGCACTTCGAGAGAGAAGTTCTCGATGACAGGGTTGGCCAGCAGCTTGTCGGCGATCTCCTGGGCCTCACGCCCTGCGGACTCGGCGTCATCCGCCGACAGCATCAGCTCGATGTGTTTGCCTATCCGCACGTCGAGGACATTACGGTAGCTCATCGAGTGAAGCGCCTTTTTTACGGCGGAGCCCTGTGGGTCAAGTATGGATTCCTTCAAGGTCACCTTGATTTCTGCCTTGTATTGCACGGCTCGCCCCCCTCCCATCCCGATGTTGCGCGGAGGCCGACTCGTCCACTGGGAATTCGCGCTGCATCTGAGCGTATGGAATCCACGGCGTGCTTCCGGTGTTGCACCACACCTTGTGCAACCACCGGCAACCTCTCCAAAGTTTCAAACACTCCGCACCGACTTACCACAGACTTGCCTGGTAATAGCCCTCTGCTGGTGGCAGCTCTTATGCTCCTTCGATTTCTCTATACTGCGCTCCCCCTGCTGGAAACTGCACTGCTCTTGCCGGTGACACGTTTCAGAACCTCCACATACGCCTCTTCCACACCACCCATGTCGCGCCTGAACCTATCCTTGTCAAGCCGCTCCCCCGTGGCAGCGTCCCAGAGCCTGCAGGTGTCGGGTGAGATCTCGTCTCCGAGCACAAGCTCTCCATCGCACCAGCCGAATTCGAGCTTGAAGTCAACCAGAGTCAGCCCTATCGCGCCAAAAAACGGCTCGATCTCCCGGTCTACCGCAAGGGCCGCCTCCCGAAGCTCAGTGACAAGCTGACGCGTGGCAATTCCGAGCGCAACAACGTGGTCCTCGGTAACCAGTGGATCCCCCAGCTCATCGCTCTTGAAGTAAAACTCTACGATCGGGAACGCCGGTTTCGTGCCTTCGGAGATCCCGAGTCTCCTCGCAAGGCTCCCGGCCACCAGGTTTCTCACCACGACTTCAAGGGGGACCATCTTGAGACCCCGCACAACCATCCTGTTCTCGCCATCAAGCCTCTCGAAATGTGTTCGCAGGCACCGCGAATTGAGATGCGAGAAGAGCACAGCAGATACCTGGCAATTCACGGCGCCTTTCCCCTGGATCACTCCCTTCTTTCGGCCGTCCTGGGCCGTTGCATCGTCCTTGAACTCGATCAGGTAGTACCTGGTGTCTTCCATGGAATAGACCCTCTTCGCCTTTCCTTCATAAACCAGTCGTCCGCGATCTATCATGCCTGCACACTCCCCTCTTCCCTGTCTTGACCAAGTGCTACCATCACACGCCTGTGTTTTGCTTCAACTTCCTGCGCGAGGTGGTCCCGGTACTCGGTGAGCTTCTGGGTGAGAGCTGGATAGGAAATCGCAAGAATGGCGATAGCAAGGAGCGCAGCGTTCTTTGACGCGTTCACGCCGACGCACGCCACCGGCACCCCGGGCGGCATCTGGACGGTCGAGTACAGCGCGTCTATCCCTGAAAGCGCAGAACCGCCGCAGGGCACCCCGATCACCGGAAGCACCGTTGCGGCGGCTAAGACTCCGGCAAGGTGCGCTGCTCCCCCAGCGGCCGCGATGATCACCCGGACCCCTCGACCTGCAGCGCCTCTCGCATATGAGATCGTGCGCTCGAGAGAGCGGTGCACAGACCCAACCACAACTTCGCAATCCACCCCGAAGCGTTCCAGCGTCTCGACGCATTCACGCATAACCCCGAGGTCCGAGTCACTCCCCATCACGACCATGACCTTTGGCTGGTCACCTGACGCGCCTTCCAGGTCCACTGCTGACGCCCCTTCATGGTAGATTCAAGGACAAATGATTAAGCCCCGGCGGATAGGTTTCGAGTGAAACCTATCCGCCGGGGCTTTTATCCCTCAAGGTGTAGCGCCGCAATCTGCGGGCCTGCATCGCTTGGACCGAACCCCGCCCTTTGCGGCCAGGTGGAACCCTAGATGCACTTTCCCTCGCGTGCCGACACGCCCACCCCTCGCCGTGAAGGAAACACCGGCTGGCAACGTCGGCACTACATGGTATTTAGTTTTCTTTGTCTTCACAATAGCATACGACACTCAGAGGTGTCAAGACCACCAAACTGCAAAAAACGAAGAATGAGGGCTCAACTACATACGCCGAGATACATACGCGGACGGGTTCAGGCTACTACGGTAGGAGGCAAGCCCGCCGTTCCAAATGGCAGGCGGTCACTTGGTCTCAGTTCGGGGAGTCACAAGGTGTTCTGTGAGCGGTACACGCCAGCCCCATCGAGTTCCGCGGCCTCATATAGTTGCCTCGGCATTCCTTGAAGCCCCGCCAGAAAGATCATCATGCTTCCGCCGACGGTCCAGAGGCTCTTTACGACAAGCGTCGGTTTCGACCAGCGCTCTGACCCCAGCCACAACGGGCTGCGTACCCCAAAGAGTCCCAGAATGTGGCCTATGAGGCCGTGTTCGGGGTTAAACATCCATACCCAGAAGACCGTCGAAGACCGCCGCCGCGATGGCGGGCACTACGGTAGGCAGATAGAACCCGGTTCGAAACAGCCACACCCCACGGATCCTCTGGTTCAGGTGCACAGCAAGCAGCAATGAGATAACCACCTGGAGAGGTACGCTCAGGAACACGAAGTAGAAGGTATTGTACAAGGCGGTACAAAACTGGCCATCGCCAAGCATCTCGCGGAAATTCGCAAGGCCTATGTGTGTCGGCTTGTCGAGGGCGCTGAAATCGCTGAATGCATACCTGATGGAAACCAGCATGAGCCACAGCATGAGCAGCGCGAACCCGACGAGCCACGGCGATATGAAGAGGTAGAACGTCAATCCCTCTTTAATCCCGGAAGTGAGTCTCGGGAACCCCTTCACGTAGGCGAGCAAGAACCCGTGCCATGTCGTCTGGCAGCGGAGCTGCGAACTGCATCCGCTCACGCGTGCGCGGGTGTTCGAAGGCGAGTGAGGCCGCATGCAAGGCCTGGCCGGACATGCCCAGGGCATCTTTGCGGCGGCCGTAAACCCCATCCCCGATAACGGGGTGACCTATGTGGGCGAGGTGCACCCTGATCTGGTGAGTCCTGCCTGTGACCGGATTCAGCCTGAGAAGAGCGTACCCCTGTAGACGTTCGATCACCTCATAGTGAGTTATCGCCGGCCTCCCCTGCCCCTCAGGAAGCACCGCCATTTTCTTCCTGTGCGTGGGGTGGCGCCCGATCGGGGCGTTGATCGTACCCCTTTCCTCCTTCGGCGTACCGTGAACGATAGCAAGGTATGTCTTCTCCACCCTGCGCTGCTTGAGGTCTCGCGCAAGCGCCAGGTGGGCGGCGTCGTTCTTGGCAGCAACGATGACTCCCGAGGTGTCCTTGTCAAGCCGGTGCACTATTCCGGGACGGATCTTTCCGCCGATGCCTGAAAGGTCCTTACAGTGGGCCAACAAGCGGTTGACGAGAGTTCCCGACCAGTTTCCGGCACCCGGGTGAACCACGAGCCCCCTCGGCTTATTGACCACGATAATGTCCTCGTCTTCGTAAAGGATGTCAATGGGCAAGCCCTCTGGCAACGTGTCCAGCGGCTCGGGTTCCGGGATGGTCACGGCCACCACATCGCCCGCCTTTACTCGCCTGCCAGGTTTTTGGCGGCCTCCGTTGACCAGGACCCAACCCTCATCGATGAGCCTTTGCACTGCAGAACGAGAGAGGGCAAGCCGCTCTGCAACGTACACGTCTAGGCGCTTGCCCTCATCGGCCTGTTCAGCATGGATGTCAACGGGTTCCCGGCCCATTCCGTTATCGCCCCGCGGCCTGCGACTGGCGGACACCCTCGCCTGAGAGAATCGCAATGCACGCAAAGGCGCCGAATGCCAGGAGTATGCTCGCAAGCTGCGCGATAGACAGCGGGCCTATCATCCGCGGCACATCCCGGAAGATCTCCACGATAAAGCGGGAGATGGAATAAAGGCCCACGTAGAGGAACATGAGGTAACCCGGGAACTTCTTGTGGTTCCTCAGTCTGAACAGAATAGCGAAAATCACAAGACTCAGGACGGCCGCGTATAGCTGCGTCGGGTGGCGCAAGGTCTCGTCGCCCGCACGGGCTGCAAGTGCCCACGGTAGATCGGTGGGCAGACCGTAGCAGCAGCCGTTCAAGAGGCAACCGACCCGGGCAAGAGCGTAGCCCAGCGGAATCAGCGGCGCAGCAACGTCAGCCATGACCCACGGGTTTATCTTCTCGCGGCGACAGAACCATATGCCAACCAGGATAGCGCTTGCAAGCCCACCCTGGAACGAGAGCCCGCCGTCTCTGAGGTTGATAATCTTTATGGGGTCCTGAAAGTAGGTAGGAATGTCAAGGAGGACAAAGAGGACCCTCGACCCGATTATCCCCGCTATACATACGTACAGGGCGAGATCGATCACCTTGTCAGGGTCAATACCCCTGCGCCGCGCCTCTCGTACCCCCAGGATGGTCCCGACCACAAACGCACAAGCCAAAAGAAAGCCGTAGGAAAAGACTGGTATCCTCCAAATCTGGAACAGTATTGGCCTCACCGGCTACTCCTCCTCCCAGGTTTCCTCTGCACAGCTCCGTACACCAGCACAAGCGCTCCCACAGTTATCGCTGCGTCCGCCAGGTTGAACACGGGCCAAAATCGCAGGTCTATGAAGTCAATGACATACCCCGCGCGCACCCTATCGATGAGATTGCCGATAGCCCCTCCGAGGACCAGCGCAGTTCCGGTTTGGAACACCGTCCCGAGGTGAAGGCGCCTTCGGCTGCACGCAAGAACAGCCCAGGAGGCAATGAGAATGGCAGTTACAACGATCGGCACCGTGCCCGTGGCAAACACGTTGAAAGCTGAGCCTGGATTCTGGACGTGCGTTATGTAGAAAACTCCCTCTAAGACAGGGAAGCTCGCGCCGCCGGGAACAGTGTTTTGCACGAGCGCCTTTGCTACCTGGTCAACTGCGGCAACGGCGACGATGAGAATTGCCGACCACAACGCCACAACCTCTCCCGGCTGGCCTTGCCTATTTGACCTGGCCAGCAAGAATTCGCTGTGGGTATTCTAACATACATCACACGTGAGTTCAAGGACGGGCTCGCTGGGCATCCGGGTCAGGCGGGATTTCGTCTGGGCTTTCTGCCATGATAAGGTCAACCTTCTCCACTGCACCCTCGACCTCGTCAGCGCCAATGAACACCTCGCCGTACTCCTTTGCCCCCTGGACGTCCTGCGGCGTGTTGGCCGTGCCATACCTCGCCACATCCTGCCAGATGTCCTCTCCGTCCAGGCCAGGGCTCCTGCCGTCAAGTATATGACGTCCAAACGGGGGACCGATCACTTCCTCCTCGACAGGCCGTCCGCCCCGTTCGGGCGCCTCGCGCTCTAGCTCTTGCTGACATTGGCTACAAAGCGACGTGTACGGAATGGCCCGGAGCCTCTCTTCGTCGATGTCCTTCCCGCACCTCTCGCACGCGCCGTACTCGCCTGACCGTACTCTGTCGATAGCCTTGTCAATGATTCTGAGGAGCACGCGCGCGTCGTCGCGGAACCTGATATCCTTTTCCCGTTCAAAGAGCTCTGAGCCAACGTCGGCAGGGTGGTTGTCGTACAACGAGAACTCCCTGATGGAATCGGACATTGACTCACGAAGTCCACCTGCGCCGTCTCTGCCCTCGAGAAAATCGATCCTGCGCCGCATCCGTTCTTTCTCCTTGAGCAGCGCCCTCATGTATCCATCGAGCGCCCGCTTGTCCATGTACTCCAACTCCTTGGACCTCGGGGCGGCACGTAGCCAAACGTCCGCCCGGACCCCGCCGATTTCCTCGTTGTCCTCGTAGAATCCCTACCTGACCTTGAGATTGTTGGAAACGATTCTGACTATCTCCGCAATGTACCTGCCGATCACCGGGAGGTTGAACTGCACGAGCCGGGTCAGCAGCAAGAGAAAGACCGCAGCAAGAACCGTAGCGCCGATGCCGATCCCGAAACCCCGAGCGAGCCCGCCAAGGAAATTCACGTATATGATCCGCCGCGGGTTTCTTAAGAACTCCACGTACTCGGCGATGTTCATTTTATCCATCGCAAGCGAGAGTTCGGCGATGCGACGGACAAGCGTATTCACCGTATGTGCGTCAACAGTCGTTTTGGCCTCCACCTGTTTCCTCGGCATTGCCCTGGCTCTTTGGGTTCGCCCCCGGACTTGCGTGGTGCAAGTTCTTTGACCTAGTGTGTCCCGGCTGACTCTACTTTAGTTTCGCAAGTGCGTCATCGACGTCAGCTTGCGAGAGACCATCTACGAGGACGACCTTATCTCGGGACTTCTTGCCAACTCCCACCCTGACCAGGGACTTTCCGACGCCGAGGAGGCTCGCCACAAGCTCGCACACGGCGCGATTAGCCCGTCCTTCCAGTGGCGGTGCATTCACTCTGACCACGAGGACACCGTCCTCCAGCCCGACCACCTCTGTAACAGACGAGCGAGGCTTGACCTTCACTGTAAGCCTCGCTCGGCCTCCCTTCTCCCCTCGAACCATCAGCATCCGCTCCGCTCTACGTGGTCACAGCAGACCTCACCTTGACGCCCCGGATGTTGCCGAGCTTGCCTGTAAGACTCCCAATCTCGTCGGTGGTGCCATCAACTATGAGGGCTATGACGGCGACATCCTTCTCTCGGTACGGAATGCCCATGCGTCCAAGGATCATGTCCGCGTGGAAGCCCAATATCTCGTTCACCTTCGGGGCAGCCCGGCTTCTATCCTCCACAAGTATGCCCACAACAGCGATCCTGCGCTCCTGACTCATGGACGGTCCCCTGCTTCTCGGCGAAGATTAACGAGAACGCGGCCTTTGCGGGTCTCGCCTGTCACATCTACAAGTATCACACTTCCCCTTCTCTCGAGTGTTATGACGTCCGCAGGTTTGACGGCAAACGACGGATCGACCCTGGGAACCTCGTTCACCCGAACACGCCCTCGCCGGATCTCTTCAGCCATCGCTGTGCGCGACACGCCGAACCCGAGGCTTGCAACAGCGTCGAGCCGCAGCCTTGCCACAGTGCCTGTAATCGTCCTATTTCCCATCTCTGAACACTCTTTTCCCCTTTCGAGGCGTGTTCGCCAATGCCGAGAATGCGGACGGGGCATCTCCCAAAGCTGGGTCTATGCACAAGCGTTCATCTGACTCCAATGAGGATCAGTGCTGGAGTTTAGCGATGCTCGAAGATCCCGGATGAACTCGCCGCCACCTCCGCCCTTGCCGGCACGTCTAGGCCGATTTCGAAGTTGCTCGGCGTAAACAGGAATATGCCGTCGCTGACCTTCTGCATACTTCCATCCAGCGCATACGCGGCTCCGCCGGCGAAGTCCAGAACACGCCGGGCGAGATTTCGGTCTATCTCGGATACGGTGATGATGACCGGTCGGTGCCTCTTCAAATGGTCCAAGATGCCCGGGATATCGTCAAACGATCTCGGTTCTGTCACTACCAACTTCGCCCTGGGTGACTGGTGAAGCGCTACGACACCCCGTCCGGTTCTATGCTTGGGTGGCGGCACGAATCCTTCATCTTCTTCCTCGTCAGGAACCTCGCCAAACCCCATGAAATCCAGGATCCTGTCGATGAGCCCCTTTCTCACAGCGCCACCCCCCTCTGCCGCGGTCCGAATATACCTGTGCCTATCCTTACCATAGTGGCGCCTTCCTCCACGGCGACCTCGAAGTCTTGCGTCATCCCCATCGAAAGGTGTGCCTCGCCCGGTCGAAAGAGACCTTCATCTCTAATTCTACGAAAGACCTCCCTGGCCGCACGAAAGTACGGTCGGGCTTCGTCCTTCACCTCAACCACAGGCGCAATCGCCATGACCCCCGCCAGCTTGACTCTGTCGAGCGTGGAGACTTGCTTTGCCAGCTCGAGCGCGCCGGCCGGCTCCACGCCAAACCTGGAGGCTTTGCCCGAGACGTTGACTTCGAGGAGGCATTCCACCGTCCTGCCTTTCCTCTCAGCGGCGCGCTCGAGCTCGCAGGCAAGTCTCCATGAATCGAGCGAGTGAATGAGGCTGAAAACGTCCAGAGCATGCCTGACCTTGTTCGTCTGGAGATGCCCCACGAGGTGCCAAGCGATCTCCCTGCCGTTGACGTGTGTGCCGAGAATAGCGTATTTTTGTCTCGCTTCCTGGACCCGGTTCTCGCCGACGAGCGATATTCCCGTCAGCACTGCTTCGCGTATCATCTCCACCCCGACGTCCTTCGTAATCGCCACAACCGCAACATCACTCGGGTCGCGGCCGGACGCCATCGCAGCAACCTGGATCCTTTCACGGATGGACTTCAGCCTATCGGCGATCTCACTCATAGCCGTCCGAACCTCCGATCACCGCCAGATGGTGACGCGTGTCTCATGGACCATTGATGGATTTGTCACCACGCGCTGTCCCTCGCGCAAGCCCTCGACAACCGCCCATTCGGCGTCAGCGGCCTTGACGCTCACAGGCCTTCTCACGACCCCGAGATTGACCGGCACGTATACGATATCCCCCTCACCGGTATGGACGACCGAGCGCCTGGGAATCACCAGGCCTGAGACGGTCTTCCCGATGATGTTCAGACGAATGCGGCGCCTGTAATAGAGGTCCTCGGGGAAGCCGGAGATCTCGAGCAACATGGCCCGCTCCCCGTCGGGCGCAGCCTCGCGCGTGTAGAATACCTTCGATGCGAGAGACGGTCCGCCAGGAACCGACGCAAACCTCACACGGAGGCCACGCGACGAGTCAAGCTCGGCAACCTGGTCGGCACGGGGGAATACAAGAACAAAAAGGCGGTAGTTGTCTATCAAACGAAAGATGGGCTGTCCCGCATCAACACCCGCCCCGGCCTGAATCCGCCCGGGTGAAGGGACCAGGGATCGGGCCTCGTCGGGTCCCAGGTCTTTGCAGGTGCGAGGTGAAAGAACGTGCTCGAGACCGTCGAGTTCGAAACTAACGACCCCGGGGCTTTCGGCGCGCAGTTGGAACACAACCCGCCGGTAGGTTGCCTCGCACTGCTTGACTTTATCAGCAAACGACTGCCCTTTGATCTCAAGCGCTTTCTTCTCGCGTTCCAACTCCTGGACGGCCATGTCTAACGCTTTCTTCGCCTCGGCCAGGGCAGACGTATGTTCTCTTACCCCTTGGGCGTCGCCGGATGACCTGGCGCGCGCAAGCGCTCGCTTTTCATTCTCCACGTTGAGCCTGCACGCTGCGACCTCTTTGCCAAGTTGGTCAAGCCTGCCACGAGCGTATGCATCCAACTTCGCAAGTTCCTCCCTCGCCTTCTTTAGTGGGAGCTCAACTCGGAGCCTCGCCTGTTCTTCCGCCACCTCCGCAATGATTGACCCAACTCTCACCTTTTCGCCCTCGGAGGCCACCAGCTTGACGGTCCCGGAAACTGGGGTCACAAAGACCTTTTCATCTCTCACCACGATGCCATCGAGCTCGAGAGCCTGTTCCACCGTGCCCCACGTAGCCCGCGCACACTCCAGCCGCTTCTCAACAGCCCAGATGCTGGACCCTCTGTAAAGGGACCAGACAGCGAGCGCGACAACAGCAAGGAAAAGAACTGCAGCGCTCGCCACGAGCGGCCGCGAACGCTTCCCCCTCCTCGCCTCTCTGATGTCAGCTTCGGTCTCAAGAGCCTTATCCGCAACGACACGCAGGTGAGGCGAATAGCAGAGCACACGTTTTCTGTGGCTCATGCAACCGCGGCTTTCCGCCCCACCCGGCACGCGCAACACCTCCTCACGATATCCTAGTTTTTCTACAGCGCGTCATGAAGTCCTGCCTGCTCGCAGCAGCCCTTTGAGAGCAGCGTTCGCCTGAGTTCGATGTCTATCGACATAAGATCCGGCCATGCTCCGGGCATCGCCAATGATCGCCACGACTCCCGCCAGTATAGTTTGCCGTCATGCTACTCAGGAATGAACATAAGCGCGGCCATGCGGCCAGTTGTGCCTGAAGCGCCGCGGTATGAGAAGAAAAGGTCCTCTCGACAGGAGGTGCAGAGCGTTGATACGAGGATGTTGTCGCGCGCAAGCCCGGCTATCAGGAGCTCCTTTCGACACGCCTCCTTGAGATCCAGGCGAAACTTCCCCCGTCCGGCGGGTAACGCCACGTCCGCGCTGCGAGCGGCTGTCTGGCAAGCGACTGCGACCTCCCGACCGACTTCGTAGCAGCAGGACCCGATAGACGGTCCGATCCCGGCCAGAATGTCGCCGGGCTTGAGGCCAAACGCCCTGCAAAGCGTCGCTACAGCCTGCCCCGGAGCATTCAGGGCAACGCCTCTCCATCCTGCATGAACCAGTCCGATCGCGCGACCCCCTCGATGGACGAGGAAGATTGGCACGCAATCGGCAACATAGCACGAGAGCACGACCCCGGGGTACGATGTGACAAGGCTGTCGGTGGCGGGTATCCCCGGAGAACCCGGGGCCCACTCACACCCCCGGTCATTCGGCCCGACAACAGCCGTATGGCTACCATGCACTTGCACGCCGGCGACCAGAGCGTCGGAAGGCGCTTCGACGGCCCGAAGCACCCTCTTTCTGTTCTCCCCCACACACGCGGGATCATCGCCCACGTGGTAGCCCATGTTGAGCGTGGCAAAAGGCCCGACGCTCACCCCACCCAGCCTCGTTGTAAACGCGTGGGATACCACGCCGAGTGCGGATAGCTCGGGAAACACAAGGTACGATACACCATCGCTCAAACGTAACTCCAACTCATGTCCTCCTCGGGGGTTGT
Source organism: Bacillota bacterium (assembly GCA_040752635.1). GTDB lineage: Bacteria > Bacillota > SHA-98 > UBA4971 > UBA4971 > JBFMGS01. Next base: position 31,682 of record JBFMGS010000002.1, read on the forward strand.
CGGTGATTGCATTGGGGGCAAACAGCGTCAGACCACGGGCGGTGGCAAGCTCCGAGTGGGAACCCAGGATGCAACACCGGCAACCCCAGCAGCGTTCGTAATCAGTACTGCCCTGTCACGTATGCGTTCCTTGCCAGAATCATGGGTTCGAAGGCCACTGACGCAGTGACTCCCCGGCCAAATGGTGCAACCAGAGCCGCTGAACCGGGTTGTCGTTCCGTATCTGACAAAGCGGTATTGGGAGTGGCATGGACTCTTGGCGACTAACGTAGCAAGATGGCCTATTCCTCTTCGTGGAGTTTCTTGAGTTCTTGCATAAATGTGTCTATATCCTTGAATTCCCTGTAAACCGAGGCAAAACGCACATAGGCCACCTTGTCAAGGCTTCGCAGCTTGCGGACGACCATCTCTCCGATAACTTCGCTCGATACCTCTGGATCCAGACGCCCCCGCAGTTCTCGTTCGACTTCGCTGGTCACCTGCTCCAATACGTTCATGGGAATAGGGCGCTTCTGGCACGCTTTCATCAGACCGGTTAGAATCTTGTTGCGATTGAACGGCTCTCTCCTGCCGTCCTTCTTGACCACCATGAGAGGGACCTCGTCAACCGTTTCGTAGGTGGTGAACCTTCGCTCGCACGAAAGGCATTCGCGCCTTCGCCGAATTGCGGAGCCCTCGTCAGTCGCCCGGGAGTCTACAACCTTGCTCTCCGGGTATCCACAGTACGGGCACCTCATGCTGTTCCCTCCGACAGGTCGGGTTTACCAGGGGAAGTCCCTTCTACATATCGTGACTTACTCTCATTATAGCCCTCAACATCTGGCATGTGCAATCCTGTCTGACATCTCGGTCCAAACGATAGCCCCACTCGCAAGCACTACGTAGCAGTTCAAAAGCATTTCCGACTTTGCCGGAGGTTGCCGATGATTGCACGAGGGGCCTTCGGAATTCGGCAAGTGACGGAACGCAACACCAGCAACCCCGGGCAGAGTGTGCCGTAAAAAGTGGTGTGGATTCCTGACGGCCTGTTTACCATCCTTGGATGTGTTTAGGCCTCATACATGTGCAGAGCATTTGACTTTGCTCATTGTCGCGACCCGAGACGCCTTCAGCCGTAACAGTGCTAATTGAGCTTGCTGAGTTAGGTTCTGCCAGAATAAAAACGAGTTCAAGAGGCAATACTTCTACTGAAGTTGAGATATTCTGGAAATGCGGAGGGACCCCTATGATGGTGAACAAGGTTGAGATCTGCGGGGTCAATACGTCCAAGCTGCCAGTGCTCAGCAACCAGAAAATGCGCGAATTCCTTGAACTCGTGAAAAAAGGGGATAAAGACGCGCGCGAAAAGCTCATATACGGAAACCTCCGCCTGGTGCTCAGTGTGATACAGCGGTTTAATAACAGGGGCGAGTACGTGGACGACCTCTTTCAGGTCGGATGCATAGGCCTCATGAAAGCGATCGATAACTTTGATCTGTCACAGAATGTGAGATTCTCAACGTACGCCGTCCCGATGATAATCGGAGAAATCAGGCGGTATCTCCGCGACAACAACCCGATCCGGGTTTCCCGATCCTTACGGGACGTGGCTTACAAGGCCCTTCAAGTAAGAGATGCGCTCGTCAGCCGGAACTCTAAGGAACCGTCCATCAGCGAAATCGCTGAGGAACTTAAGCTTCCGCGCGAGGAGATCGTGTACGCGCTCGACGCCATTCAGGACCCGGTATCGCTCTTTGAACCCATATACCACGACGGCGGAGATCCAATCTATGTTATGGACCAGGTAAGCGACGAGAAAAACCAGGACTCCACGTGGCTCGAGGGTATATCCATAAGGGAGGCAATGGAGAAACTCAACGAAAGAGAAAGGCTGATCCTGAAGCTGCGCTTCTTTGAGGGAAAGACCCAGATGGAGGTCGCGGAGGAGATAGGAATCTCCCAGGCCCAGGTGTCGCGACTGGAGAAAGCTGCGCTGAAACATATGAGACGGTTCATGTAGACGGCCCACGGAGGTGACCGCATTGCGGGCAAGGATCGCAGTATGCGTTCTTATACTTCTCACTACCGTAATCGCAATACTAGCCTCGGCTGCAGTGTTCGATGCCAGGCTGTTCCCTCAAGAAGTGGGAGCCCCAAAGGCGTTCAACACTCACAACCTCATTCGATTGCATGTCGTGGCAAACAGCGATAGTGAAGAGGACCAGTCCCTGAAACTGGACGTCCGAGACGCTGTAGTCGCAAGGACGGAGGAACTCCTGGGCAGGGTGAAAACAAAGGAGGAGGCCTGGCGTATACTGCTTGATAATCTTGGTGAGATCCAGGCCGTTGCCACAAATGAGATCAGAAAAGCGGGCAGGCATTACCAGGCGCTGGTTGAGATGGGGACGTTCGCCTTCCCCGAGCGCAAGTATGGCGGGCTCACCTTACCCGAAGGAGACTACGAAGCGGTAAGGGTGGTGCTTGGCGCCGGCAAAGGCCGGAATTGGTGGTGTGTGCTCTTTCCGCCACTTTGCTTTATAAAGATGAATGAAAACAGAGAAGTAGAGGGGCTGAAATACGAGCTCTCCCCCGGGGAGGCCCTGGCGAAGCTTCGCCTGGACCTGACAGGACCATCCTCGCCTCAGGCTGCACGGACTCTGGGGACGAGTGAATATGTACCCCTCGTTCCGGTTTTTGGCGCGTCCGTTCCCCATCTTCTCTCCTGCAACACAATACCCGCCATAATGTTCTTTTCAGCACCTTACCTGCCGGAGCCCGTAAAGCCGAGCCTCTCGTGCCTCCTTTCACTGGGTAGCTCGGCGCGGGCTCTCAACCATCGCACCGCCGCTCGAACCGGGCAAGCTGCCGTCCTGTGACTCTTCACTCCATTTCAAAGCGAAAGGTTCCAGGGCGAGTTCAAGGTTCAGTATGATCCAACCAATCCTGGCCGGAGGCACGCACAGACCCCCACTGCGGTGCATATAATGGTTTATGCAGGCTCGTGGGGGGTGATTGCCATGCTCGTGCGAATATCGGACCTTCGAACCCGTGAGGTGGTAAACGTGGTAGACGGCCGGAGGCTGGGGCCGATCTGCGACATCGAGGTGGACCTTGCCACAGGCCAGGTGAAGTCGATAATGGTGCCCGGCCCGGCGAAACTTATGGGTATTCTGGGGCGGTATAACGACTATGTCATCCCCTGGGAGAAGATTCGTAGAATAGGACTTGATGTCATCCTTGTAGAGGCAAGCGAGTACGCCGAACCTTCAAAACAATAATGGGGTTTCCGGCAAGCGGTCGGGCCTCGAGTGCCCTCAAGCAAGCACCGGCAACCCCCGTCCCCCAAAATGGCGAACACTCCCATAAGCCTACTCGCCCGCGGCTGCCACCACCCTCTCCTTTGCCTTCTGGTAATCGCTCTCCCAAGCTGCATCCGCGATCTTGCCGTACGCTTCGGCATACTCGTCTAGCTGCCCCGCAAGCACTGTTGTGACGCAATCGGCGCCCGCATGGGTCGGACGCGCTCCATGCTTTGCAACGAGTTCCCTCAGTATGCGAGGGTTATCTATGATCATGCAAGGTCTCAAATGATTACTGTTGAAGGGCATTCTCGACTTGATGTCCATGAACAGCGGGGACTTTATTACTTCCTTCAAAGTGGTATTCTTGATGTTGTCCACCGCGAAATGCACGAAGACGCAAGGCTCGATGTCACCGTTGGCGTTTATGTGCAGGTACGACCTCCCGCCAGCGATACAACCCGCGGTTAGCGGGCCATCGTTCCAGAAGTCTGCAACGAATATCGGTCTCGTTTCCCGGATATGAAGCACGTGCCGACGCATGCGGTCGCGCTGTTCGGGCGAGCACATCAGGCTCATGTCTGCGTCCTTGCCGACGGGCACGAACGTGAAGAACCACCCGTATAAAGCCCCCTTATCGATGAGCATATCGATGAACTCGTCGCTCGCCACAACATCCGTATTCTGGCTGGTGTATGTAGCGGAGAATCCGAAGACAGCCCCAGCGTCTCGGAGATTGTCCATGGCCTCCATGACTCTGGCAAATGTCCCGGGTCCTCTTCTCGCGTCAGTCTCTTTCTCGAAGCCTTCAATGCTGATCGCGGGAGAGATATTCCCGAGTTCGGATAAGCGTCGCGCGGTGGCCGTGTCGATGAGGGTGCCGTTGGTATACACCATAAAGACCACGTCGTCGTGGCGTTCAGCCATATCCAGGAGATCCTTCCTGGTAAACGGCTCCCCACCCGATATGACTATGAAGTATATGCCAAGATCCTTGGCTTCTTCGATGATTCTGTTGAAGGTCGCCGTGTCGATTTCATCGTGCTTCGTGTAGCGGCCCGCGTAGCACCCCGTACACTGAAGGTTGCACCGCATTGTAGGGCTGATTACAAGCAGCGCCGGCACGTGGGTACCCAGTTTCTCGCTGTGTTTCTTGCGCTCCTGGTACCCCATATAGACTTCGTTCACGAACAGGTTAACAAGGCCCCGCGTTCGGAAGTTCGGGTGGAGGGAGGAAAAGGCTCTCTGGGCGTAGCGAGTCCAAACGTGCTCAGGGTTCTCGAACGCCTCCTTCGCCATCTGGATCTGTTTCTTGTGTTCAGGCGTTCCCGCAAACGCATCCAGTATCTTTGTTAGCGTCAGGAGGTGGCGTTGAGGATCTTTTGCAAGCAGTGAAAGCATATAATCAACCGCCTGGGTCGCAACATACTTCTTCATAAGATCATACGCTTTCATCAAGGACCCCCCTCTTCTTGGTTGTACGCTGTCCACAGTGTCTACTGCTCCTCAAGGATGCCCAACGACATGCTAGACACGGTAATGGCTTGCCCAAAAGACCAAAAAGCTTCCTCCGCAACACCTCCCCGGGTTCGACATGGTTGCTGGAACCCCAGTCAATCCGTCACGCACGCGCCTGTATCATGTGACGCTGGCCATTTCTCGGACGAACTCCAGCAGGACAGCCCTCTCCTGACCGTCCAGGCTGTCAACATGCCCTTGAAATCTTCTCAGGTAGTCCGCTATCTTCGAGGTAATGCCAGTGGATTCGGGAACACGCACGAGAAGCATCCCTATGATCGCACCGGAAAACAATGTAAGCGCGCTATGTGCATCGACCGTCGTTCTTGTCAGTTGCATTACGGCGCTGAAGTTGTCTCCCCCCAGAAAACGTGCGCACGCGAGGAGCAGAACCACCATGTAACCGCAGAAAGCCGCCGGCCCCTTCGCCTCGTCTAGTCTCTCCATGAAGCTATCCCAAAACTCCTGCGCCGCCAAGCTTGGTAATTCTGAGAGGTAGTTTAGAAGCCTTCTCTTGAGGGTGTGGAGTTCATCGCTGAAAACAAGGCGGCCGCCTCCCCCTTCCGATTCTGGCTTACGACCAGATGGTCCGTCAGATAGGTCCCCTGGGTACCGGGGACAAAAAACCACCATCGACCTTCCAGGCGTCCTCGATTCCCTGTTCAGGATGTACTCGACCCGGACCAGCCCGTCGGCTGCCAGTTTCCTGAGCATGTCATATGCAGTCCATTTGCTCACTCCCACGGCCCGTGCCACTGCCTCGTAGTGAACCGGCCCGCTCTGTTCGTCACACAGTTTACGGAGCGCTGCGAAAAACTCTTTGCTGCGGTCGGTCAAGCTCAAGCTGATTTCCCCCAAAAGACCCAAAAGCTCTGCCCAAAGTCGAACTGGCGCCGATGCCTCGCGCGCCCGCTACTACAAGGGTAGTCCACGCAAGGGATAGGTGTCAAACTCTCAGATCCCGGAGAATCCTTCTATATAGCGTGATTCTGACCGACATTTTACTCTGCCTTTCTCATCTCCCTCCGAAGCTTCCTGATAATCCTCTTCTCCAGCCGGGATATGTATGACTGTGATATGCCCAAGAGGTCAGCCACTTCTTTCTGGGTTTTCTCGGTGCCGTCGCGAAGCCCGAACCTCAGCTCCATAATCCGTTTTTCCCTGGTGGAAAGCCTCTGCATGGCATCATCCAGCAGTGATCGGTCAACCTGTTCCTCTATGGATTTGTACACAACATCGTTTTCTGTTCCCATGACGTCGGATAGGAGCAGTTCGTTTCCGTCCCAGTCAACGTTGAGCGGTTCGTCGAAGGAGACTTCAGCCCTCGCTCTGCTTGTTCTCCGCAGGTACATGAGGATTTCGTTCTCAATACACCGCGAGGCATATGTGGCCAGCTTGATCTTCTTAGAAGGATCGAACGTGTTCACAGCCTTGATTAGGCCTATGGTGCCAATGGATACAAGGTCCTCAACTCCGATCCCCGTGTTCTCGAACTTCCTCGCTATGTACACGACCAGCCTGAGATTCCTCTCGATGAGTTCGCCCTTTACCTGCGAGTCTCCCCGCTCGAGCCTTGCCAGGAGTACGCTCTCTTCGTCACTGGAAAGCGGCGGCGGCAGGGTTTCCCCATTCCCGACGTACAGCACGACATAGCCACGAATGAGCCCACGCCGCAACGCGCCAAGCACCAGTCGAACTCGAAAGGCAACAAGCCTCTGTTGAAGGCGCAATCCTGTGATCATTCTGGTCTCCTCCCCGGGCAATGCTGGCGCCGTCGAACTCGCTTCTAGGATGCCTTTGCCAGGACGTCGGGGTGAAGGAGGGCAGCAAAAGCCCCCTCCGGGGAGAACCGTCTAGTGTGTATTCCCACTACTATATTCCGGCTGGACAGCACGTGCGAACCATTGAGCAACCTGATCTCATCTGCTCGGAAGCCCACCAGCAACCCCTTCTCATCCCCCACCGAAACGAAAGGGATCACGCGAAACCGGGGCAGCCAGGTTGAGTCCGCGAGCAATTCCGAGACCAGACCAAGGTCCCCCGCGTAGAAGGCCATAAATGCGCGCCTTACCTCTTCTGGCAGGGAATGCGCTATAGCCCCGTATTCCAGAAGGATCACCGGGGAACCGGTGATCGGGTCCCTCAAGTGGTTTCCTGTATCAATTAGCGCGTTAACCTTGAGGTGCACTTCCCCAAGACGAATCTCTATCGGCACGTAGAAGAGCCAGTCCCGGACCCTGCGATGCACCAAGCCCCAACCGATTTCCGCCGTCAAGAGCACGGTGCCGATGAGACCGATGAGCGTTGGCACGAGTCGCCACCCGGTCAGGTAGGCCGCAGCCGAAGCGCCCCCGAAGGCGACGAGGCTGATGCCGAGCACGTGCGCGCAAGCTATCATCAGCCTTGGCGCGGAGGACGGGCGGAACGATATTGTTATCGCCGGTACAATAGACAGCAGGGCAAAAGGTACAGCGGCTCGCGCCGAAACGTATCCTGCGAAGAACATTACCATGACCGCCGCATCGACTAAGCCTGCTACCGCTCCCCCGGCGAAGAACCGCAAGGGCTTCACCTTATAGCCAAGCACTCCGGCGGTCGCCCACAGAGTGAGCCAGTGCATGGTGAGCGTCATCACGCAGGCGTTTAGAATGACTCCATAGCCCATTTGTCCGCCCCCCAAGACTACCTCTCTTTTCCCGTCTTTTCCCGGCCTGTTGTCGTCCCTATCCTTCAATCAACGGGCATCCTTTCCTCCCTAAAGTATACAGCCCTGGCAAAGAAAAATATGTCGAAAATGAAAAGCCCCGGCACAAGCCGGGACTCAACCTACGAAGCCTGCTGGAAACTCCTGCAGCCTGCCTGGTGCCGGCTATTTTCTCTGCCTTTGCGCGCGGCGTAGGAAAGCCGGAATCTCGATATCTTCCGCCCCGGCAAAGTCGCTGATCTCCACTTCCTGGAGGCCAACCTTCTGACGGGGCTTCGGCTCGAAACCGGTTGCGATCACCGTAACCCTGATCTCATCGCGCAAGGACTCATCGATCATCGCGCCGAAAATGATGTTAGCGTCGGGGTCCGCCGCCTGAGCGATGATCTCGGCCGCCTCGTTCACCTCGAACAGGCCCAACGTGCTATTGCCGGTAATGTTCATTAGCACGCCTTTTGCGCCGTCTATCGACGTCTCAAGGAGCGGGCTCTGTATCGCGGCCCTCGCCGCCTCCTGGGCGCGGTTTTCGCCCGTTGCCACTCCGATTCCCATGAGCGCCGAACCAGCGCTGCTCATGATTGTTCGTACGTCGGCAAAGTCCACGTTTATCAGACCGGGGACGGTGATAAGGTCAGAAATGCCCTGAACACCGTGTCTTAATACATCATCGGCAAGCCGGAACGCATCGAGGATCGATGTCTTCTTCTCACTAACCTGCAGGAGACGGTCGTTGGGAATGGTTATGAGCGCGTCCACCTTCGCCTTGAGACTATCGAGGCCGACCATCGCCTGGGCCATCCGCCTGCGTCCTTCAAAGGCAAACGGCTTTGTCACGACACCCACCGTAAGTGCCCCGAGCTCTTTCGCTATTCCAGCAACCACCGGCGCACCCCCCGTGCCCGTGCCGCCACCCATGCCTGCCGTGATAAAGACCATGTCCGCCCCTTCAAGTGCACGGCGCAGCACGTCATAGCTTTCCTGGGCGGCCTGCTCGCCGATCTCGGGGTTCGAACCTGCGCCAAGGCCTCTTGTGAGCTTCTCTCCAACCTGGATCTTCACGTTCGCGTCAGATGCCGCGAGGGCCTGGGCGTCCGTGTTGATTGCGACAAACTCAACCCCAGACAGCCCTGCAGCGATCATGCGATTAACGGCGTTGGAACCTCCGCCCCCAACGCCGACCACTTTTATGTTGGTGAACTGCTCCATCTCGAGCTCCAGGTTGAACACAAGCTATCCCTCCTGCTTTTACGGGGCGAGCGGGAAAACCCGGCCGCCACCCGCGGAACAACTTAGAAGAAGTCCTTTACGAAATCGGCAAACCACCCCCGAACCGCAGAGAACATCTCCCTGACCGGCGAGGGCTTCATCTCTCTCGACAGCCCGAAAACAGAATCGTTCGCGACGTATTCCACGATCCCGAGAGCCGTGGAGGATAACCTTTGTCCGTCTCTGCCGCGAGGTGATTTAGTGTCAACCGGACCCCCTATCCTCGCAGGCAAGCCGAGGATCTCGCCAGCGAGGTCGAGCAGGCCCGGTATGAGCGAGCCGCCGCCCGCGAACACCAGGCCGCAAGGCGCAAGACCTTTATTCCTGACTTCTCTCGTTTCCACATCGACAAGCTCCAGGATCTCCCGCAGCCTCGCATCTATGATCGTTTGGAGAAGGCTGTCAGCAAGCTCGCCCTGCTTCTTCATACTCTCGGCCTGCTCTACTGGAACCTTCATGCCCACAGCAATGTCATTAGTAACGTGGACGCCGCCAGCAGGAACCCACGCAAACTGAACGGGCCCCCCCTCGCAAAATGAGACCACCTGCGTGATTTGTCCGCCGACATCTACGAGGATCACGCCTCTCTCCATCTCATCAGGAGTCAAGACCGCTTCAGCCACCGCAATGGGATCTAGTACCAGTCCACCGATGGCAAGGCCCGCCCGCGCAACGCTTGCTGTGATGTTCTCAAGCACCGTGGCCTGGCCCATGATGACTCTGGCATCTACTTCCAGTCTGATACCCGTCATGCCCTCCGGGTCTCTGATCCCTCCAACCCCGTCCACGATATACTCCCTCGGCAAAACGGAGATTATCTCCCGGTCAGAGGGAACTGCGAGCACCCCCGCGGCGTCCAGCGCCCGTTTCACGTCGGCGCTGGTGATCACCCCGTCCGGGCTGCTAACGGCAGTAACTCCCCTGCTCCCAACGGACGTGATGTGCGTGGCCGGGACCCCTACGTAGACCCTGCGGACGTCTAACCTCGCCGTGTGGCAGGCCCGCTTGTTTGCAAGCTTAATGGCCCCGGCCACAGAATCGATATCTGTGACGAGGCCTCGCCGGAGACCCTGGCATGGCGCCTCGCCTATGCCAATAATCTCGATGTCGCCCGAAGGTGCGATCCTCGCTATGACTTCTGCTACCTTTGTGCTGCCGATGTCAAGCCCGGCGATGATGCTCATACATGCCACCTGTCAAGTAATTCAACGGATCGGGTGCTACTCCTCTTTCTATGCTGTAACATCACGAGAGCCTCCAGAAGTGCGTCTAGGCCGGGCATGCAGAAGGTGTCGCCGGATGATCCCGACGTTGGTGAAGATCCTTATGCTGAACGCCACGGTGGCGCCCAGGAAAAGGTCTACTCCGAGCTTGTCGCCAACCAGGGTCAGAGATGCCGCCAGTGCCATGTTCACTATGAAACCGGATACGAACACGACCCTGTCGAACCTGTCCTCCAGGCCCGCCCGGATCCCGCCGCAAACAGAATCTAGCGCCGCCAGTATCCCGACGGCCATGTAGTCCGAGTAGACCGTAGGAAACCTCACGGGCGTGAAAAGTGCGATCACAATTCCGATGAGAAGCCCCAATATCGGCAACATCACTTCTGCGCCCCTTCCAAAACCGGCTTTGCGTACTGGAAGTACAGGCTCCCCTTGTACGCCGGAACGCGAACCGTGGTCACCTTCTGCACCTTCGCCTCAATACCCCACGTCCGGAGGGTGTCAAGGATTCCGTCGCGCATGCGAAGCGCGTTGTCCAAAGTCGTGGGATCGCCGATGGCGGTTATTTCATACGGAGGACCGATGCGGACGTTGTTGACGGAAATGACAGGGCCGGCGCACCTGACCTCAGTAGTGGCGATGACGCGCTGGCCGTTGATGGAGATCGCCTCTGCCCCCGCCGCGAAGAGCTCGTTCACGATCTTGAGGATGTCCTCGTCGTGCACGAGGAAAACCTCGGGGCTCTCACCCGGCTCAGCCTGGCGTTTGCTGTCATCGAGCACGACCGTGACCCCCGGGCCCTCGACGGCTACAAGCCCTGCACCCATCCTGGCCTTCTCGAGTTCAAGCCGGACCGCCTCGGCCGCCCGCTCGCCTTCGCCAACCGCTGCAAGTTGCTTGCGCAGCGCATCGACCTCCTTCTCGAGAAGCTCGCGCTCTGCATCAGACCTGCGCAGCATGTCGCTCAGGTCCTCGAGCCTCCTGGACGGGATTTGCGCGCGGCCTATATACTCTTGCGTTCGAAACTGCGCAACAAGGAGCACGCCAAGGACGACACACACCCCGGCGACGTAGAGCTCAAACTCCCGGGCCTTCTTCCTCACGTTCTCTCCCCCTGGCGAGGACCATAGATTCTCCCTAAATTATACTACAGCCCGGGGGTTTGTCACTATCTCCTGTCCCTCACAACCGGCCGTTTTTCGAACCTCACATCTATGTAAGTGGCCTGCCTTCCTTCCTCCTCGAGTCTGGACAAGATGGCTTCCAGCACTTTGATGCGGGAAGCTAGTTGGCGCAGGTCCCCTTCGCCCAGAATCACGCGAGTCCCGTACTGCATGTGCAAGGAAAAACCCCGCGCCGCGTCAAAGTTGATCTCCGACACTTGCGCAAGGAGTTTCTCGGGCAGGCTCTTGGCGATTCCAAGGGCCAACGAAAGCTCCGGCGCCTCTACCGTGTGGCCTACCCTCACTGCCTGCACCGCCAGCCCGGTCACCAAGGGCAGCCGGCTATCCCGGTAACCTTCGAGGAGCCCGACGGCAAGGCCCGTGTTGTCAACCTGGACGTAGTACCCGGCGTAGGGCAACACCGCTACCGGGACGCGTTCTTCTATCTCCACCATGATCGTGCATGGGAGGCGGCGCCGGACGACGACCTTGTCCACCTTTGGGTTAGCCTTGATTCGACTGGCAATCATTGCGAGGTCAACATCGAAGATATTCTCATTCCGGCCGAGGCCGCACGACACGATGATCTCCTGGGCCGTAAGGTCGCGGATTCCGTGCACCTCGATGTTCTCAACGTGAAAATAGGGGGACCTCAGTAACGTCAGCGCCGCGCTTGCCAGGACGAGAAGGATGAGCGCAGCAGCTGTAAGACGGCCTGTAATCGCATGTCGCGGCGATGCCGCCTCAGCGATATCTCCTTCGATGTCTCCTTCGGTCGGAAATGGTCCTCTTTCGTTCACCGTTTTACCCCTGACACTCCTGTCCCCGTCATCCCGCCTGGCGCTCAGCCTGCCCTACCCTCCTGATGGCGGCGCCGAGCTGGGCAAGCTTCCCTGGGAGATCCTCGTAGCCCCTGTCGATATGATGGACGCCGGAAAGTCGGGTCGTGCCCTGAGCGGCGAGCGCCCCCAGTATGAGGGCCGCGCCCCCGCGGAGATCCGGTGCCTCGACTTCGGCTCCGGACAACGCCGGCACGCCCTCGATGATCGCCACTTTGCCCTCCACCCTGATGTTAGCGCCCATCCTCCCAAGCTCGTCTGCGTACTTGAACCTGCTCGGGAAGATCGTCTCCGTTATAACGGACGTTCCCCGCGCGACGCTCATGGCAGCTGCGAACTGCGGCTGCATGTCCGTGGGGAACCCGGGGTAAGGCAAAGTCCGCACACTTGTAGCGCGGAGCCTCTGCGGCCCCTTTACGTGAACGTACGACTCTCCCTCGACGACCTCCGCGCCCGCCTCGCGCAGCTTCGCCGTGAGCGCTTGTACGTGCTCGGTGATGACGTTCTCTACGCGGGCATCGCCACCTGTCATAGCCACGGCAACCATGAAAGTCCCCGCCTCGATCCTATCGGGAATCACTGGGTAATCCGTCGCACCCAGGTTCTCTACGCCCTGAATCCTGATGGTGTCGGTTCCCGCCCCTTTTATCCTGGCGCCCAACCGGTTTAGAAAGTTCTGCTGGTCTACGATTTCCGGTTCCCTCGCCGCGTTTCTTATGGTGGTCGTGCCTTCAGCAAGACAGGCTGCGGTCATGATATTCTCGGTGGCGCCCACGCTCGGAAAGTCCAGGAGAATCTCGGCGCCCCGTAGCTTCTTTGCACAGGCGCAGACATAACCATGGTCTTCGCTGATATTCGCACCAAGAGCGGCAAAACCCTTCAGGTGCAGATCAATCGGCCGAGGACCTATGTTACAGCCTCCGGGCTGCCTGGCGCGGGCGTAGCCCCGGCGCGCGAGAAGCGGCCCCATGACCTGTATGGAAGCGCGCATCTCCCTTACGAGTTCCTCAGCGGGCTCCGAGCAATCTACGTAAGAAGGATCAATGCTTATGGCGCCATCTAGCTGCTGATCAACTCGGGCTCCGAGACCGCGGAGCACCCCAACCATGGTGTCTACGTCTGTGATTCGGGGCACGTTGGAAAGCCTGCACACCCCTCCGGCCAACAAAGAGGCGGCCATTATCTTCAGAGCGGCGTTCTTGGCACCCCCAACCTTCACCGCCCCAGAGAGCGGCCTCAAACCGGTGATTACCAACTGCACCACGCAGTCACCTCCGGACGCTCACCCTCCGAGGACCCTCAGCTCAGGTTCAAGCGTCACCCCGAATCTCGAATGTACTGCATCTTGCACCTTCTCCATCAGGGAAAGGACATCCTTTGCGGTGGCGCCGCCGGTGTTCACTATGAAATTGGCGTGGACCCGGGATACCTCGGCTCCGCCGACCCGTGTGCCCTTGAGACCAGCCGCATCTATGAACCGTCCCGCTCCTTCCCCAGCCGGGTTCTTGAAAGCGCATCCTGCGCTAGGAAGAGAAAGGGGCTGTCGCCTGGAACGTTCCTCGAGGTACCTCTGCATACGTTCAGCGATCGCGTCCGGGTCATCGTGTCGGAGCGCGAAGTCCGCTTCGACCAGGATGAGCGGATCCTGGAGCACCCTGGTGGTCTTTACGCCGGGTTCCAGCTCGTCCCGACCAAGCTCAAGGCAATGTCCCTCATAGGTTATGGCCCTCACCATCTGCACGACCTCGCATATAGAAAAGCCATATGCGGCCGCGTTCATGGCAATCGCGCCGCCCACGCTGCCCGGTATTCCGCTGGCGAATTCGAGTCCTGCGAGCCCCCACGACGCCGCTTTGTGGCAGACCTCCGGCAAAGGTGTACCTGCCCCGCTTCTCACGACGCCCTCTTCCTCCCTGGTGACACCAGAGAAGGTGCCAGCGATTTTGATAACCGCTCCCCTCACCCCCTCGTCCCTCACGAGGAGGTTGGTTCCCGCACCGATCACGTAGAACGGCACCTGAAGATCGGAAAGGACCTGCAGTAGGGTTATAAGATCCTCTTTATCCTTGGGCAACACGAGTGCATCAGCCGGGCCGCCGATGCGGAACGAAGTGTGACGCCACATGGGCTCGTCGGCGTATACGTGCCCGCGGACCGCTTCCTTCAGCCGTAGAGCTAGGTTTGTGCTTGCCAATCGTTCCTCATCCTTTGTACTAGTTCTTGGGCGACGGTATTGATGTTGCCCGCGCCCATCGTCACTACGAGATCGCCCGGCTGTGCGACAGAAAGAAGCCAGGGCGCTATATCGCCGAGGTCGGCGATGAAGGTTACCTGTCGATCTTGGTACGCTTCCACCGCTCGAGCTAGCTTCTCCCCGTTGACATCTGGTATGGGGTCCTCGCCCGTCCCTTGATGGAATATCTCGGTGATCACCACGACATCGGCCGCGAGAAACGCCCGGGCAAACTCGTCAAAGAGCAGCTTCGTCCTGGTAAACCGCTGGGGCTGGAACACCGCGATGATCCGCCTGCCAGTGGTTTCCTTGAGAGCCGTCAGAGTCGTCTTGATCTCGGTGGGGTGGTGCGCGTAGTCATCCATAACGAGGACGCCTCCAACTTCACCCAGGATCTCCGAGCGCCTTCTCGCCCCTCTGAAGACGGAAAGAGCCCGGCGCATAACCTCGAAGGGAACCCCGAGTTCCATTCCCACCGCAACTGAAGCAAGGGCATTAGATATATTATGCCGCCCTGGTACTGCAAGTTCCAGGCGGCCAAGCCGCGTGCCGCATAGTACCACGTCGAAGCTGTAACCCAGGCCCGAGATGGCTGGGCGTTCAGCCACAAGTTCCCCCGACGTTATGCCGTACAGGGTTTTCCTGCACCTGACTTCTTTTTCTATGGACATGACGCGCGCGTCGTCTGCCGCAAGAACAGCAAGGCCGTTTTCGGGCAGATGCGTGAGGAACGAGAGGAAAGCCCGGGTAATCGCATCGGGACTACCGTAATAGTCGAGGTGGTCGTTATCTATGTTGGTAACCACCGCGATCTTGGGCCACAACTTGAGGAATGAACCAAATGCCTCATCTGCTTCCGCCACGACGAACTCGCTCTTGCCATGCCTTCCACCACCAGGGACTGTGTCCACTTCCTCCCCTAGTATGGCCGTGGGGTCCAGCCCGCCAGCTATCAGGACCGTGGCCACCATGGACGAAGTCGTGGTTTTGCCGTGGGTTCCGGTCACTGCGATTCCGAACCTATCGTTCATGAGTTTTGCCAGCATCTCCGCCCGGGTTACCGTGGGAATGTCGAGCTTGCGGGCATGTGACACCTCAACATTATCCCGCGGGACCGCGGCGCTCACCACCACAAGCCCCGCACCCTCCACCGAACTTGCGCTGTGGCCGACCTGGACGCGAGCTCCGAGTGCGCCAAGCGCCCTGAGCCTGGGAGAGTCGGACACGTCGCTGCCGCTCACCACGAACCCCATCTCCAGCAACACTTTGGCGATGGAACTCATTCCGTGGCCCCCGATCCCCACAAAGTGGATCCGGCCTTGCATCTTCATGAAACCTACTCCTTCCCACCCGCGAGGTTCCGGGCGCCGGATGCAGCAGCAGCGGCAGCAGCAGGCGGGCAGATCGTATCACGTATTCATGGTATGCCGCGCCGCAGGGCGCTGCCACACCGGCCGACCGGGGCCTGCAGCTTGTCCGCTTGCGAGGCTCCGTGTCCCGCCATGGCATCTCGAGACACACCTCTAGTGCCTCGATGCAAGCTGAGTGATGACGTCTACCAGAGCATCCGCAGCGCCGGGTCGGCCGAGCATCCGTGAGCTCCGGGACATGCTCTCAAGGCGCGCATCGTCGTCGAGCAGATCTTCGATGACACGCAGGAGGACTTCGCCCGTCAGTTCCCGCTGGAGCATCACCACGGCCGCACCGGCCCTCTCAAGAGCACGAGCGTTCTTCTCCTGGTGTCCTTCGGCGGCCCCAGGGAAAGGGATAAGCACGGCAGGCAGGCCGCGCGCTGTGATTTCGGCTATCGATATAGCACCCGCGCGGCTTACGACAAGGTCCGCGCATGCCATCGCTTTATCCATTTGGTACAGGTACGGCTCGACGATAAGCCGGGACACCCCCGCTTGAAGCACTCCCCTGGCTTCGAGCTCCCGCATGACCCAGGCGTGATCGTGCCTACCGGTTTGATAGATGACCTGAACGCCCCGCCGTTTCACAATGCCGGGCAAAGCGCTGACCATGGCCTCGTTTATAGCTCGTGCACCCTGGCTACCGCCGAACACAAGAACCGTAGGCCGGTCGCCGTCAAGACCCATCGCCTTCGCACCTTCGCGCCTCGTGGTGGTGAGGATGGACTGTCTTACGGGGTTTCCCGTTACTACCACCCGGGACTTTCGCGCAAGGTACCTGGCAGACTCGTCGTAAGTCACGGCTACCCTGCTTGCAATGCGAGAGAGCACACGTGTGGTGGCGCCGGGAAGCGCATTCTGCTCGTGAATAAGGGTTGGAATACGCATCATCCACGCAGCGAGTACCACCGGGCCTGACACGTATCCCCCTGTGCCGACCACCACATCAGGTTTCTCCTGCCTTAGAATAGCAAGGGACTGAGCAAGACCCATGCAGGCCCGAAACGCTGTGAGGATGGTCTCCAGCGACAGCCTCCGCTTAAAACCCGCGACTTCTATCGTCGCCAGACGGAATCCTTCCCTCGGTACGATGTCAGCCTCAAGACCCTTGCTCGTGCCGATAAACAGGACCTTTACCCCCGGGTCCCTTTCAAGAAGCGTCTTCGCAATTGTGACGCCGGGGTAAACGTGGCCTCCGGTGCCACCCCCGGCGATGATTACTCTCATGCGCCTCACCTGATAGAAGAGTATTTCGAGATGTTGAGCAGCACCCCTATGGAGGCGAGCGTGGTCACGAGCGAAGACCCGCCAAAACTGATGAGCGGCAGAGTTATCCCTGTAATCGGGAGGGTTCCTGAGACGACCCCGATATTGATCATGGCCTGAAGCACTATCATGCTGGTTATGCCCACCGCCAGCAGGCTGCCAAACGTGTCCGGCGCACCTATTGCTATTCGCAAGCCTCGCCATGCGAATAGAAAATACAGGACCACGACCGACGCCGCCCCCACGAACCCAAGTTCCTCGCCGATTATGGCGAAGATGAAGTCCGTGTGCTGCATGGGAAGGTAGAGGAACTTCTGCCGGCTCCTGCCCAGGCCCACCCCCAGTATCCCACCAGATCCCAGTGCTAGAAGCGATTGGATGATGTGGAACCCTGAACCAAGCGGATCTTCCCACGGGTGGAGGAACGCGAGGAAACGGCGTACCCTGTAGGGAGCAGCCATGGCCACTGCCACAAGGGCTGGAGCCCCCATGACCGCGAGGATCCCGAGGTGAGACAGGCTCGCTCCTGCAGCAAACATAAGCAACAACGAAATCCCGACGATGGTCCCGGCCGTACCCAGATCCGGTTCAAGCATGACCAGGCCGAACACGATCCCGAGGATCAATAGTGGCCCGAGGAGCCCCTCGGAAAAGCGTTGGATCCTATCGGTGCGGCCCGCGAGAAAGCTCGCCATGAAGAACACCATGACGATTTTAGCGACCTCTGATGGCTGAAAGGTCAGCGAGCCCGCCCCCAGCCACCTCCGCGAACCCCGAATCATTATGCCCACCCCGGGGACAAGCACTGCCACAAGAAGCACCAAGCTCAGAAGCAAAGCGGGCCACGCCAGCTTCCTCCACAGCCGGTAGTCCACCTCCATGGCGACGCACATGGCCCCAAGGCCGATGGCGGCCCAGGCAAGTTGCCTCTTGAGGAAGTAGTAGGTATCCCGGAAGATCTCATAGGCGCTCACTGAACTTGCGCTAAAGACCATGATAATCCCCAGGCTCAAGAGAGCAAGGGTGATGAGAAAGATCACGACGTCTGGCGCATGCTTCTCATGAGCTTTTCGTCTTGCCGCCACAGCTCTCACCCTCCCAAGCCACGTGGGCCAGATTACACAAATCATAAACCCCGCCTGGGGTTGCCCCTCCCAAATTCGTAGTACTCCCCGTGCACACCTCAGAATGTCCGAAAACTTATCAGCCCGAGCACCGAGAAGATGAGCCCCAAAATCCAGAATCTCGTCACGACTTTCGGCTCCTGCCACCCGGACAGTTCAAAGTGATGGTGAAGCGGGCTCATCTTGAAGATGCGTCTGCCGCGCGTGAGTCTGAAGTAAGTCACCTGGATCATGACAGACAAGGTCTCGATGACGAACACGCCGCCAACCAGGAGTAACAGGAGTTCGGTCTTCGTAAGTATAGCGAGGGTTCCAAGCGCCGCACCAAGCGCAAGCGACCCGGTATCCCCCATTATCACCTGAGCCGGGTGGGAGTTGAACCACGAAAACCCCACACAGGACCCGGTAAGCGCGGCGGCGAACGCTGCTAGATCGCTTGCGCCGAGCGAGGCAGCGATGATGCTATAAGTGAAAGCCGCAAGAGCCACCGTGCCTGCGGCGAGGCCATCCAGGCCGTCGGTAAGGTTAACCCCGTTTGACGCACTGATCATCACGAGCACCGCGAATATCACGTAGCCGAGCCCGAGATCCACCTGGTGGTGCAAGAACGGAATACGAACCGAACTGCCGAGGTGGGGCTCAGTTATCGTGAAGAGGCCCAGAAGCCCGGCGAGAATGACCTGGGCGACGATCTTATACCTCGCGCGGAGTCCCAAAGGCCGCCTGGCTACAACTATGATGAAGTCGTCTGCGAGCCCGATAGCCCCGAATCCCAACGTTATAAAAAGAGCCCATGCCGCGTCGGTCGCCCTCTCAGAAAACAAGAGCGTCGCAACCAGGACCGCGATGAGTATCATGATGCCGCCCATAGTCGGCGTGCCCGCCTTCTTCTGGTGGGTAGCCGGCCCATCGGTCCGTACCGATTGTCCGAATTTCATTCGACGCAATATCCTGATGGACGCGGGGGCTATCAGGACCACCACGGCAAAAGCACACAGGGCAGCATACATCTCACGTAGCACCGGGCCCGCCTCCAATACCCTCTACGAGGGCCGACACGACTTCCTCCATCTTCATGGCGCGCGACCCTTTAACCAGGATCACGTCGCCAGGCCTTGCCAGCCACTCAACAGCCCGAGCCGCCTCGCCCCTATCGTCGAACATGAGCACGCTGCCCGCCGCCTTGCCCAGACGAAGCGCCTCTTCACCTGCGAGACGCGCAAGATCCCCCACAGTCACCAGTACGTCGCACGGTAATGCCATCGCCGTGCGACCGAGATCCCTGTGAGCCTCCGCCGAGATCTCCCCCAGCTCCAGCATATTACCCAGGACTGCGATCTTCCGCCTCGAGCCCGCGACTTGCCGCAGAGTGGATAGAGCAGCTCTCATGGATGCGGGGTTGGCGTTGTAGGTGTCATCTATCACGATATATCCCTGGCGAGTCTCGATGATCCCGAGCCGCTGGTGCGCAGGTTCGAAGTGATCGAGCCCGTCTGCGACTGCAAACGAATCCAAGCCCAGAACAAACGCAGCCGCACTCGCCGCGAGAGCGTTGTAGACGTTGTGCATGCCTGGAGCGGGCACGTGAACCCTGAAGGATCTCTCGCCATAGGACATGGTGAAGTTCGTGCCTTCTGCCCCCAAAAGCTCAATCTCGCTCGCCTGCACGTCTGCAGCCTGCTCTACCCCGAAAAACGTCACCTTTGCCGAAGTCTTGTCCTTCATCGCCGCGGTATGAGGGCAGTCGCTGTTCAGCACGGCGATGCCGTCAGCCCCGAGCGCTTCCACAAGCTCTGCCTTAGCAGCAGCTACGTTCTCGATGGACCCCAGGAGTTCCACATGGCTGGGCCCCACGTTGGTGACGACCCCTACGTCAGGGCGGGCGATCTCGGCGAGGTCCCGGATCTGCCCGCTGCCCCTCATGGCAAGCTCCACCACGCAGACCTCGTGATGGGGTTCAAGGCTGAGCAGAGTCAGCGGGACACCCACTTCGTTGTTGAAGTTCTCCTGCGTCTTCGCGCAGCGCACGCGTTCGGCGAAGATACTGTAAGCCATGTCCTTGGTCGTAGTCTTGCCCGTGCTTCCGGTTATTGCGACGACAGGTATACCCAAGCGACACCTGTTATACGTGGCGAGCTTCTGCAGGGCCTTTAACGTGTTGTTCACGACAATGACCGCGGCCGTCCCCGGTAGGTCACCTGTTCTTTCCCTGGACGAGATGACTACTCCCCTTGCGCCTCTCTCAACGGCGTCCTTTGCGAACTGGTGACCGTCGAAGTTCGGGCCTGAAAGCGCAAAGAAGATCTCCCCGCCGGCGACTTTACGAGAGTCGGTAGTAACCCCCGAGAATGACGGGTGGGCCCCTGTCGCCTCGCAGCTACCCCCTGTGGCCTTTACAACTTCATCTAGGCTGAACTCCGCCACGACCTGCGCGCTCCTTCAGAAGGTTCCTGGCAACCTCCCGATCGTCGAAATGAATGGTATGATCCCGGAATACCTGGTAGGTCTCGTGGCCTTTGCCTGCGATGACCACCACGTCGCCCTCTCTGGCTTCGGAAATCGCCCTTGCGATGGCTTCGGCCCTGCTGACTATGACCTCATAGCCCTCGCCCGGCCGCCTTGCGCGAAGGATCCCTTCCTCGATCTCGCGGCATATCGCGTCCGGATCCTCGGACCGGGGGTTATCCGACGTCACTACCACGAGGTCGGCAAGGTTCGCCGCTATTTCCCCCATGATCGGGCGCTTGGTTCTGTCACGGTCCCCACCGCAGCCGAAAACGGCTATGACCCGACCCGAGGCGAGCCCGGACGCAGCCTTTAGGATGTTTTGGAGGCTATCCGGTGTGTGCGCAAAATCAACTATGACGGCGAAAGGCTGCCCTTCGTCTATCGTCTCGAACCGTCCGGGCACCCCCTGGACGCTCTCGACCCCTGCCTTGATTTCGTCCAGGCCGACCCCTGCCGCAAGCCCGCATCCGATGGCGGCAAGCGCGTTATGCACGTTGAACATGCCCGCGAGGTTCAGGCAGACCTGGGTTTTGCCCTTGGGCGTACGGGCGGTGAACCGGGCGCCTCGAGGGAGCAGCCTCACGTCCTCGGCCTTAATGTCGGCGCTCGCCATGACGCCGTAGGTCAAGACATCAGCGCGAGTCCTGGAGATAATGTGGCCTGCATGGGGGTCGTCCAGGTTCACCAGAGCAGTTCTCACCTGACCCTTACGCGAGACCCCGTCTCCTAGAGATTCGAAGAAAGCAGTTTTCGCACCGAGGTAGTTTTCAAATGTCCCGTGGAAATCCAGGTGATCATGGCCGATATTGGTGAACACGCCCATGTCAAAGTCCACACCCAAGACGCGATCGAGCACTACCGCGTGAGACGAGACCTCCATCGCGGCTGCACGCTGGCCCCTATCGTGCATCTGGCGAAGCATTCTCTGTACGTCGAGAGACTCCGGGGTGGTATGCTTAGCGTGGACTACCTCGTCTCCAATGACGTGCCCCACGGTCCCAATGATACCGCAACTGCGCCCGGATGCATCGAGCACGCCCTTGATGAGATAGGTCGTGGTTGTCTTTCCTTTGGTGCCGGTGACACCCACGCAAAGCATAGAGGCCGACGGATCACCGTAGAAATTCCGGGCTATGACGGCAAGAGCCCGCCGCGACTCGAGAGCTCTCGCCACCTGCACTCCCTCAGGAATCGCCATGTCTTCCTCAACAACCAGCGCCACCGCTCCGCGGGAGATTGCATCGCCGATGAAGTCGTGCCCGTCATGCTTCTCCCCCTTAACGCATACGAAAAGGTACCCGGGGCCGACCTCGCGCGAATCGTAGGCAACGCCCCGGACTATCGCTCCCGTATCTCCAAGGACTTCCCGGACTTCCACTCCTTCGAGCAAGTCCCCGAACGTACACACAGCTCTCGGCATCCTCCAGCGTTCTCTTGACAGTACCATTATTCCTCCTGTCATTGGCTACTATGCCAAATTAAGGCTATGAAGCGCTGACCTACTGTCATGGCGCACCAGGCGCTTGCGGGCCCGGCGGTTCAAATCTGACTACAACCACAGACCCCCGGGGCACCGCCGTCCCCGGCTTCGGGTCCGAGGAGCGAGCAACTCCCGTGCCTTCCGCCTGCATACGCAGGCCCGCTCTCGTAAGAAGAAGGGCCGCGTCTTTCATCGTCTTGCCCGTAAGGTCCGGGACCAGCACGTTTTCTTCCTCTACATTATAGAGGGCGCCCATATCCAAGTAAAGCACAACTGTGGTCCCCCGGGCGACCCTGGCGCCCGGCCGCGGGGTCTGATCGCGCACCACGTTGCCTGAGCCCTTCACCCGGACCTCGAGCCCGAACTCGGTTACAAGAGCTTTCGCAGCATCCTCCGAGGACCGACCTATAAGATCGGGAACAGCCACGAGCTCGACGCTCCGGCCGGCTTCCCCCTGTTCGGGAGGTGAAGTAGGCGGTACCCCCATGTACCTCAGCGCGTCGCGAACAACGGCCTGAAAAACCGGGGCCGCGAGAACGCCCCCGTACCTTATCCCGACGTCCGGCTCATCCCAGACGACGAGGACTGAGATCTTAGGGTCCTCAACAGGGGCGAAGCCAAGAAACGACGCCACCCGCTTTTCGCCGTATACTCCCGCCTCGGGCTTCTCCGCCGTCCCGGTCTTGCCGGCAACGCGGTAACCCGGTATTTTCGCCCTGTACCCAGACCCGTTGACCACCACGGATTCCAGGATGAGCGAGAGCTCGTGGGAGGTCTCCTTGCTGATGACCTGCCGCAGAGGCTCGGGCGAGAACTCCTTCACGAGGCTACCATCCGGAGCGATGATCCGGGACGCAAGATACGGGCGCATGAGAACGCCGCCGTTTGCGATGGCGTTCAGGGCTGATAGGAGCTGGATCGGGGTCACAGAGATCCCTTGCCCGAAGGAAATGTTTGCAATCTCCACGAGCCCGACATTCTTCTCCTGTTGGAGCAGGCCTGCCGCCTCCCCGGGGAAATCGATCCCCAGGGGGCTTCCGAACCCGAAGGCCCGGATGTACCTGTAGAACCGTTCAGTGCCGAGGCGCAGCCCGAGGGTGGCAAACACCACGTTGCACGAGTTCTCGGTTGCTTCTATGAAGGTTTGGCTGCCATGGCCACCTCCGAGCCAGCATCGGACGTGCCTGTCCTCCACCCTGATAAAACCGGGGTCGAAGAAGGTATCGGTCGGCTTCACTACCCCCTCCTCCAAAGCGGCTGCCGCCGTGATGATCTTGAAAGTAGAGCCTGGCTCATACACGTCAGATACAACGATGTTGCGTCTGGCACTATCTGGATAATCAAAGTAATGGTTGGGGTTGTACGTGGGCCTTGCGGCCATGGCCAGCACCGCTCCGGTTTTCGGGTCCATCGCCAGAATCATGCCACGTTTTGCGCGGGTCTCTACCATTCCACGATCGAGTTCGCGCTCCACAATATACTGGATCACTTCGTCTATGGTAAGATACAGGTCATTGCCATCGACAGGCGGGATGAACCTCGACACTCCCCCCGGGATCTCCTTGCCAGCAGCGTCGCGCTCGGCTACGATCTGGCCACGCGTGCCACGCAGGAACGCATCGTATTGCACCTCCAGGCCCTCGAGCCCCTGGTTATCGATGCCCGCAATGCCCAGGATGTGCGCGGCCAGCCTGTCCTTGGGGTAGAACCGCTGGCCGCGCTCGGTGAATCCTATACCCTTGAGGTCCAGCTTTCGAAGTGCGGCCGCCTTGTCTGGATCCACCCTGCGGTCGATCCAAACCGTCGCAGCCTTCTGCGTGAGCTTCGCTCGGATGCTTTCGGGGTCCTGCTCAAGGACGCGCGCGAGCGTCCGTGCAGTTTCGGAGGGGTCTCTCACTTCTGCGGGGACAGCATAAACAGAGTCAGCGCTCACGCTTACGGCAAGCTCCCGGCCTTCACGGTCGCGTATGGTTCCCCTGCGGGCATCCACAGGAACGGGATAAAGCCTCTGATCCAGTGCGAGCTTGCGAAAGCGATCGCTCTGGGCGACCTGCAGCCACGAGAGCCGGAACACCAGCAGTATGGCAGCGATCCCCCACATAACAAAAAGCCAGGCCACCCTCTTTTTGACGGTAACGCCTGAGTATACCGACACAGGTCTTACCCCGCCTTGCTCTATTTTAACCGGACCCTCGGATGATTGCTGTCGGGGATATCGTAGAACCACCTTGCAACGAAGGGCGAGACAAGCCCTATCAGGGCATCCCCGGTTCGAGCTAGAAGGCCCTTTTCAAGTCCGGACGGTTCCCGGAGACCAGGCGTGTTTGCATCCTTGCCGGCACCCTGGTTGCGACCACCGGGAGCTACTACGACGTACTCTGCAAACACCGGGTCTGTCATGCCGAGCCCGGCCCTGGCAACCTCCTCTACCCTCTCCAGGGAGCGAAGGTGCGTAGCCGACAGGTTCAGCCGGTCGTATTGCACCTGTGTGGCTGCGAGGGCTTGTTCAAGCTGGCTTAACCTGTATCCTCTGTTGATGGTCTGGGCGCGCAACGCCAGGTTGCCGAGGAGAAGCCCCGTAGCCAGCAACGCTGCAAGTGCGGGCCTCCCGAGGCGAGCCCGCTTACATGGCTTCTGCGACCCCGCCAGCATTGCGCGTGCCCCTCTTTCTTGCGTCACCAGGAGCCTGAGGGGCCTGGCTTCGGCCGGTACCATCTGTATTCCCTCCCCAATTCGCTTAGAACTTCTCGGCCGCACGTAACTTCGCACTGCGAGACCTGGCATTCGCCCTAACTTCCTCTTCACTCGGAACAAGGGGCCTGGTGGTCAGAATCCTCAGGCGCCCCGAACCCGAAGTATGACCCGGGACCCCCTCCGCATCGCGCCGCGCTGCGTGCCAGGAGAGTTTCTTCTTTACGATGCGGTCCTCCAGAGAGTGGAAGGAGATTGCCACCAGTCTCCCTCCAGCTCGAAGGACGTCTACCGCCTGGTCGATGCCTTTCTCGAGATTGTCCAGCTCGTTGTTGACCGCGATGCGAAGGGCCTGAAAAGTGCGCCTCGCCGGATGCGGCCCGGTTCTCCTCGCTCGAGCCGGAACCGCCTGTTTGATGATGTCCGCGAGTTCCCCCGTGGTGGTGATGGGACGCGACTCGCGCCTCGCCACTATGAACCGGGCGATCCGGGACGCCCATCGCTCCTCACCATACTCACGTATAATCCTGGCAATATCGTCGAAGGGGAGAGTATTGACAAGATCCCGGGCAGATGGCCCGGAATTCGTATCCATCCGCATGTCGAGAAGCGCATCGCCCATGTACGAAAAACCTCTGCCAGGATCATCGAACTGCCGGCTTGACGCCCCGAGGTCGAACAGGACCCCATCAACAGACCCTATGCCGAGGTCCCGAAGCAGGGTTTTGAGGTCGGCAAAGTTCCCACACACCAGGGTAAACGAGCCCTCGAAGGAGGAAAGCCTGCGGCTGGCAAACTCGATGGCTTCCTGGTCCCTGTCTATGCCCACCAGGAACCCGCCGGGTGCAACACGCTCCAGTACAGACGCAGCATGACCGCCGCCGCCCACGGTGCAATCGACGTATGTTCCGCCTGTCCTGGGCCTTAGCATCCACAACACCTCATCCCTCATCACCGGGATGTGATACTCGCCGTGCCCGCTCTCGCAATCTGGCGTCATACCTTGTCAACACCGCCGTGAACGAGCTTCTCCGCTATCTCCTCATAGGATTCCTCAGCTTTGGTCGAGTAGTCACGCCACACCTCCCGGCTCCAGACCTCCACCCGGTTCATCACACCGATGACGACCACGTCCTTATTAATCGCTGCATACTCGCGAAGGTAGGGAGGTATGTTGATTCGCCCTTGCCTGTCAAGTTCGCATTCACATGCTCCTGCAAAGAACAGCCTGCTGTAAGCGCGCGCATCTCGCATCGCTAGAGGGAGCGACGCAAGCTGCTCCTGTTGTTTCTCCCACTCGCTTTCGGGAAAGAGAAAAAGGCATCTGTCCAGCCCCTTTGTAGCAAAGAACCGCTCGCCCAGGCCGTCCCTGAACTTTGCAGGAATCGCCAGCCTGCCTTTGTCGTCCACGTTATGCTCGTACGTCCCGATGAACCTTGGGGATGCTGTCTCCACCACTTTTCCCCACTTTGCCCCACATTGGCAACGTTTCTCTTCTATGTCACTGCGGGAAATCCTTCTTCTCCGAATAACTTTTTTCGAAACCAGAGACTCGCAGGATTGCCCGCGTTTGCACGTATGTGGGGAGCGCCCGCGCATGCATGAGAAGGCGTGTGAAAGCCCGAGAAGTGGTGCGAGTTTTCGGTGACCACTTCGTGCGAGGGGGAGTCGGTTGTGAGATAACCGAGAAGAGAGTGGTCCCGGCGATTGTGCCAGGACCACTGTAACGAACTTGTTTCTCTTGCCCTCACGATGCCGCCTGGCACCGCGAGCTCTCGATGAAGCCCTTCCTGTCGAGAGTCATAAGTATTACCTTCTTCGAAGGCCCTCCGTCCTCAAACTTTCGAGTGACGACCCATTCCTTCCGGAACCCACACTTCTCAAAGCACCTGATAGCAGACGTATTCTCCTGGAACACGCGCAGGTATACCCGCGCCAATTTCGTATGGTTGAACGCATACTCGAGCAACGTGTTGACGGCTTCAGTACCATAGCCTCTACCCCGATACCGCTCATTGCCGATGAGGACCACAAGCTCGGCCTCGCTCTTTCGCCAACTGATCTCCACAAGGCCGATACTGCCGATGAGGGTGCCGTCTTCGGCTTCGATGGCGAACATCCTCGCCGTCTTTGCGCCGCCCTTATTCCCTTGACCTTGGGACTCTGAGAGGTGCCGGTTTCGACCGTTTCCTGGCACAGTTGCAGCATAGTATTCCGATTCCCAGCAGCTTGTAATTTCCGCGTCTTTCTCGCCCAGCGGGCGAAGTGCTACTCTTGCTCCTTCTATCACTTGCGCGACACCTCTTCTTGCTATGCTTCACCTCCTCACCTGTCGTATGATAAGTTCGACCTTGCCCTGCCGATACCTTCATGTAATTATATCCGCTTCTAGCATCAGCGGCCATGCGCCTGCCACAGCCGGGTCAGTCCGCAGCAGCATCCCCC
>JBFMGS010000002.1:58931-101220 GCA_040752635.1 Bacillota bacterium
AGTTTGATAGCCGTGCGCTCTTCTCCGTCTATCTCAACATCGGCAAATGCAGGTATCATCACCAGGTCCATCCCGTTCGGTGCCACGAAGCCTCGCGCTATCGCCACGGCCTTGACTGCCTGGTTCAGCGCAGCAGCCCCTATCGCCTGAACTTCGGCGCTGCCCCGCTCTCTTAGAACACCTGCCAGAGCGCCTGCCACGGAATTTGGGCTTGATTTTGAGGAAACTTTGAGGACTTCCATGTATAATTCCTCCTAGCATGGTTAATATTACCTGCTGCAATCTTGTTATTATATGCTATTGCCCCAACTCCTGCTGCCAGCGCACCTGCCAGGAAAAAAAGTATAACCAGGCTACTACTTGCCTGGTTCAAACCGTCTAATCGGCCGTCGCCACGCGCACCCTTTCTATCTTTCTTGCTTTTCCCGTGGACTCGTCCACTGTGACCACAACGCCCTGAAGCTCAGCAGGGCCCGGCGCGGTTTCAAACTTTGCAGGTAGACCCGAGAGAAAACGCTGGATGATAATGTCCTTTCTGACCCCCAGAACGGAGTCCACCGGGCCAGTCATCCCAAGGTCTGTGATGTAAGCTGTTCCGTGAGGAAGGATTCTCTCGTCCGCGGTCTGCACATGAGTATGGGTGCCAACCACAGAAGCGACCTTGCCGTCAAGAAACCAGCCCATGGCGACCTTCTCCGACGTGGCTTCGGCATGGAAATCCACGACTATGATATCACACTCGCGCGAGAGTTCGGCGACTAGCGTGCCAGCAACGCGGAAAGGGCAGTCGAGAGGGGTCATGAAGACTCGCCCCGAGAGGTTGATCACCCCGAGACGAATGCCACTTGGGAGCTCTGTTACCGTCGATCCCCTTCCAGGTGCTCCCCTTGGGTAATTGGCAGGCCTTATCACTCGTTCGTCAGTTTCGAGGCTCTGGTAAAACTCTTTCTTGTTCCATACGTGATTGCCGGTGGTAAGTACCGTCACACCGAACTCAAAAAGCTCGTTTGCAGTCTCCCTCGTAAGTCCGAAGCCGCCCGCGGCATTCTCGCCGTTGGCAATGATCGCGTCAGGGCGGTAGGTGCGCACAAGCTCGGGCAGGAGGACCTGGACAGCCCTGCGCCCCGGTCTACCTACGATATCTCCGATGAAAAGAAGGTTTACCATCATGACTTCGTGCGCTCGGTCTTCTTGTTGAAGACGAAGACGCGGCCTTCCTCGCGGAAACCTATAAGCTTTCTCTGTAAGATGGACTCCTTGAGGTCCTCCAGCATATTCTCGATCATCTCATCCTGAAGCAAGAGTTCCTCGTCGAGGACGCTGTCGGGGATTGGACCCTCCGTTACCAGGGAAGACCCCAGCTCCGTCCGGGCGAGCTCTATGATGAGGGATATCTCCTCCTGGGTCAGTGTGTCAATGTCGCGGGATATCTCAACAAGCGATACTTCAGCGTGGTTACGCCGTTCGACCTGTAGCATTGGCTCTTCACCATGAACCAGGGCGGCGTAACCCTGAACGCTTTCGACAAGCCGTTTCTCGAAGGCTTCCCACAGGTCCGCCGAAAGAGGCTTTGATAACATGAACGTGAACTTCAGAATCTTGCCCTCGGGCACAAAGTTGACGGTGGCGATTTCGGGATAGCGGACGAGTATGGAGATAAGAAGGCTAACGCTGTTCGCGGTGCCGTCGCTTACAATATGAGATCTGGCAGCAGGCCCTGCCACTTAGACCACCCTCCCTCAACACATAGGGAACAGTTCGCCACCGCTGGGTAATCTCCTGCTTGGCGCGGTTTTGAAAGCCGGAGGCAGGCCGGGGTGACCCCACCCTGCCTCCATCGCATCACTTCGCGTAGTCAACCACACGTGTTTCGCGAATCACGGTCACTTTGATCTGGCCGGGGTACTCCAATTCATCCTCGATCTTCTTCACAATGTCCCTGGCAAGGCGTACGGCAGAGAGATCGTCAATTCTCTCCGGTTTCACCATTATCCTGATCTCCCGACCCGCCTGTATCGCATAAGCCTTGTCGACACCATCGAACGAGTCTGCTACCTCCTCGAGCTTCGTCAGCCTCTTGATGTAGGCCTCGAGCGTCTCCCGCCGAGCCCCGGGGCGTGCAGCAGAAACCGCGTCTGCAGCCTGCACCAGCACAGCCTCGACCGTCCTCGGCTCTTCATCGCCGTGATGCGCAGCTATCGCGTGCACGACCTCGGGCGATTCCCTGTACTTGCGTGCAAGGTCTACGCCTATCTGCACGTGCGGACCCTCTACCTCGTGGTCCACCGCCTTACCGATGTCGTGGAGTAGGCCTGCGCGCTTTGCAACCGCAATGTTGGCGCCGAGCTCAGCGGCCATTCCTGCCGCAAGGTGTGCGACCTCGATAGAATGCTTGAGGACATTCTGCCCGAAACTCGACCTGAACTTGAGCCTGCCCAGCAAGCGAATGAGCTCTGGGTGCAACCCGTGCACGCCCACTTCGATTGCGGCGCCTTCTCCCTCTTCCTTGATAATGGCGTCCACTTCTTTCTGGGCCTTTTCCACCATTTCTTCGATTCGGGCTGGATGGATCCGCCCATCGGTGATGAGCTTCTCCAGGGCCACCTTGGCGACCTCCCGCCTCACGGGGTCAAAGCCGGACAGGATCACGGCCTCAGGAGTATCATCTATTATGAGATCGATCCCGGTGAGCGTCTCAAGAGCCCGGATGTTCCTGCCTTCCCTGCCGATGATCCTCCCTTTCATCTCGTCGTTGGGGAGAGAAACCACTGATACGGTGGTCTCGGCCACGTGGTCTGCAGCACACCGCTGAATGGCGCCGGCTATGACCTCCCGAGCGCGCCGCTCCGCTTCCTCTCTCGCCTCGGCTTCGATGTTCCTTATCATGACGGCCGCCTCGTGTCGGATCTCGTTCTCGATGTCCTTGAGAAGAAGCGCCTTTGCTTCTTCCGAGGACAACCCCGACACCCGCTGGAGCTCAGCCCTTTGCTTTGCGTGAAGCTCGGCAAGCTCTTCTCTTGCTGCGTCGAGTTCCCGCTCCTTTCTTGCTATGCTCTCCTCCTTGCGCTCAATTGAATCTAGCTTCCGGTCAAGGCTTTCTTCCTTCTGCAGGAGTCGCCTCTCCGTTCTCTGGAGTTCTGCCCG
Organism: Bacillota bacterium; assembly: GCA_040752635.1. GTDB lineage: Bacteria > Bacillota > SHA-98 > UBA4971 > UBA4971 > JBFMGS01. The sequence continues at coordinate 62,076 of JBFMGS010000002.1, forward strand.
GCGTGCGCGTTCTTCCTGTTCGATTTCATTCCGGAGCCGATGGGCTTCTTCCTTGGCTTCGAGCAGGATCTCACGCTTTGCAGCCTCGGCTTCCTTCTCGGCCTCCTCCACTACCCTCTTCGCAGCAAGCTCCGCCGAACCGATCTTAGCCTCGGCGAGGACTTTCCTGGCGAGGTACCCCAGAGCGCCTCCGACCAGGACAGAAACCACAACCGTAATGATGTTGATGACGGCTATATCAGGTTCACCTCCTTCTCAAGAACAAGGCCGAGCATGAACTCGGCCACTAGATGAAAGACGTATTCTGTCGTCGTAAAGTCTAGTGCCGGAGTCATTTCTCCGGCCGCAACCGGAATTCACGCCTATTGTACCTTATTCTATTTCGCAGTGTCAAGCAATCCCAGCACGTAAACCCTAGCACGTAATGCAATCCTGACTTGGTAGCCAGAAATCCACACCACTTTCAACAGTGCGGACCCTTGACCTCTGACAAAGTGGAGACATTCCTGAGCCCAGGCTGCCTCGCTCACGCCCTACTTCCAAGGCGCCACGCATAAGCTCGCGCCTGCACTGGACCTGCCTTACCCCCCGCCCAGCACTTCTCGTATGACTCTCTCGGCCACATCAGAGGAGAATCCGCGCCTGGCCAGAAAACCGTATAGCCTTCTCTTTGATGCAGGCTCGTCAGATGACTCTCTTCGCGCAACCCACTCGCGCGCGAGGGCAAGCGCAGTCTCACTTTCCCCCGTTCCTTCAAACGCCTGCCTTACGGCGTCCGCCGCAAGTTCCCTGGGGATACCGCGCCGCTCGAGCTCGATTCGTATGCGGACAGGCCCGAACTTCTGGTAGGTTGCACGCGTCTCTGCGAAATGACGTGCATACTTTGCGTCATCCAGGTAGCCGAGGGATTTCATCTCCTCGAGCACCCCCAGGACGACGTCCTCCGCGAAGCCCTTCGATCGCATTTTCCTAGAAAGCTCTTCAGTCGTCCTGTCACGCATCTCGAGCAGCCGCAGGACATAGGTTCTCGCTTTTTGGACCGTTTCCGGCGTCCGTGTTCGAACAGTGTCGTCGTCTCTTGGATATTCCCGACCCGTTTTCACCGCATGCCCCACCACGTTACTGCTTCCTTATGCCTTCATTACCACATTATTGGTCATTTCCGCAGGCGACATGCCTCCTCTCTCAGGGGCCATAGCATAGACGTTCTTGTCATGCTCGCAAACTCCTTCCTGCATGTGCACGGCTGTTCGCTGGTAGCACCCCGTACACAACAAAGGGAAGGTGGTTGTCCTTCCCTGGAACCCCGGGCAGCCCCGGGTTGAAAGAAGTCGCGTCGCATGTCAGTTTGGCTCTCCCTCGGCTGAGGTTGCCGCAGCCAACTGGGGAAGCCGGAGCCCCGCGAGCTGCCGGATCTTCCTTTCTACCTCCGCGGCGACGTCTGGGTTCTCCCTCAGAAACTCCCTGGCGTTCTCCCTGCCCTGACCAAGTTTCAGGTCACCGTATGAGTACCAGGTGCCGCTTTTCACTATTATGTCGTTCACCTCGCCCAGGTCGAGAATGGTTCCCTCCCGGGAGATCCCTTGCCCGTATATGATGTCGAATTCCGCCTCCCGGAAAGGTGGGGCAATCTTGTTCTTGACGACCTTGGCCCTGGTGCGGCTGCCTATCATCTGCTGGCCCTGCTTGAGCACCTCAACTCTCTTGACCTCAAGCCGTATGGTGGCATAGAACTTGAGAGCGCGGCCGCCCGGCGTGACCTCGGGGTTTCCGAACATGACCCCGACCTTCTCACGTATCTGGTTGATGAATATTGCGCATGTACGTGACTTGCCTATGGCAGCGGTGAGTTTGCGTAGCGCCTGTGACATGAGCCTCGCCTGAAGCCCGACGTGAGGATCGCCCATCTCACCTTCGATCTCCGCCCTTGGGGTCAGGGCCGCTACCGAGTCGATGACGATGACATCGATAGCCCCGCTTCGCACGAGGGCCTCCGCAATCTCAAGCGCTTGCTCGCCGGTATCTGGCTGCGAAATCAAAAGATTGTCTGTATCGACGCCGAGCCGTTTGGCGTATACGGGGTCCAGAGCATGCTCGGCGTCGATGAACGCGGCGATCCCGCCGGCTTTCTGGGCCTCGGCGATCACGTGTAGAGCAACTGTGGTCTTCCCGGAAGATTCCGGGCCGTAGATCTCTATCACTCGCCCGCGCGGCATGCCCCCGATCCCGAGGGCAATATCCAGCGACAGTGCGCCGGTAGGTATGGCCTCTACCGCAAGACGGGCATTAGCCTCCCCCAGCCTCATGATGGAGCCCTTTCCAAACTGCTTCTCTATCTGCGACAAGGCCATGTCGAGAGCCTTTTCCTTTTCCATTGGCTACCTCCTTTTCACGCCGGCGTCTGCGATCGGCGTTCTGGGACTTTTCCGACGAGAACTCCGTCTACCCGAAGGCTATAACTCCTGGCCCGGCTGGGCTCAGAATCCTTCACCCACACATACAGACATATAGATTGTACCTTACTCTGGCCGTATTCACAACACCAGGAGCGCCTCATCCGTTCGAATCTGAACGCTCCAGGCGTCCGGGATCCATATGAGAACGCCTGTTCGCCATATGGCTCGCACTCTCACCCGCTTGCTCCATCTTGCACCGCTTTACAGCAACGGGATCACCCGAACTGGAGCATAGACAGGCCCATGAGTTGTGAGGTCGCTCGACGTCAACTGAACCCGGTCCACCCTCATCGTGGCTACAGGAGGCGAGCTCGATGAGAGCTCCTGCGCGAGCGCGTGGAGGTTGCGGGCCGACCTCACGCGGCCTATCGTGAGGTGGGGGGATAGCCCCTTCCCATCCTGCCGGAAACCCTCGGCTTTCATAGCCTCCTCAACCCTGCTGGCAAGGTCGATTAGAGGATCCCTCCCGGTGCTCACCCCTATCCAGATAACCCGCGGGTTCCTGGTGTTGGGGAAGGCACCTGCACCTCCGAGCCCAAGCTCGAAGGCCTGCACACCGGCCACCGCCGCCTCAAGCGCCCGCCCGATCCCCTCAAGGCGGGTGCTTTGCACATCTCCCAGGAACTTGAGCGTGAAATGAAGGTTCTCAGCCTCCACCCACTTGACGTCCGCCCCGGCCCTGGCAAGCTGCCTTTGGAAAGCTGCCACCTTCGGGCGAATAGCCGGGTCCAAGAACACAGCGATGAAGCATCGAATTGCACTCACAAGCCAGCCCCCAATCGCCCTGTTGCACCTGGATCGCTCTATTCCTGTCGCAGAAAGTACTTCTACACAAGGTCACGATTTCCTGCTTTTGCCATAACGGCCCTCACGGTTTTTCAGGTCTGCCGTGCTTCGACCCGCCGCGCCCCCGCGACTGCTTTTTCCAGGACCCTCCGCTCAAGAGCGAACCCTTGTCTTTCTCCGAGTATCCGGATGGTATCCACAGCCACAAGCTCTGCGGCGGGCATCGGGGGGTCGTCTCTTTGTGAGGGGGCGGTCGCGGTTCGATCGTCCGTGCGGCCTGCCACCGCGAAGTGGAGGAGGGCAACGCTCATCGGGACCCCACCCTCCACGCGCAGGCCCCGTATTCCCGCACCACCCGTGGTCCCTGCATTAACAACGACGGTCCTGCTGTCCTGCGATACTAACAGGCGGTGGTCGTGGCCGCAGAGTATTACAGGCACCTTCCCCCTCGCGGCCTCAGCCGCACGCATATCGTGGGTAGCGAACACGTCTATCCCTGCAAGGGTGCTGTTCGTCGCGCCGTCGGCCGCCAGAATACCGGCCGCCCGCTCCCACGCCTCCTCAATCTCCTCGTCGCTTGCAGGAGACATGTCCGGGCGAAGCCCGCCGGGGTCGTGAAGCCCCACGATGCGAATCCCTCGAAAAGCAGTGGCACTGTCCCCTAGCAATACCACATTGGCTTCCGCCGACAGGACCCGAAGCACTTCCGGGGAGTCATGGTTGCCCGCGACAAACATGTACGGAACCCCGAGACTTCGGATCCTCCTCGCCGCCATCTTTGCCTCCGCAACAGTACCGAAGTCCGTGATATCTCCCGTGTCAACAATAACATCGGGCTGAAAGCTTTCGACCACCTGTCCAACGAAATCGAAGGCCTGGGGGTTGTTGTGAATGTCCGACACGTGCAGAATTCTCACGTACGGCCTGTCGCCCGATAGAGCCCTGAGCACCTGAGCACGGTCAAAGAGGGTGCGGATGTTGTTCGTGATCGTTTCGATGCTCCCGATGATCTCGCCTGCCTTGAGAAGGCTCCCGTCAAGCAAGCCCAGCATCCAGGGGGCCGCCTCGATTACCCCCTCGTAGCGAGGGCTTGCCAGCCGCCGCTCATCAAACGTGGCATAGGTGCTACCCAGTAGTACACAGCTCGCCACGAGACCAAGCACAGCACCGGCCAGCGTGCGTCGCAGCAGCCAGGCAGAAGATATGGCTGCACCAAGCGCGCCGCCCGCTGTTGCAAGAAGGACCGCCTTGAGGGCAAAGCGCGCAAGCAGCCGGCCCGCATCTCTTCTGAACTGCCTTGTGATGCTGGAAGGGACCTCACCGCGCGATATGACGTCCTGGAGGGACTCGAGGTCGATGTTCTCCAGAGTTGCCTGCAACTGGAGAGGGGTGGGGTGGCTCCTCGCCTCCACTCGCCCGATGGGGGGAATGGCGAGCCTGCTATAACCGGGGATGCCCACCCTGGCGGATACACGTATGTCCAGGCCGGCTACATGGTATGGGGCGGCGGCAAAGAGATTGATGCTTGCAAACACGCAGGCGAGCGAGACGAGCGCCCAGCAAGCTCCCTTGAGGCGCCCCGCGACCTGCCGAACCCGCCCTACCATCTTCGTAGCACATGCCTGCGCAGGAGGTCCAGAGCCCTCTTGGCAGCTCGCTCCTTGATTTCGCTGCGTGTGCCGAATAGCATCAGCCTTGCGCTCGCAACCCCGCCGCGCCAGGCGACGCCGACAAACACAAGCCCCACCGACCGCGCAGCGCTTCCGCCGGCCGGGCCAGCGATGCCGGTTGTTGAAACAGCCACGTCCGCTCCCGCGAGCAACAACACACCCGTCGCCATGGCGATGGCCACCTCGCGGCTCACCGCGCCGAACGATCGGATGGTGCTGCCGGGGATCCCCAGGACCTTACACTTTGCATCATTACTGTAAGTTGTAGCGGCCAGGCCCAGCGTTGCCGAGCACCCGGGCACCTCTGTAAGCTTGTGGGCTATGAGCCCGCCCGTGACCGACTCCGCTACTGCGAGGGAAAGCTTCTTCTCCATAAGAAGCCTGACCACGGCGTGCTGAAGCTCATCGTCATCAGCCCCGTATATGTCGTCGCCGAGCCTCTCGCGGATTTTGGACTCAACCACCGCTATCATCGCGTCGGCCTCCTCGCTTGAGGATGCCTTCGCAGTTATGCGCAGTGCAACCTCGCTCAGCGAGACAAGAGGTGCCACAGTAGGATTGGTCTGCCCGTGCAGGAGGTCCCGCACGGCATCTTCGACTGAGGCCTCTCCGGGTCCGCAGACCTTGAGCACTCGCGACCGGATGACGCTCCTGGCACCTTCAGCCTTGTCCCGAAGGTACGGTATAACAGTGGACTCCATCATGCCCCGCATCTCCGCCGGGACGCCGGGCATACAGATAACAGCCCTGGCCCCGTCCTCTATTATCAAGCCGCTAGCAGTACCGAGGTCGTTTCTTATGAGCCGGGCGCCCTCAGGGATCACAGACTGGCGGAGCACGCCCACCGGGGTTCCGTGCCCTGTGCCCCGGAGCATAAACTCCACAGGTTCCCTGGCTTCCGGATAAACCCGCATGGGCAGCCCCATGGCCTCAGCGACAGCCTCGCGAGTGAGATCGTCTTCGGTTGGGCCCAGGCCGCCTGTGATGATTACAACGTCGGCCCTGGCGAGCGCATCCCGAATGGCGCTTGCCGCCCTTTCCTTGTTGTCCCCCACTGTCGCTTTATGGAACACATCAACACCAATCTCGGCTAGCTTCCGACCGATGTAGGCAGAGTTTGTGTCCACGATCTGTCCGAGCAAGAGTTCTGTTCCGATGCAAAGTATCTCCGCTCTCATAGCGCCTGCCTCCTGCCGGCACGCTTACCATCCCGTTGCCCGCCGAAGCCATGTCAACACCGGAAAGAGCGCGCCCCATTCCTCTGGGATCTCCGATGATTCCATGAGGTCTCATTTTCACCCGGCATTTGCAGCCTTTCGCCCTCCGCAAGCCCCCTTGAGCATCCTCCTGAACTCTTCCCCATCGATCTTCTCATTTTCCAGGAGGATGCTGCTGGCCTCGACAAGTATCCCTTTCCTGGCCTGGAGGATCTCCCGCGCCCTCCGTTCCTGGTCTCTCAGAATGCCGCTGATTGTCTCGTGGTAGAGCTGTCTTGGAAGTTCATCCACGCTGACTATGCCGGCAGGCGACATCCCTGCGCTGACCAGGCGCCGCGCGATATTGAGCGCCTGCTCGAAGTCGTTGGCGGCACCCGTGGACCTGTTGCCGAAGCGGATTTCCTCCGCTACTGCGCCGCTCAGCAGAATGGTTACCTGATCCTCAAGGTAATCGCGCGTGTACAGGCACAGCTCTTCCTCCTGGGTCTGACGGGTATAGCCAAGGGCCTTACCCCTCGACATCACAGTAATCGCTGAAACCGACCCTGGCCGCAACACTTCGCTCGCGAGCGCGTGGCCGACTTCGTGGTATGAGATCCTCTCCATATCCGATTTGCTTGGCCGGCGGTCGAGTTTCTCGCCCATCATCACCTTGTCTATGGCATCCCTAAACTCCTTGGCTCCTATCGTGCTCTTTCCTTCCCTCATTGCAAGGATCGCAGCCTCGTTGGCAAGGCTCTCGAGGTGCGCCCCGGAAAAGCCGAAGGTGTCCCTCGCGATCTCTTCAAGGTCAACGTCCCTTGCGAGCGGCTTGTCCTTCGTGTGGATGCGCAGGATATGCAGACGCCCTTCACGGTCCGGCAGGTCTACCTGGACGATACGGTCGAACCTGCCCGGCCGAAGGAGGGCCGGATCCAGCAGGTCTGCCCGGTTTGTGGCACCGATCACGAGAAGCCTGACCTCATCGTTGGGATTTATCCCGTCCATCTCTACCAGCAACTGGTTAAGCGTCTGGTCGTATTCGAGGTGACTCGAGTGCTTTCCACGCTTGCCGCCGAGCACCTCGATCTCGTCTATGAAGATCATGGCGCTCGCCCGTTTTTCACGAACGGCGCGAGACCTCGCAGCGCTGAACAGTTGGCGCACCCGCTGCGCGCCTACGCCCGCATACATTTCGACGAATTCCGAGCCGCTGGCCGCCAAGAACACGCTGCCCGTGTAGCTGGCAGCCGCTTTTGCGAGAAGCGTTTTGCCTGTGCCGGGCGGCCCTGTAAGCAAGATCCCGCGAAGCGGCCGGATCCCGAGCGCCCGAACCCTGTCAGCGTTGACCACGAACTCGAGGGCCTCAAGAAGCTCGCGCTTGGCAACCTCCTGGCCACCGATGTCGCCAAAGGAGACCCCCGGAACCCCCTGCACCTGCTTCTCCCCACCTAGTACCTGGAACCGCCTGCCGAGACCCGACCCGACCTGCAAATACCAGAAGGCCAATGCGATCCCTGCCAGAAACAGGATGGGCGTTACGTTGTAACCTGAGGCCACAAGGTACAGCGTGACGGCTAGAGCCGCTCCTACGCCGACTTCCTTTAGCATTTTGGAATCCTCATCCCCTCACCAAGTTGTGCCCCGGCGAGAGCGCCGCGAGCGCGGCGAACCGACCGCAGGCGCCTCTGCCGGTAGCCACTTTTGAATCCTACCGGGCCCCGGATCTTGCGGGCGGATCTGTAAGAGCGTCGCCTGCCGCTGGTGGGCGCCCCTGCCTTGGAATCACTTCATACAGGTACCGCTCACCCTTGTGCAACTGAACGTATACGTACCTGGAGTCAACATACACGCCCCATCTGTCAAGGTGCGCCCCCACGGCCTCCTCGTCGATGGCATTAGCCATTTCCCGGAAGGTCCCCCGAGATATCCCCTCTTCGATAGCAAGGCGCATGCGCTGATAGACGCCTGTAAGCTCGTCGGTCCGAGCATCCCAAACCACGAGGCGCCACGGTGCTTTGCCGCTGGCGCGCGCAAGCCCTGTGCATAAGTGCGTGTAAGTGGATTGGATGTCAGGTATGTTTGCAAGCCGGACGTGGACCTCAAGAGCCGGGGTCGTCTTGACGAGGCGGTACTCGAGAACATCAGCACGCTGTGAGAGAAATGCCTCGAGGGGTCTCTCCACCTGCACATGATAAGCGGCGATGCGGCCACCCGCGAGTATGCCGAACGTCAAGAAGAATGCAACTGTTACTCTCCGAACATCAAGCCCGAATACTTTCACAGGTCTCCCTCCCACAGGGTCGCAGCAATTATAACACAATGCCCTCGCTCGCGCGAGGGCAAACATCAGGCAAACATGGCAATCGGCTCAAGCCGCCCGGACTCGTGAGGGTGTCGTCATAAATTCGCACCACTTTTCAGGGTGCGTACTCTACCCGGGGTTGCCGGTGATTGCATGACGGGGCCTATTAATCCGGCCATGTGCCGGCGGGCCGAATTAATCGGGAGCGCCCTGCAGAGTGCGCCGTCCCCGGAATGCAACACCGGCAACCCCTAGAAGTCGGTGTCTCTTCTGAACTTTCGCTTACCGCTTTGTTGTTCCTTGCGAAGCGCGCGTCGCGCCTCTGTCCCCGGGCGGTCATTCGAGTAAGAGGTCTATAGTGGCGAGTAGCAGTCTCTCCAGCGTATTCGTTGCCGCAGCAAACGTGCCTCTCACCATATCCTTGGAAATCCCGCCGGGAACCATGCCCGCCCCGTAATTGGTGATGACTGCGATCGCAGCGTAAGACAGGTCAGCCTCCCTGGCAAGCACGACCTCGGGGACGATGGTCATGCCGACCACATCGCCACCCAAGATCTGCATCATCGAGATCTCTGCTGCCGTCTCAAGCCTGGGCCCTTCGAAGGCAACGTACGTCCCGTATGGGTGGATATGAATGCCTTGCGCCGTCGCGGCACGCAGCACTCGCTCTCTGAGCGGTTCGGAAAAAGGTTCCGTGACATCCAAGTGCTTGAAAGGCACGCCCTCCTCGTCGTAAAACGTACCGATTCTGCGTTTCGTCATATCTATGAACTGTGAGAGCAAGACCAGCTCGCCTGGAGGCACCATCTTGCGTAGCGACCCGACCGCCGCCGTGGCAAGGATGCTCTCGGCGCCCAGATCCTTTAAAGCCTGGATGTTTGCTCTGTGGTTGATCTTGTGCGGCGGAATGGTGTGCCCAAGCCCATGCCTCGGGACGAAAGCGATTTCTCGTCCTTTGTATTCAGCAAAAAGGACGTGAACCCGGCCGTACTGGTTGTCAACCTCCTCTTCACGAATGGTGGGTACGGTCTTGAACTTGTAGTACCCGGTTCCGCCGATCACTCCGACCCGTGCTCTCAATAAAGCCACCTTCTTCGCGAGATTATCGCTCCATCGCGAGATCATTGCTTCATGCCGCTGAAAGCTATGCCCTGCACGTAGTATCTTTGCAGTGCCAGGAACGCCGCGACTGTGGGTAGCGAGGCAACGGTGCAGGCCGCGAACACGCGGCCCCAGTAGACTACTTCCTGCGTGTTCAAGCTGGAAATGGCGACCTGTATAACCATCTTAGCCGGGGACTCAATGATTATGAGCGGCCATAGGAACGCATCCCACGACCACAGGAAGCTCATCAGGCCCGCTGTCACCAGTATAGATTTGGAGTTGGGCAGTATCACGTGGCGGAGGACCCCGAGGTGCGAGCATCCGTCGATGATTGCAGCCTCATCCAAATCCTTGGGTATTGTCAGGAAAAACTGCCTCATGAGGAATACGATGAACGGATTGGCGATCCACGGGACTATCAAGCCGCTGTATGTGTTGTGCATCTTCATGCCGCGCACAACCAGGTAAAGCGGGATCACCGTGCTCTCGAACGGAACCATCATTGTGGCCAGGACCAGTATGAACGCGAGGTTGCGGAGCGGGAAGTTCATCCTGGAAAAGGCGTAAGCCGCGAGAGCGCTTAGCATCAGAGTTAAGGCCGTGACGGAAAGTGCAACAAACATGCTGTTCAAGAAGTACCTGAAGAACCTCATCTCACCCATCAGGTGAACGTAGTTGGAGACGGTGGGCCTCAGCGGCACAAATGTCCTGATCGTCAGAGGGTGAGTGTACTTGAACATCTCCTCGTTGGTCCTGAGCGACGAACCCACCATCCACAAGAACGGCAAGAAGAACGGCAAGACCAGGAAGGCCAGGCCTAAAACCACACAGATCTTCTGGAGGAACCGTAGGCTGCCGCGTCTTGTCATGCGCTCTCGCCCCCTCTCACGATCCTCATCTGGACGAGGCTGATGACAAGAATGATCGCAAAGAGCATCACCGACAACGCTGACGCGTACCCCATCTTCATGTACACGAACGCGTTCTCATAGATGTTGTACGCAACCACCCTTGTGGAATCAAGCGGCCCCCCTTGGGTCATGATGTAAACGGGGGTGAACACCTGGAACGAGAACACGGTTATGGTAACGATGACGTACATTAGAGCCGGCCTAAGGAGAGGAAGTGTGATGTGTCGGAAGCTCTGTATCTTACTAGCCCCGTCGATGGCCGCCGCCTCGTAGTACGTTTCCGGGATAGACTGCAACCCCGATAACAGGATTATCATGGTAAATCCGACGTCCTTCCACACCGTCATCGCCAGGACCGAGGGGAGAGCGTAGCGGGGATTGATTAGGAATCCCTTGGGAGGCACGCCAAACAGGGACAGAATCGAGTTCAGCACTCCCTCCGTCGGATGGTAGATGAGATTCCATACCGTGGCCACAACTACCATCGACGTGACCACCGGGACGAAGATCATCGAACGAACGGCTCCTATCCCCGTGATTTTCTGCCTTACCACCATCGCAAGAGCTAACCCCAACGCCACCTGTATCGCTACCTTGCAAACAGCAAAAACGAGGGTAACGAGGAGTGAATGGTGGAAACGGGTGTCATAGAGAACAGCAAGCCTGTAGTTCTCGAGCCCCAGGTACGTTTTCATCTCTGACAGGAGATTGTAGTCGAAAAAACTGACCCTAAGAGCACTGATTATCGGAACTATCTTAAAAAGCGTGATGCCCAGGACGACTGGAGTAACAAACAAAGCAGCGGTAAAGTAGGTCTTGTGCCTGCGTGTGAGCCTGGTAAGCTTCAACAGGTATCCCTCCCGTTGCCCGGGATCGCAAAGGGTTCGAGGCGGGGCCGCCGCGCACCTGGCGACGGCCCGGGTGCCTCGTCCATTATCTAGTAATCCTCTAGTACTTCTTTAGCTCCATGTTAATCCTGGCTACCGCGCTCTTGAGCGACGCACGCACGTCTGCTCCCTGGGCGATGTTCCTGATGGTTTCAGTGAGTATGCTCTCGTACTCCCTGTAGGCAGGGGTCCTCGGCCTGGGATGGCCCCATTGTGCCAGGGTCTGTCTGAACAGGCTCAGAGGGAACGCATCATACACCGGCAGCCGCGCGTATGCCGACTTCCGGGCCGGCAGAGAAGCCGTAATCTGAGAATATGTGACAGCGTTTTCCTTGTCTACAAGGAACTTTAGAAGTAGAGCAGCCTCGTCGGGATGCTTTGTCTTCGCGGCTACAGCATAGTGAAAAGCTCCCGAGTGGGTGAAGCCGATCTTGAAGTAAGGTAGCGGAGTGACCGACCATGATATATTGGGGTAGTTCTTGGCTATGCCCACCCCAATTGCAGATCTGATCATCGTGGCCGACTTGCCATTCCAGAACATGTCCTGGGTCTCTTTCTGGGGTTTGACCTTCCATTTAAGATGCATGTCCTGGTAGAACTGCATGGCCTCGATTACCTCAGGAGCGTCCAGGTAGCCGCTGACAGTGGTACCGTCATCACTTAACAACTCAAACGCTGGGGATCCCGGGGCGGCATTCGACCTGATCAACTGACCTGCGGAGAAGAAAGAGTGCTCATAAGGGTCGGAGATACCCCACACTTCGGGATTACCATCGTTGTTGCTGTCAACCGTGACCTTCTTCAGCATCTCGAGCGCAACCGGCCATGTCCACGCCTCCGCGAGATCCTTGGGGGGTTGGATGCCAGCCTTCTTGAACATTTCGGTGTTGTAGAAAAGCGCTAGAGCCGCCTGGCTCTGGGGGACGGAATAGAGGGTCCCCTTATACGTCCCCTCCATCAACGACGACGGCAAGAAGTCAGAGAGGTCATCCGCAGAATAGTACTTATTGAGCGGCAATAGCACGCCATGGAAGGCATACGATGACGTAAGCGGTCCATCGATGAGCATCACATCAGGCGGGTCCCCGCTGGCTACCGCTGTTGCGATCTTCCTGAACAACTCGTTAAAGGGAACCCGCTCCACAGAAACCTTGATGTTAGGATGCTTCTCTTCAAACTTCTTGATTATGGTGTCCTCTGCAGTGATATTGGGCTCTCTCATAAGGCTCAAGAAACGCAGCTCAACGTTCTTCCCCTGGGCACGAGCGACGGGTACCCCTGTTAGGCACAAGAGCAAAACCATCGCAGTCACTGCAACAATTCTTTTCATCGTCTGGCGTGCCTCCTTGGCTGTATTTTCATGTCCTATCCCCGAATACGTACCCCGCAGTTCAGGCCAGTCGAACCCCGTCACATCCCCCCTTTGCCTGTATGACCCAAGCCAGTACAAAAGCCTGCCAGGTGCTGGCGATTAAGAACCCTACTGGTTGCGGATCAAAAACCGAAGAGCCTCAAGAGACACACCTATGGCCCTTTCGACCCCTTCCCTTACCACATCGCGTTCCGGGTTATAGGTTTCGACGTCAACGTTCAGGGCAGACCCATCGATCGCAAGGATAGCCCCCGCCCTGGCGCCCCGAATGCTGGCAAGGGTAAACAGCGCCGAACACTCCATTTCGCAAGCGCACGCGCCCGCCTTGGCGAAGATATCTTTCGACAACTCAACGAGCCCAGGGAAGAACGCACCAATGGTGACTACGATCCCGGTTGCGTAGTTTACCTTCGCGTCGGCGGCCGCCCTTTCCAACGCGGCGGTGACGTTGTGATTCGCAACGGCGGGAAAGCTGATGGGGACCAACTGAGGAGTAACGCCATCCTCGCGCACTGCGCCCGTGGCGATGACGACGTCGCCTTCCTTGATCGTTGGTGAGAGCGACCCAGCGGTTCCAACCCTGATGATCGTCTTTACTCCCGAGCGGAACATCCTCTCAAAAACGATGGCAGCCTCGGCGCACCCAACGCCATGCGAAGCAACCCCCACCCTGACGCCGTCCAGCTCTCCCGCAAAAGCGAGCCGACCCCGTCGGCGTGAGATCTCTTCTACGTTCTTGAGCCTCCGGGAGATTCTCTCGGCGCGGGCTGGATCACCGCAGACCAAGGCATATTCTCCTAAAGAGCCTTTGGGGAAGCCTACTCCAACGTGTCCCTGATCGGAATCCGCCATGACATGCATCTCCTCTTGGTAACGTATCACTGCCCCTCAGGGCCGTGTGCAAAACACCGGTAACGCGTCACCACCCTGGCGCCACATCCTCCACCAGTTCCTTGGAAAAGGATCATGAGTCCCCGGACTCTTGACTGACACACCGTGTGAATCGACAACCCATCAAATGGAGTAACAGGTACCTATAGTCAGCAGCCAACCTGCTCCCGCCTGGACGCGACAAGGTAATCGGCGATGGCGGCCGGTTTGAACACCCCGCGGTCTGTGATTATTGCAGTGATCAGCTCTGGCGGGGTGATATCAAAAGCCGGGTAAAACCCTGTAACCCCAGGAGCGACAATGGAAACTCCCATAAAAGATGTAACCTCGCTCGGGTCGCGCATCTCTATCTTGATGTCAGCATTCGACTTTGTCTTGGGGTCAGGACCGCCGTAACCCAGTATATAAAAGGGAATGCGGTGGTAACTTGCGGCAATCGCGTACTGATAGGTTCCAATCTTGTTGGCTACGTAGCCGTCGAGGGAGATACGATCGGTAGCTGTGACGACTTTTTGAACGAGTCCAGCAGACATGCAATATGCCGGCATGTTATCTGTAATGAGGGTCACGCCGATTCCCATCTGCGCTATGGCAAACGATGTGAGCCTCGCCCCCTGAAGGTACGGCCTGGTTTCTGAGGCAAATACGCTGATCTTCTTCCCGTCTCGTCTGGCCTTTTCCAACATGAAGAGGAGGGCCGGGCCCGCGAAGCAATGCGTGAGAACCCGGTCGCCGTCCTCGAGCAAATCAGCAGCATAACAGCCACAAAGTCGGGCACTCCGCTCGTTGGCGTCGATATACCTCTCTACGTAAGTGACGATAGCGGCCGAGGGGTCACCCCCTGCCTCGGCAGCAGAATCGATGACATCTGACAACTCGTCCAGCATCGAAAAGAGCCGCGACCCTGTCGGCCGGGTGCGCCTCATCCTTTCGATGGCAATCCTTGCCGCCTCACACCTGTCCCCTGAAGTAGCACTCATGGCAGCCAGCGCGACACCGTAACCGGCGGTGATGGCGATGTGTCCTGCGCCTTGAACAACCATATCCTCAATGGCTCTCGCCACGTCCTCATAAGAGGTATACTCGCGGAACTCAATGATATGAGGCAGCCTGCGCCGATCCAGGAGCTTGAGGCAGCCTTCCTGCCAGCATATGGTATTACGGATGTGCATCAGTAGAGGGGAATCGTGCTGCAAGATCTCTTCCTCTCTTTCGCCATATCCCGGGCTGTGACCTGGTTTCCGAATTGTTATGTGGAATTCGTTGGTCATCGCCAGTCTCCTATGCCAAGTTGCACAATGGTAGAGTCGATCGTTTGTGCATAGGTTTGTGCGCTTATGGCTTTGTGCCGATAATCTGGGCAGGACTTCAATAGAACCTGGCGAAAGATATAGGCGGAAAACTGCCCCCTCACATCGGCGAGCCCGCAAAGGAAATCCGCCGATGTGTCTCGCAGGCGGAGGTGAGCGCTACGATACAAACCACCGGCCTCACGAAGATCTACGGAAAGACGAAGGTGGTGGACGGCATTGATCTCGACGTTCGGGAAGGCGAGGCCTACGCCTTCTTGGGCCCTAATGGTTCGGGGAAAAGCACCACCATCTCCATGATCCTGGGCCTGGTCACGCCAACTTCCGGCGAGGTCCGCCTGTTCGGCAAGACTCTGTCGACCGCGTACTATGAGACCAAGCGCAGGATAGGAGTGGTCGGCGAACACCAGCATCTTTACGAAGAACTCACTGCTAACGAGTACCTGAGATTCTTCGCGGAGTTGTACAGGGTGCCCAATAGACTCTCGCGAATTGACAGCGTGCTTGAAAAGGTGGGACTTCAACGATACAAGGATCTGGAGTTACGCGGGTACTCCAAAGGGATGAGGCAGAAGCTAGCCTTCGCCCGCGCCCTTCTGCACGACCCCGACCTCCTAGTGCTAGATGAGCCAGTCTCCTCCCTGGACCCTTATGGCGTGAGCATGATAAGGGATATCATCCTGTCTGAACGTTCCCGCGGGAAGACGATCTTCATCTCTTCTCACGTCCTGTCGGAGATTGAGAAAACGTGCACTAAGGTGGGGATAGTTGATAGGGGCCGCCTCGTGGCTCAGGACAGTATGCAGGGCCTCAAGAACCGGCTTTCGGGCGGTGCGGAACTAAGGATAGAGCTGGCAGAGGCAGTGCCCGGCGCCGTTCAGGCCCTGAAGTCTTTGGATTTCGTAAGAAGCGTAGAGTGTGACGGCAAGAACATCCGGCTGAAGGTCTCTGGCAGTAGCGATCCTCGGCCCGAGGTCTCACGCTGCATCGTCGAACTGGGTGGGTTGGTGGTCTCCATGACAACCGCCGAGATCACCCTCGAGGAAGCATTCATCGCCATCACTGACGCCAGTATGCCGCTGCTCACGCAGGAGGCAGTGTGACATGCCGAGGACCGCTTTGCAGTCTGATGTGACAATACAGAGGTATCACACCATCAAGGTGATTTCAAGCCGCGGGCTCATTTCAACCCTCTTTGGACCGGGTTTCTACATCGTGATGTGTCTGTCGCTTCTGGCTCCTTCTATTCTCATCTATAGTTACTTGGGCTCTGTTCGGGAAACAGGACTTGCCAGCATGTCCAACCTCATAGGGACACCGTTCTCTGTGTGGGTCTCTATCTGGGGACTGTTTCTCTCCATCAGTTCGTCCCTGGCGGTTTCTCGCGAAAAAGAACTGGGGACCATCGAGGAACTCTTCTACGGTCCTGTAGGCCCGACCGACTACGTCCTCGCCAGGTACGTAGAGCACCTTCTGGTCTACTTGGTAGCACTTGCAGTCTCGGTGTGCTACTTCAGCATGGTCTCATTGCTGACAAACTTTAGTATGTCGGGGACCTTCATTCCCACACTCTTGCTATCCATTTTCTCCGTTTCTACAATGGTGGCCTTCGGAATCCTGGTTTCAGTGGTAGCAAGCAAGACTCGATCTTCGCTAACCTTGCTCCTGACCGTAGCTTTGATCTTCCTCGGCTTGGACCTGGCACAAGGTTTTCTTTTGGGACACAGCCTTGGGGACCCGGTCGGCGCCCTGCCATTCGGCATGAGCGTACTGGGATGGATCGCACGGTTGACGCGCTGGGTGTCTCCTTTTTCCAATCTTGGCATGGGCATGGATGCCGCTGCCCGAGGCGATATCCGGGCATACGGGATAGTGCTTGTTCATTCCGCCGCCTATTCCTGCGCGATGCTTTGGATGGCGGTAAACAGACTGAAACGGAAAGGGGTGAGGGCATGAACGAACCGAAGCGGCGATACATGTCCTGGTTGTCTCCCGGGCGTCTGCCGGCTAAGCTCGCAGCCGCTACAGCAAGCCTGCTTCTAACTGTAACCGTCGCGTTCGGGTACGGCGCCGTAGCCCAGGAAGGTGGGACAGCCGAGCAAGCGTCACCTGGCCGGGAGCAATTCGTCTACAAAGCGATACTTCACAACGGCGGCGGATCATATATCCCGGCTCTTGCACCCCCTGAGATCGACGCCATCTACATTGTCGCTAATCGGGACAGCGTGCTATCGCCGCGCGTCACGCGGGTCTACTTCTGGCCCATTACCCAGGAGTACAAAGCCGATTGGCTGAGCGCGGACGAACCGGTGAGAGGAGACCTGGAAATCTACCAGGGTAGTACCTTAATAAGGACGCTTGCTCAACGAAGTTACGCGCTCGGCTACCCCACGGACGCCTCCGTGCAAGAGACCTTTCTGTACCTCGATGACGAGGCCCTGAATAGGTTAAGCCAATACCAGACCGAGATCAACAGGTTCTACCAGATGATGTCGGCTTATTATCGCGACCAAGAACGCTACCAAGATGAGCTTTGGGAGTTCATTAAAAGGCCTGGCGAAAAGGAGCCCACTGCACCAGTGCGCCCTGAACCGCCGGACGTGTTAGTGTCCTCTGTTGAGCGGGGGTTTGTTGTAAACCTCCCGCCGGGCCTCTACAAGATCCAATTGCGCGGGACCGACGGCGCGGTAGTGGAAGGGAGCTCAAAGATACTGGTTGCTTTTGACGGGTACCGGGAAGGGATCGCGTATGAGGTGATTCCCGAGGAAAAATGGACTATGCCGGAGCACGCCGACGGACCAGAGCAAGTCCTCTATTTCGCCCGTCGCCGGACAGTGTACGTGAGGCCTTTCATGGCCAGGGAGTATGACCAGTTTGCGTACTCCAGGCTTTGCAACCTCGCGAGCCCTCTCGCTGGAAGGGGCACGGAGGGAACGCGTACGTGGGTGAGGCTAGACCCTGTCGGAGACGGTTTCTACCTGCAAGTCGAGACTGGCGGGCCAGGTACGTCAGAAATCAAGAAGAAGCTCTACCGGGTAAAACAACACCACGGTACAGCCCTGGGCTATGACATCGTGGAAGCCACACCTGCCGATGCCTTCGAAGGGTCGCCGAGTTTTGAAGGATACAGGATCGACCTATCGCCCGGTCGTCATTACACGGTCCAACTTGTCTCAAGTGATGGTCGTGTAGTTCCGGGAAGTCGCCGGGAGATCCGGGGAGTTAACCTCTGGGCTGGTCCGGTGCTAATAGTCGCATCCTTCACACCGCTTCTTGCAGGTGCCTTCGTGCTGGTCCGGCGCAGAAGCCTGTACCGGACGATACGTCACGAGGTACGTCGGGGGAGTTGAACCGAAGACGGATCCTCAAAGACCAAAGCAAGCAGAATAGGGGGAACATCCGTGGACCCGCTGACTGTCGGTAAGATACTGGCCTTCCCTGCCCTGCGTTCCGGGTCCCTCCTGGCAGGAAAGGGCGGACTCAACCGTCACGTTTACGATGTCGAGGTTATTGACGATCACGATGTCTCGGTTCCGCTGGAACAGGGACTACTCGTGCTTGCTTCCAAGCCAGTACCTTGCCGTCAGACGAGAAGCATTGTCCGAGCCCAGAGGGAGTTCATAGAGACCATGATTCAAGCTGAGATCGCCGGTCTCGTCGTGCGTGTGAGTCAGTCCACGGCCCCGTTTGCCCCAGAAATCATCGCACTTTGTGATAAGAACGACCTACCCTTGATCGTCGTGCCGTTCGACGTGACGTACGGTAAGATAGTGCAGACCGTGAACGAGGCCCTCCTCCTTCAAGACCTCGGCGGTCACCCTCTCTCCCGGCTTCAAACCCTGTTTCTCCAGGACTTGCTGGCAGCAAGAATCGATGTTAACGACCTGCACTCGCGCGCGCTGCTTTTCGGCTGGAACACGCTGAGGAACGCGGTCGCGATCGTCATTAAGCTAGAGCGCGACCGCGCGGAAAGCTACCCCGCCAGGATAGATAAGGTAAGCAACATTCTCGCCCGCGTGGCTCAAGGGTGCTCGCCTTCCCTGCCGTACTGCACTCTCGGATCGCTCGGAATGCTTCTGTGCTTACCGTCGGAGAGGGAGCAAGTAACAGACGTGTTGAAGCGTGCCATGTCAGTCGCCTCGCAAGTAAGCCAGGAAACTAAGAAAGTCGTCGGCGACTCATGCTTTAGCGTGGGCCTGAGTCAGTGCCTGGGCGATCAACCGAGCTATCTCTACCGCGCCTGCCAGGAGGCCATCGAAGCTGCTCTGCTTGGAGCGGCGTGCAGGGGGCCAGGCAAGGCCTATGTATACGACGATGTGCGGTCCCTTAAAGTCCTCAAAGGCATCGCGGAAATGACCGAGTTTCGCCAGGTCTTTCATAAGACGATCGGGAGACTCGTGGAGGAGGATCAACAGCGCGGAACCCAGCTAATCCGCACGCTGGAGCTTTACTTCAAGAACTCTGGCCGCGCCGCGCAAACAGCCGCGGCCCTTTATGTTCACCGTAACACCCTCAGGTACCGCCTGAACCAGGTCAAAGATCTTACCGGGCTTGACGTTGACGACCCTGAGGACAGATTCGTACTCGAGCTGGGACTCAAGGTGAGACCTTTCCTCAACGGAGAAGACCGTCTCTCCCCAATGGCTTCAACCACGAAAACCTGATGCCGAAGTGCATCATCAAGCTGCGCGGACTTGGAAATACTCTCACACCAGGTGCTGGAGGTTGTTATCCGTGACAGAGCAAACACCATACAAGAAACGCAGTATCGCTGCCTACAGGTGGGCCATCTTCAGTGTACTGGCCATCGCCTATTTTTTTGTGTACTTTCACCGCGTGTCTACCGCTGTCATGGTGACCGAGTTACGGCAGACGTTTCACCTGCAGCCAACAGCGGCCGGGTTTTTAGCATCGGTTTACTTTTACTCCTATGCAGCCGCTCAGCTTTTCGTGGGTATGTTGAGCGACAGATACGGCGCCAGGGCCACGATCTCCGGGTTCCTTTTCCTCTCCTTCATCGGGGCGACCACCTTCGCGCTGGCCAGGAGTTTCCCCGAGGCTGTATTTGCTCGTGCGCTGGTGGGCCTTGGGGTCGCAGGCATATACGTGCCTGCTCTGAAGGTGCTCTCTCAATGGTTTGGTCCCGCAGATTTTGCCACGCTTACCGGCGTCTTGCTATCCGTCGGTAACGTCGGGGGTCTCGTGGGCACCGGTCCTGTGGCTCTCATCGTATCGCAAATAGGCTGGCGGGCAACCATCGCAGTCGCCGGCATCGTGTCGCTAGTCCTATCCGTCATCTGTTGGCTTGTCGTGAAGAACAGGCCTGCTGAAATACAAGCGGAGTGCGGGGAGGCCGCCGACCGCGGCGGGTCACCAGGGACACCTCTGCGTCCCGCATGCGCACGGTGCGGACCCCAAGGCGGACTCCGAGCGACCGCAGCCCCGGACAGAAAGCCCTGGTATGATTCCTTGAGCACGGCGCTACGCTACAAACAGATCCTGCTAGTTGGCATTGTGACGTTCACCAGGTATGGCTCGACCATGGGATTTCAGGCGTTGTGGGGAGGGCCTTACCTTGTTGATGTGTGCAGGCTTTCACGGGCCCAGGCTGGTAGCATTCTCGCCCTCATCTCCGTTGGTTTCATCATCGGAGCACCGCTGGCAGGCTACCTGTCCGACAAGGTGGTGCACAATCGCAAGACAATGCTCATCGCCACCTATCTTCTCTATGCGTTAAGTTGGGTTCCCTTCGCCTTGTTCACAGGGCATCTGCCGTTACCCGTTCTTGCCCTGAATACCCTTATAATGGGCATCGCGGGTGGCGCCGGAGGATCCATAGCGTTCTCGATAGCCAAGGAATCAGTCCCACCTGCCGTGGTGGGCAGCGCAGTAGCCGCTCTCAACATATTCCCCTTCATCGGCGCAGCTCTGTATCAGCCCGTCATGGGTTACCTGGTCGAGACGCAGATGAAGACCGGGCCCGCAGTCGGGGCTTACGAGACGGCTTTCAAGTTCTGCCTTGTGACCGTATTAGCCGCTGCTGCTTCGCTTCCGTGGGTACGTGAGACCATGCAAACCCGCAAAGCGTCGGATGCGGTTGTGGTGCACCCACGACATCCAGCATAACGTGGGGTCTTACTTAGTGGCGCGCTGCTCACTTTCTGCGAAGCTCATCGATGGCGGAAAGCTGCTCGTCCGAAAGAACGACAGGCTCCCCGATACCTAGCGCCAGGTAGTACGCACGTGCCGCGTCCTCCACCTTGCACGCGGTTGTCATGGCTGCCTCGACGCTTGGGCCAATAGCCAACACTCCGTGATTCTGCAGGAGTACAGCTTTGTGCTGGGTGCCGAGGGCAGCCAGGGCTGATCTGCCAATGTCCTCTGTACCGAGCAGGGCATAGTCTGCCACAGGGATGCCGCGGCCGCTTCCAATGGCTTCTACGCAGACAGGCCGGATCGGTTTCTTTACGATGGCGAACGCAAGAGCGTACGGAGAATGGGTGTGTACCACCCCCAACACGTCCCGCCTTTCACGGTAAATGAGCGTATGCATTGGGGTTTCGCTCGAGGGCCTGTGCCGCCCGCAAACCAGCCGGCCGGACAGGTCCACGATGCAGATATCATCGGGCTTCATGCTTTCATACGGCACCCCACTGGGTGTTATGGCTACCCAGTCGGCCCCGGGCTCTCTTCCACTTACGTTACCAGACGTGCCCGTCACCAACGCCTGTTTAAGCATCAGCAAAGATGCATTAAGAACCCTCCGACGTAACTCGCTATACCTGTCTTCCCCCATGTGCGAACCTCCTCGCGAATCAGTGTACATCTCGGCGACGTCTTAATGGCATCTGCAGGGTCATCCATCCGGGCAGCGCAGTGCAGCGCGCCCGAGCTCGATTGCTTCACGAACACCATTGGCGCAGCGCAAGCCGGGCGCTTTCGCGCAGCCGCTCAAGATTTGCGCGCGGGTCGCCGTGGCCGAAGACGAAGTTCCCGGCGACAAGCACGTTGGCTCCTGCTTTCACTACCAGAGGCGCTGTCTCGGGAGTGATCCCTCCGTCCACTTCGATGTCGATCTCCCTTCCGGCCTCCACCACCATGGCCCTGACATCCTCGACCTTGCGTATCATCCCGGCTATGAACTCCTGCCCGCCGAATCCGGGGTTCACGGTCATGACGAGCACGAGGTCTACCAGGTCTAGAATGTGCTCCAGGGCCGCCGCAGGCGTCGCAGGATTGATAGCAACGCCGGGGCTGGCACCTGCGGACCTTATGGCCTGAAGGGTTCTATGGAGATGGCTTGTGGCCTCGGCGTGGACCGTTATGATGGAACTCCCGGCCTCCGCAAAGCTCCTTATGTAGAGCTCAGGGTTATCTATCATGAGATGGACATCGAGGGGAAGGCGGGAGGCTGCATGCAGCGATGCTACCACCTGAGGGCCCACAGTGATATTGGGCACAAAGTGCCCGTCCATGACGTCGATGTGCAAAAGGTCCGCGGATGATGCCTTTTCGGCCGCATCAGCAAGGCGTGCAAAGTCCGCGGATAGTATGGATGGAGCTATCTTGATCAGCGTCCCTGCCTCCTCTCTCGTTCCATGATCTCCATCAGAAACTTAAGATAATGATCATAACGGAAGCGGGAAATCTCCTTCGACTCCACAGCGGCCTTGACAGCGCAGTCGGGCTCCCTGAAGTGGAGGCACCCGGAGAATCGGCAGTCGGCTTTTCGCTCGGAAAACTCCGGGAAAAAGTCGCCCAGTTCCTCGCGGCCCAGCCCGTCGAGGTCAAGCTTGGAGAACCCCGGTGTATCAGTCACATACCCCGACGGTTTGACTTCGAGAAGAACAGAGTAGCGCGTTGTGTGCCTGCCGCGCCCCGTCTTCGCGCTTATCTCGCCGCACCTCAGCCGATACCCCGGCTCGAGAGCGTTAAGGAGCGCGGACTTTCCGACACCCGACGGCCCTGCGAAAACCGAAATCTTCCCGGCTAGCGCTCTACGCAGCGTCTGTAGGCCCCACCCCGCCCTTGCGCTCGTCCGCACGACCGCATACCCGGCGCGTCGGTAGGGCCTTGCCAGCTTGTCTGAGGCGTAGGCGCTCACGAGATCGATTTTGTTGAAACATATTATCGGCGTAAGCCCCTCTACCCCGACCGCCACGAGCATGCGGTCGAGAAGTTCGAGGTCTGGTTCGGGGTCCGTGCAAGCCATCACTACTACGGCCTGATCCACGTTAGCAACGGGGGGCCTCACGAGGCGGGTCTTCCTCGGGAGCACGTCCTCGATGACACCGCTTTCAGGGCCCGTCGCGCTAAAGGAGACAATGTCACCGACGACGGCCTCCTTGCCGCTTTTGCGAAGCCTGCCGCGCACGGAGCAGTCAAAGGTAGCCCCTTCAGAGGTCACGTAGTAGTGACCGGCATAAGCCCTGATTACTCGTCCCTCGGGCATTCACCGCCCTCCCGCCATCTGTACAGGCATTCCGCGCTTTGGGAGGAGTTGTCGGCGCTCGCGCAATTCTATCGAAACGCCCCGTAAAGGCACACTCGTACCCAGCTGCAAACCCTCCCGAACGCAGCGGGGAGGCGGAGCCGCAAGATCTGTCCTGCTCCTCTGAGGGAAGCCTCTTCCCTCAGAGGGGGAACGTCGAATAGAACACCAGCAACCCCTGCCCTCACGGTACCCATTCATCCTTGTAGAGAACCCCGGCGATGTACACCCTGATTCTCACCTTTCTGCCCCACGCGTTCACCTGCTTCTCGATGCGCTCGCCGGGTGAGTGCGTTCCCACGTAATAGTCTCTCTCGCCGTAGTAGTCGTTGATCCTGATCCTCACTTCCTGCAGGTCCGCACCTGGAGGCACAACCACGGTAACCAGTGTGGAAATGGGCGTGATCGCGTCAAGGAGCGAAGACTCGTCTGATCCGCGGGACACAACAAGATCGACCGAGGTGCCGGGGGCTACCTGTTGGCCCGCGGGAGGCGTCTGGTCTATAACCAACCCCGCAGCAAACTTTTCCTGGAACTCCTCGGTCACGTTGCCCTTAACGAGCCCCACCGACGCAAGCTTCGATCCCGCCTCAGCGAGAGTGGTGCCCACAAGATCAGGCACGGCGATGATCTCAGGTTCGGGTCCTGCACTCACCACCACGTCCACCGGCACGCCTTTCTCCACGCGCCTTCCCGCCTCGGGCGACTGCGACGCCACCTTGCCCCGCCCGACCTCGGAGCTATAGCCTTCAGATTGGACCCCCAACGTAAGTTCCACTCGCTCGAGCTCCAAAACAGCTTGCCTCAGATCCATCCCTTTGAGGTCCGGGACTTCCACCATCTCCTTGCCCATACTGACTATCAGGGTAACCTTGGAATTGAGCTTGACCTTTTCATATGGCGCCGGCCGCTGAGAGATGACCGAGTTTGGCGGGACGGTGTCGTCGTAGCGCCTGTCAGGCTCGTCCAGCCGCACGTTAGCCTGCTCCGCGAGGATCCTCGCCTCCTCCAGCGTCTTGCCTGTGAAGTCTGGAACGCGAACCTCTTCGACGTAGAGCCATTCCGGTAGTTTTATGATTGCCGCTGCCGCAAGCCCGAGAACGGCCAGTATAATGATGACTGTTACTGCAGCAGCCCTGCCAAGGCTGGACGAGACTCTCCTGGCTTTCACAAGGGTGTCAGTCACTCCTTCCCGAGTACCGGCAGGAATGCGCAGGACCTCAGTGGGCGGTTCCACTTCCTTGCCGCCAGTCTCGCTACCGTTCCCCGGAAACGCAAATGGCTCCAGCGCACGCATCATGTCGCGCGCATGTTCGTAACGGCGAGAGGTGTTCTTTTCGAGAGCCTTCATCACGATCCTGTCCAGAGCCTTCGGTACCGCAGGGTTCAGCTCCGAAGGGGGAACAGCGCTCGTTTGCAGGTGCTGGAGGGCGATGGATATGGGGCTCTCGCCCTTGAACGGCACCCTGCCGGTGAGCATCTCGTACAGCACCACGCCCAGCGAGTAGATGTCAGACTGCACCCCGACGGGATTGCCCTTCGCCTGCTCCGGTGAGAAGTAGTTCACCGTGCCGATGATGGTTCCGGTCTCGGTGAGGGCGGAGGTGCTTGTCGCGCGCGCTATCCCGAAGTCAGTTACCTTAACCCTGCCATCAGAGGTCACGAGGATGTTGTGCGGCTTGATATCCCTGTGGACGATGTTATTCTGGTGGGCATGTTCCAGGGCTGCAAGGATCTGCCACGCGATCCAGGCTGCCTTCACGGGCGGCAGCTCACCGCACTTGCGAATTATCTCCTTTAGGCTCTGGCCGCTCACGTATTCCATTACGATATAGTAGCGCTCGCCGTCCTGGCCCACATCATAGATGCTCACGATGTTTGGGTGGGAAAGGCTGGCTGCCGCCTGCCCTTCCCGGCGAAACCTCTCCACGAACTCCTCGTCCGACGCAAACTGGGGGCGTAGAACCTTTATGGCAACCGTCCGGTTGAGCACTGAGCAGTGAGCCCTGTATACCTCGGCCATGCCGCCCTCACCCAGCTTGGACAGGATCTTATATCTTTTGCCGAGGATCTCCCCTATCATCGTTCCACCCCGCCAGCCTCACTGTGAGGAATTCCCGAGCGCGGCGCGCATGATCTCACGCGCTATCGGAGCAGCCACCTTCCCGCCCGAGCCGCCGTTTTCGACGATAACGACCACCACCACAGACGGTTTGCTGGCAGGTGCAAAACCCGCAAACCATGCGTGGGGCGGTCCGTGGGGGTTCTCAGCGGTACCGGTCTTTCCGGCAACCTCCACCCCTGGTATTCCAGCAGCGCGCGCAGTCCCTTGTGCGACTGCCTCTACCATCATATCTTTCACACGGCGAGCGACACTAGGCAAGATCGACGCTCCCAGGATGCTGCTCCGCGTCCTGCGGATGGTTTCGCCTGATGGCGAGCGAACCTCGCTCACCACGTACGGCCGACGCATCAACCCGCCCTCAGCGAGAGCACCCATCATAGCAGCCATGTGAAGCGGGCTTACCACAAGCTCGCCCTGACCGATGGCGAGCTGGGCCACTCTAGCCCGGCCGAACGTCCCGTCTTCGGGGAGCTTGCCGGCTGTCGCAGCTACGTCGAAGGGCAGACTCTCCCCGAACCCGAACTTCCGAAAACCATTATACAACTGCTTGGCGCCGATCTGCCAGCCTATTTGGGCAAAAGCTACGTTGCACGACGATGCGATAGCCCTCGCCAGGCTCACCTTCCCGTGCGCCGTGCGAGATGGACAGGATATCTCGCGATTGTCGTCCGCGCTCGTACCAACCTTGATTGCCCCCGTGCAGCGGAACACATCCTGTGCGTCTATGACCCTGGCGGACAGCGCAATAGCCGCGATGATGGGCTTGATCACCGAGCCGGGCGGGTATAGCCCGAGGGTCGCTCGGTTAAAAAGGGGTCCCGAGCTATCGCTCGTAAGGCGTTCCCACTCGGACGAGATCTGCCCGGGGGTAAACCCGGGGTTACTCAGAATTGCCAGAACGGCGCCAGTTCGCGGGTCGAAGACAACCACAGCCCCCTGGCGCCCGCCCATTGCCCGCTCGGCGGCTTGTTGGATCCCGAGATCCACCGTCAGGACGATGTCATTCCCCCGGCCCGGTTCGCCTCCGAGAAGGCGTTTCATGGCGCCTGCTATGGACCGACTCCTGTCAAGCCCCAAGAGCAGCCCATTGTAGGTGCACTCCAGCCCAGCCGTTCCGTACCTGGCATCCTCGTACCCAACAAGATGCGCAAGGCTCGCCGGCCCGGTATAGAGCCTCGGACCCCCTGCGGAGCTGTCTTTTACCACAACTTCGCCGCCGCGCAGGTAGATTCCTCCCCGCTCAACTTGGCGCCGGACCATGGCAACCCTGGGGTTGCGCGGGTGGCCTGCAAGGTATTGCCCGCGGACAACGACCACGAAGCCGAGCCTGACGGCCACTATGACTAGGGCGACGAGGAGCGCCCAGGAAGCCCTGCGGATACTACTGTCCAACCTGTGGCATCCTTTCCCTTGCCAAATCGCGTGAGGCTCGAAGCACCAGCGCCACCCCGGCAAAGCTAGCTATCATTGAGCTGCCACCGTAGCTTACAAAAGGCAGCGTCACTCCGGTGAGAGGTACGAGGCCGAGCACTCCCGCCATGATCGTGAACGCCTGCAGGCCGATGAGCGACGATATCCCTGCCGCGATGAGAGCCGAGAAATCATCGTGCAAGCGACTAGCCCACCAAAAGCCGCGATACACGATGAGAGCGTAGGCAGCGACCACCGCGAGGGCCCCCAGAAGGCCCATCTCCTCGCATATCGCGGCAAAGATGAAGTCGGTGGGCGCGGCGGGGATGACGCCTGGCATGCCGAGGCCCGGCCCTCGCCCGATGAGTCCCCCGTCCGCAACGGCAAACAGGGACTGTACAACCTGGTATCCCTCAGAGTCAAGAAACCGCCATGGGCTCACCCATACGTCAATCCGCACTCTTACATGAGGAAACAACTTGTAGCACGCCGCCCCGCCGACAGCGAGAAGGGCGGCTCCGCCGAGCACATACGACAGCCTGCCGCTTCCTACATACAGCATCAGCAGGAACACCCCGAAGAAGAGCACGGCTGCGCCCAGATCCTTTTGAAACACCAAAAGCACAAGGGAGATGCCCCACATAAGGACGAGCGGCCCGACATAAGACGGATCCGGCAGGAGAATCCCGAGAACTCTCCTCGACGACTTGCGAAGCAGCACTCTGGTGTCCTTCAAGTAGCCTGCGTAGAACGTGACCATGAGGATCTTTGCAGCCTCCGAGGGCTGGATAGCCACAGGACCAAGATCGAGCCAGGATCTCGCTCCCCCGGCTTCCACCCCGAAAAGGATCGTCACTCCCAGTAGCACAAGAGAACACGCCGCTGCCACGTACTTGTACTTCTCAAGCACGCCAAGGTCTGGGCTGAGTATAAGCGTGGCGCAGGCGACTGCCACTCCGATCCCCACGTGGCTGAGCTGCCTCGAGGCAAGCACTGGATCAAGTCTGAGGACCTCCGCAAGTCCGAGCCCTGAAAGGAACGCCACCGTGGAGAAAAGCACCGGATCCCCGGTGCGCGTTCCCCGGCCGAGCACAATGTGGGCCGTGAGAAACACCATGGCAAACGCGGCCAGGACAATCCATCCCGGAGAACGCGCCGGGCTCCCTGACGCTAGCGTAGCCATTAGCATGGCCAGCATGCCCGGCAGAAGCGCCGTGGCGAGCAGAATATCGGCGGGGGACGGCCCTTCGCCCGGGACGCGCCGTCGCACAACGCTCCGCCTCCTTGCAGCGCGGAACATTCAGGGCAGGTCGAGGAACACCGCAACGGCGGTGATGTTGTCACGCCCGCCGCTACGGTTCGCCTGGTCAACAAGCTTATTCACCGCGGATTGAGGATCCCCTGCGCTAGCAACTATCTTGAGTATCTCATCGTCATCGACGCTTCCAGAAAGACCATCGGTGCAAAGAAGAAACCGGTCGCGCCCGGCTATCTTCAGGTAGCCGATTTCAATGTCTACATCAGGTTCTGTGCCTATGGCGCGCGTAAGCAGGTTTCGCTGGGGATGCACCCTGGCTTCCAGCTCGGAGAGCATCCCCATCCGGATGAGCTCTCCGACGATGGAATGGTCCTCAGTGAGCCTGTGTATCTTGTCGCCCCTGATGAGGTATGCCCTGCTGTCACCCACATGGCCTATGTAAGCCTTATCGCCAACTATGAGTAGCACGGTCAGCGTGGTGCCCATACCCACGCAATCGGGGTCCTTCAGAGATTGCTGGTAGATCGCACGGTTGATTGAGGTAAGGGCGTCCGCCAGGGCGGTTCCCGGGTCGTCGCTTTCTGAAAACGACAGTTCCCTCAACATGCGTACGGCCATCTGGCTCGCAATCTCGCCCGCCTCGTGCCCGCCGAGCCCGTCTGCCACAGCAAAGATGTTCGCGCCGACGAGGTAGTCGTCTTCGTTCAGGGTTCTCACAAGCCCGACGTCTGTGCGAGCACAAGCCTGCATACAGCTCACCCCCGAAACTTCAATATGGTGTCACCCAGCCTCACCCGGTCACCCGGCCGAAGGACTCGTTCTCCCAGGACCCTCCTGCCGTTCACATACGTGCCGTTGGTGCTACCGAGGTCCCGCAACTTGTAGCCCGCGCCCGTCCGGGTGACCTCGGCATGCCTAGCCGATACGTAAGGATCATCGATCACAACGTCGCTCTCTGCGGCGCGCCCAAGGACGGTACGCACTCCCAGGCTGAACCGCTCGCTGGGCGCCAAACCACCCGGCCCCGCTTCGAGCTCAAGCTCGCCGGTCTTGAGGCGGGTATCTTCCCGGCCCTCATACGCCGGTGTTATGCGCCCGTCCTGGCTGCGTGCGAGGGAAGGGCCTTTCAAGAAACCAGCTAGCATTGCGGCCCGGTACAGGAAGAGGTACATCAGGGCAACCAGGGTGAGCTGCGCAAGGAGCTGGACGACAGGCACTCTCCTACACCTCCTTGAAGCGGACTCGGACCCTCCCGAGACTTATGAGATCCCCGTCGGCCAGAAGCTGTCTCGATACCCTCCTCCCGTTCACAAACGTCCCGTTCGTGCTCTGTAGGTCCGTGATGTAAAACCGCCCTCCGTTACGGGTAATCTCTGCATGACGCCGGGAGACTCCCGGATCGCACACGACGATATCACATGACGCTGCGCGCCCGATGACGACCCTTTCGCCCTCGAGCGCGCACACGCGCTCACCATTACCCTCTCCTGGCAGGACGAGGCACGGCCCGGTGGACAGCCGCGGTCGCCCAGGCTCCTCGCCGGACATATGCGTCCTGTTCAGCGTGTCGCTCTCGTCAGCTCCCCTTGCGCAAGTCTCGTCGGCCGGCTCGCGTCCTGCCCCGGCGAAGCCCGCGCCGCGCGCCCGGACGGTGTCGTTGCCAGCATACCAGGCCGTGTCGGGAGGCGGCTCTTCCCCTTCAATGAACGATGCCTCAACCTTAATGTCACCTGGCCGAGCTCCTTCGTCCGAGACGAACTCCACTTCGACGCGGCCGACAAAAGAATACCCCTGCCGGCGCGCGCGCGAAATCACGTGATCCGCAAGTTCCCTGGTAAGCGTTCGCGCGAGGGGCGCGATACGCTCGACATCGCGTTCGTGAAGCTTGACCCTGTAATGGTTGGGTGCGTACGTGCGCGACACGGAGATCCTTTTCTCATCTTCCATCTCACGCACTAGGAATCGTCCAATCTCCACAGGGTGGGTGGCCTCCCGGCCTCTGCGGAAAAGGCCTTCGATCGCCTCTTCGATTGCACGCTCGATCCTGGTGAGCGGGTTCATACGCGCGTCCCCCGAGCCCCTATATCTGGCGGCGCGCAAGTCTTGCGGAATGCGGGGCGGCATGACCTCTCGATATTATACTTGCGCCCTAGAGGGAGTATACCCCGTGAGAAGCCTACCTGCAATACCTCCGCCGCAACTGACCGCACGCCGCATCAATGTCGGCGCCAAGCTCTCTTCTCGAGGTCACCGGTATCCTCGACCTCTTCAATATGCCAAGGAACCGCATCACCCTGTCACGCGAAGGTCGCTCATACTCTCTCTCCTCCACCGGGTTCAGCGGAATGAGGTTAACGTGGGCGAGGAGGCCCCGGAGGAGCCCCGCTAGCAGGTGAGCATGGAGATCACTGTCGTTTACGCCGCTGATAAGCGCGTACTCGAAAGTGACCCGGCGGCCTGTTCGGGTCGCATAAGTTGACGCAGCTTGCACCACCTCGGCGATGGGGTACCGGCGGTTCACAGGCATGAGTTCGTCGCGCAGGTCGTCCGTGGGTGCGTGGAGGGAGATCGAGAGCGTCACCGGAATCCCTTCGTCCGCGAGACGCAGAATGCCCGGCACAAGGCCACAAGTGGACACGGTCATCCGACGAAAGCTTATGTTGAGCCCCCCCTCCGCGTTGAGTATTCGGAGGGCTTTGACCGACGCGCTGTAGTTGTCGAGCGGCTCGCCTGTGCCCATGAGCACGATGTTCCCCACGCGGCCGCCGCTCGGGGAGACATCAAGGTTTATTTTGAGCACCTGGTCCACGATCTCCGCGGCCGTGAGGTTGCGCACAAAGCCGCCTATTCCCGAGGCGCAAAACGCACACGCCATCTTGCAACCAACTTGTGTCGAAACGCACGCTGACGTGCCGTATCGGTACCTCATCCTAACTGCTTCCACGGAGTTGCCGTCATCTGTGCCGAGGAGGTACTTCACTGTGCCCTGGCTTCCAGCCTTGCGTGATAACACAGCAAGGTTGGTCATCCGCGCACAGGCAGCGAGTCTTGCACGAAGAGCAAGCGGAAGGTTGGTCATGTCATCGAAGGATGATGCGTGGTTTCGGTGCATCCAGGAGAATACCTGGGTTCCCCTGAAGGCAGGCTCTCCCAAACCTACCATGAAGCTCGCCACCTCTTCCGGCATGAAGCCTTTAAGGTCGGGCTTAGAGCCAGCCCCGCCGCCTGAAGTAGACAAGGAAGCCTCCCCCTACAATCAACATGATGATCCATATAAGATAATAGCCGTACCGCCATTCCAGCTCCGGCATATACCTGAAGTTCATGCCGTATACTCCCGCTATGAACGTAAGAGGCAAGAAGATGGTGGCAACGATCGTAAGCCTCTGCATGACAAGGTTCGTTCTGTGAGACAACATGGAAAGATACAGCTCAAACAGCGCAGACGCGGTGTCTCGCGCCGAATCGAGTATTTCGTGCACCTTCAGGAGATGGTCGGAAACATCCCTGAAGTACCAGGCGGCCTGCTCAGAGATGAACTCCACATCGCGTCTGGCGAGCCTTGCCACCACCTCGCGCTCAGGCGCGAGGCTCTTACGGATGCGCTGGATGTTCCTCCTCATGAACGCAAGCTTCTTCAGGATGTTCCCCGCGCGGCCCAGGAGCAGGCTCTCCTCGGCCTCGTCCAGCCTGTCGTTCCAATAGTCAACGAGCGGGAAGTATGAGTCTACGAGCCTGTCCATTATCGCGTAAGCAAGGAAATCCGGGCCCATGGCAGGCAAGTCCGGCCTTTCCCGGAACCTCCGGATGCATTCATCAACAAGTTCGGACGGTTTCACATGCACAGTGACGACAAAGTTCCGCCCGATGAAGATGTCGATCTCCCCGAGAGCCGTCACGCCCCACGCCGCTTCCTCGGGCCGCGCCATGACATAGTGGGTTACGACAAGGACGTATTTGGCAAACTCGTCAACCTTAGGAAGTTCGCTGTAGGTTCGGCAGTCCTCTATAGACAGATGATGGAAGCCGAAGACGCGGGAAAGCATGTCGAACTCCTCGTCGGTCGGCTCCTGTAAGTCTACCCATAGAACCCCCTCGCCGCGCCCGAGTATCTCCTCTATCCGTCCGGGATCATCTAAAGCCTCCGTGGCTTGCCCCGGGCCGCCAAAGAAGATCGATCTTGTCAAGGTGACGCCCCCTCCGTGACCTCAAGTCCCTGGATTCGCCGGCCGTCTCATAACTTCCTGCCAAAAGTATCTCCTTCTCCTGGTGTACCGTATGCTGTTGGCGTCGCGAGAGCGCCGCGTGCAGGGAGGAGATCCTACAGGGAGGAGATCATAATAGTAGCGGCGAAACGGCGCAAAGGCGGCAACGTTTCACGGACCAGTTCCAGCCTGCCGCGCGTCCGAGAGGGGGTTATCCGTGGCTACACGCGTGTTCCTCGTACGACACGGGCAAACCGAATGGAACACGACTCGAAGATTCCAGGGTCATCATGATGTTCCCCTGTCAGAGGCCGGAGTGCGGCAGGCCGAGAGGCTCGCCCTGCGCCTCGCAGGTGAACCTTTATCTGCAGTTTACACAAGCGACCTCTCGCGGGCCTTCGAGACGGCACAAGTCATAGTGAGCCGCCATGCTGGCGTCGCGGTGCTGCCGCTAAGGGAACTGCGGGAAATCGATATGGGCGAGTGGGAGGGCAAGACCTTCGACGAGATTCGGGACACTGCGCCCTGTGCCGCCGTCAAGTGGCTGGAAGACACCGTGAACAACCCCATCCCAGGGGGCGAATCGTACGCCCAGCTCAGGGACAGGGTTGTTCCAAGGGTCTTACAGCTTGTGCAGGCCCACCCCGACTCGTCTATCTGCATCGTGAGCCATGCAGGCCCTGTCAAACTGCTTCTTTGCCATGCGCTCGGTCTAGGAGCGGAAGGTCGCCTGCGCATCGATCTCGCCAACGCGAGCTTGAGCGGGGTGTCCTACTCACCCGGGGAACCCCCGAGGGTTCTCTTTATGAACGACACCTGCCACTTGCTCACTTAATCACGAGACCGAGCACAGCAACAACGCCCAGGAGCACTTTTAGAAGTCCGTTCTCTTTACGCAAGGACTCGATGTCCTTCGCGGTTTGCGCCTTGTGGGCGGCAAGGTCGGAGGCCAGGTTCGTAAGCGCGCTCTCAAGAGAATTGTCCATGGAAATCCTGGCAGCGCGCTCAGCCGTCAGCCCCTGTTCGAGACTGAGTGCCTTCGCATCCTGAGCGGCGAGCCCTTGCTCGAGACTAAGTGTTTTCGCGTTTTGGGCGGCGAGCCCCTGTTCGAGGCTAAGAGTCCTAGCGGTTAGAGCGGCCAATCCCTCCTCAAGGCTGACAGTCCTCCCAGTCAGGGCGGCCAATCCCCTCTCAAGGCTACCAGTTCTCACAGTCAGGGCATCAAGGTCCTTTTCTAGCTTCTCATCTTTCGCATCAACCCTGGCGGACAGAGCATCAACCGTGGTAGCGAGGCCTCCAAGACCCTTTCTGAGTGTGAGAATATCGCCTTTTGCAGTTCCGAGGTCTTCCTTGAGCGCGTCAAGACCCTTTGCAAAATCTTCTTTGGCGGCCGCAAGGCCGTTCTTGAGGAACTCGACCTGCGGTTCTACCGTGTCAAGGCGCAAGGTAGCCGCGCTCAAGTCCTTGTTCAACTGAGTGATTCCTGCATCATGAGCGTCAAGCCGCGAGGAAAGCTTGCCATCGGCGGCATCCATTTGAGCAGCGAGGTCTTTCAAGGAGGACGCTGTATTCTGGAAGCCCTTGCTGACATTGTCGGCAAGCCGACCGATACGGTCTTCATTCTCGTCTATCCGTGACGCAAGCTTCCTATCAGCCTCCTCGGCCTTGGCCCTAGCCTCGGTTATGCTTCTTTCGTTCGCGTCTATCTTTGTCGCAAGTGCATCTATTCTCGTCCCAAGCTTCCTATCAGCTTCGTCCGCTTTCGCGCCGGCCTCGGCCACAGCTTTCTGCGTGGCGGCAGCGATATCCGCGATCATCTTCTCCACCTCGGACTTCATCTGCCGCTGTGTGAAAGTAAGCCTCGCGAGATCCTCCCTCATCACAGCTTGAGCCTTACCTTGCTCATCGAGGGATTTCTTGAAAATGTTCATGTCATTGGAGACCGCTACAAGCTCCGCGCGGAACTCGCCGGAGAGCTTGCGAAGGAGTTCTACGTCCTCCGGAGTCGTGCCTGCTCTGCCTGTCTCTATCTCTTTCAGTATCTTCGCTATCACAACTGCCAGAGTGTACCTGTCCACCGGCTTTGTCCCTTGGAAGGTTCCATCGCCGTAGACCGCAAGGTAGCCCTTTTCGACCAGGAGTTTTACAGCCTGGTATGCCCAATGATCTTTGGGCACGTCTTTGATCTCTGCAGCGAAGCCGGCGCAGGGTACGGCAAGGGCCATGACGAGCGCCAGGATAACGCAAACAAGTTGTGCGGGCAGCCGATTCCTTTTCATTTCTCTCCCTCCAAGCAGCACGGGCCAAAGGCCCGCGGTATTCTATTCGACTACTGTCACGGTCGCATGACCCAACGAGCTACTAATGGCTGGGACAGGATCTCCCTTGAGCAATACGTTTTCCAGTGCGATACGGCACTCGCCTGGAGCTTTCGCCCTAAAGCTGATGTACGCAAGCACGCCGGAAACATCCTGGCGTTTTGTAAGGCGCCCGCCCACGCCTCCTATGAGCCCCGACGAGTTGTCAATCACCCCTTCCCTCCAGTATGGCATCGCCATTTCCTCCACGAATACAGTCCCTCTGGACACCGAGATGGCTTCAAGCACCAATGCGTCGAAACGAAGGTCGAACATCGCTTCCTGCAGGCCTTTGAGATTTCTCGCAAGCACCTCGACGGTGAAGAACTGCCCCGACTTAAGGGGCACGGCCGGCGCGACTACCAGCACCCTCGATAAAAGCTCCGGCACGCGCACCTCGGCGGAGGCAAACGTGTCTTCCGTGCTGCGGGATGTCACCTTCACCATGTAGTCGAAACTCCCGATTTCGCCGGTGGGTACTACCTGCCATAGCATCTCACAGGTTTCACCAGGTGCCACCTGCCCGGGGAACTTGGATGCCTTTTCGCGAGGCGCAAGCCCAAGCCCCTGGCTGAGAGCAAGCGTCGTCTTGACACCGTAGGCCGGCGCGCCGCCCATGTTCTTGATGATGGCCTTCAGCTTAAGCGGGTATGGGTCGTACTCGTCGCCTCTCACCGCAAATCCCGGCGGTGCCTGGATCTTCACGGCAAGCTTGGGTGGAGCAAGAACCCGAACCGTGCGGTGCACCTGGTTGCGCTCGGCGTTCTCAGCCTCGACCGCCACGGAATACCTGAATTCAGCCTGATCCCGTACCTCCGGCGCGACCTCCCACGCTACCTGTGCTGTCTGGCCTGGCGCCAGGTCGCCCAGCACGCTTGACCCCTGCTTGCCCGACACAAGCGTCAGTCCGCCCGGCAACTCCAAGGCAATCCGCACGTTCAGGGCGACTGTCGGCCCGCTGTTCTCCACGTATGCCACTATAGGGAAAGTCGCGGGCCTGTCCTTGCCGCATGTGACCTCGGCAGGCGAGGTCACGCCAATAGACAGCACGCCTGGAGCAATGCTGATACCCCCCATCCCGTAGAGGGTAGTGTATTCCCTTGAATCACCGGGCGCGAGGGGCGCAGGATCCCAGTAAAGGGCAATCGCGCTATCGAGTTCGTACTCACCCGCTCGCGTAAAGTCGCGCCCGGGCACAAAGTCCACATCCCACACTCCGTCCGCGAGGCTCCCCCAGTTGGTGACTATCACCCGGTCAGGCGGCGTGGCATCTGCTCCCGCGAGCGTGCCCTGGCTTGTCACTGACGGGCTCGAAAGCGAATCAAAAGCCTGCCAGAAGTGGGGCATATCGCTGGAGCCAAAAGCCATGTCAGAGAGGATCGCCTTGTCCTTCGCCCTGAAGGGAGCTCCATCGTTTGCGCCGAGCATCGTATCGAGCATGACGCGAGCCCCTACGGCGTGCTCCACCGGCCCCTGGTTTGTCACGATGTACGTGATCCTGGCGGTGTCGTGGAGCCCGGTCGTTGTGCTTCTTACAATTGAGAGCACCTGGGAGACCTCGATGTCGCCGAACCTCCATGTTGCGACAATGCTCTCCCTGCCTGAAAGCTCCGGCCCGGAAACCCTGACCCCGTAGTTTGCTCCTTTGCCTGCCCGCCGCTCGGTCTTGCCGCCGAAAACGTAGTCCACTCCATCCACCCTGATGGTGGTATACGACGTCCAGGGCCGAGGATGCCCGTATACGAGGGGCTTGTTGTCATCCCCGGGGTTCAACGGATCACCGCCTGTGGAATCCACAGCATACCTTGCAGTCGCGTCGTCCGTTCTATTGACGAATATCTTTATGTAGTGGTTACGGACCTCGAGATTGGGGCTATCCCCCGCTTCGGTCGAACCCTGACCTGAAGCTGCCATGCTGGCGGCTAACACCGCTATCGCAGCCGCCGCCAGCACAAGAGAGACCCGCGAGCGCCGTGTTGTGAGGCCGGACACCGTCTCACCCCCTGGAAAGAAGCTCGGGATGCCCTTGTGGCATCACCGACGCGTTTGGCCGATTCAGTCCCCAAGTACGGTCACCCCCCAGAAGGTGACCTCCACTGATTTCTTGCGGAAAGCTATACGCACCGACAGGCGATAGGGCCAACCTATGGCCTGGAACCGCCAACCCCGCAAGACAGCCCTCATGGCCTGTTCATCGAGGCGCGAGTCCCCTGATCCCGAGACAATCAGGGCCTCGCTCACGTTGCCCGCGGAATCGACCGTGACCGCCAGTCCAACGACACCCTCGACCCCTTCGTTCAAAGGGTTCTTCGGGTAGACGGGAGGCACACCCGAAAGAACCAAGGATTGCCCCGTGCCGAATTCCTCCCCGCGGGGCTTTGGCGGCACGACAGGTTTAGCAGGTTCAGAAGTCCCTGGCCCTGAAGGCCCGGCAGGTTCGTGCCCGACCCCGGCGCCGATCGAGGTCGGGGTTCTGGCTTCTCCCGCCCCTGATAGCGCTTCCCGGCTTTCCTGGGACCTTCCGGATGCAGGGCCCGGTTGAGCCTCGCCCGTGCCGGGGCTGCTTCCAGCAGCGGCGGCAGGCTCACTGGCAGCAAGCCGATTCCCGCTGGACGGAACAGGGGCCGTCTCATTGGACTTGGCGGTCAGTACCTTTTCTTCAGCCTGCACCGATGATGCAGGCCCTGTCGAACCGGTTGCAGGACCGGGCGGCGTCTCCTTGGGTCCAGATTGCGGGCCCGGTCTTGGCGTCGGGGGTTGCCCCTGCGGCTTGGGCTTCGGTTCGGGTTTTGCCTGCTCTCCTGCTGTTTTCGGTGCCGGCACAGGTTCCGGTTCGGGCTTGGGCTGCTGTTTTGGCGCAGGCTTCGGCGCCGGTTCGGGTTCAGGCCGGGGCGCGGGTTTGGGCGCAGGCTTCGGCTGATCTTTAGAAGCCGTCGCCGGCTTTACGGTTACACTGGTTTCCGGCCCGGTCTGGCTGCCCTTCGCTTGACTCGCCCGCGCCTTCGGCTCGGGCGCACTGGAGACGTTCCCCTCCGGGCTTCCCTCTCTCGGCGTCTCGAGCGTCTGCGCTATCTCGCCGAATTCTATGGGATATATGGGATAGATGACGGCGGTGCCTGGAAGCGCCACCGGGATGAGGAGGATCGCCGCAGCATGTATCAAGAGCGACGCTACGATCGATACCCCCATACGGGACCTTTCGTTCCGGCGCTTCATCCTCTCCACCCCCTGTCGTATGCAGGTCGATCTCTGCCCGGCACTTGCATTACCTCTGCTTCTCGGCAGCGAGAGCAAGACGCGTCGCGCCTGCCAGCCGAGCTGCGTCCATGACCTCAACGAGCCTGGAGTACTTCGTAACACTGTCGGCTCTTATAATCACGACTTCGTTGGGGTCCTTTTGGATGCGGTCTTCGATATCCGCTTTCAGCTTTGCAAGCGTCGTCTTCCGGTCGTTCAAGTATAGCTCGCCGGACCTATCTATCGCCACCACTATCCTCGTGCCTTCCTGGGGGGTTGCGGTGGCCGCCCTAGGCAGCCTGATGCTGAGGCCGGCGGGATTGGTGCGAAATGTCGTAAAGAGCATGAAGAACACGATGAGGAAGGTCATCACGTCTACCATCGGTATTATCTCAACCCGAGGCCTTTTGCGGTTGCTTCTGCGGAAGTTCACCCTCCCTCACCCCTTCCGAAAGGAGGTTCACCAGGCTCGACCCGAACTCACCCATCTCAAGGATTCGCCTGTCTATGAGGCTCGTTATATACACGTGGAGGACAAATGCTGGTGCAGCAATGGTGAGCCCCGCTGCCGTCGTGATGAGAGCTTCGGCTATGCCCGCTGAAAGCGCGCCCGCCTCAAGCAGTTGCGGAGTCTCAGCTAGAACGCGGAAGTTCTTGATGAGGCCGAGCACGGTGCCGAGCAGCCCGAGCAGAGGCGCGACTGTAACTACCATGTCGAGTATCGGGAGGTGATTCTCGAGAAGAAACACCTCGCGGTCACCTGCGGCTCGAATCTCGGCTTCGAGCTCTGCCCTCGGACGGCTGGCGTTCGTAAGCGCCGCGGCTGCGAGCGATCCGATCTGCCCTTTCAGCCTCTGCACTGCGGTGATAGCATCCGCCATCCGGTTGCGCTCGACCGCAATGGAGATGAGCCTGAGCGCTCGCTCGGGATCTTGCGAGGTTCGGAGCAGGTACAGGATACGTTCGAAAGCAACAGCCAGAGCTAAGACTGAGCACAGAAGCAGCGGTATCATGACAGGGCCGCCCTTAATGAGAACGTCAACCATGTCTGGTTCCTCCAATCAGGTTTGGCTCATATGCTCCTTTTACGGTCTTTTCGACAAAGATCTCCAAACTTCCTTCAGGCGTTCCAGAAACCTGCAGTGATACCACGCAAAACGGTCTGCCATTTATT
>JBFMGS010000003.1:0-26842 GCA_040752635.1 Bacillota bacterium
AAGGCTACCACGTACCGCGTCGCGATTTCCTCGGCTCCTTTCTTATCGTCTGCAAGTGCAGGAAGGGCTAGAGCGAGTACAAGAACCAAAGCAAGCAAAGTAGACAGCCTTCGCAACACAGGCCTTCCCTCCCCCAACGCATACCTCATCCCGACGAGACTACACAGGTCAGCTCCGAGCCCGCCGACTACTGGTTCGCAAGCTCGGGCTCCTTGTCCTTTGCAGCCTCGCCCTTGCCAAGCACGGCGCCGATGGCAGCACGAGTAGTCTTTATGCGCACCTTATCGGCGATTTCAAGTATCAGCGAGTCTTCTTTGACGTCAACAATCTGCGCGTATATACCGCCGACTGTGATGACATGGTTGCCCTTGCGCAGCGAATTCAGCATTTCGCGCCGCTTCTTCTGCTGGATCTGCTGTGGTCTGATGAGCAGAAAGTAGAACACTACGAACATCAACCCAAACATGAGGAGGCTTGAGACAAGAGATCCTTGTTGTGCAGGCATTTGCTTCACCTCTGGTTCTTATTATCAGTCTTTGCCTCTAGTTCCACAGAGCTCGAGAAAGTCCTGCCTGTCCCTACCGAAAGTCCCGGCGATGATGGACGCCCGGATCCGCCGCATGAACCCGATGAGGAAGTACAGGTTATGGTAAGACAAGAGCCTCATCCCCAGCATCTCCGAGCATTTAAGCAGGTGGCGGATGTACGCGCGGGAGTAGTTCAGGCAAACCGTGCAATCGCAGTGGGAGTCGAGGGGAGAAAAGTCGCGGGCATATGCAGCGTCGCGCACGATGATCCTCCCCTCGCTTGTGAAAGCCGAGCCGTGCCTTGCGATGCGCGTCGGCAGCACGCAATCAAACATGTCAACTCCCCGGCTGACCCCCTCCACGAAGCCCCACGGCGTGCCAACCCCCATAAGGTACCTTGGCTTATCCTTCGGGATATGCGCAATGGCGTGCTCGAGCGCCTCAAGCATCAGGTCTTTCGGCTCGCCAACGGACAAGCCGCCAATGCCATAGCCGGGGAAATCCATGTCCGCGAGGGCCTTCGCGCTCTCTTCCCTGAGGTCCGGGAACACCCCGCCCTGCACTATGCCGAAGAGTGACTGGTCATCCCGCGTGTGAGCTTCCTTGCACCGCCTGGCCCACGTTGTGGTCCGCCTCGTCGCGGCCTTCACGTATTCGTAGTCAGAAGGGTAACACACGCACTCGTCGAAGGCCATAGCGATATCGGCTCCAAGGTCCTCCTGGACGCGGGTGGCGATCTCTGGTGACAGGAAGTGCTTCGAGCCATCGATGTGGGACCTGAATCGTACCCCCTCGTCGGTGATCTCCCTCAGATCCGACAGGCTTGCCACCTGAAAGCCGCCGCTGTCCGTAAGTATGCCGCGGTGCCAGTTCATAAAGGCATGCAAGCCGCCGGCCTCACGCACTGTATCGTGCCCCGGACGTAAATAAAGGTGGTAAGTGTTGGCGAGCACCATCTCCGCGCCAATCTCAAGAAGTTCGCCGGGCGAGAGGCCCTTTACCGTGCCCTGAGTGCCCACGGGCATAAACACGGGGGTCTTGACAACCCCGTGCGTCGTAACGAGCTCGCCCGCGCGGGCGTTCCCCGAAGGCGCCTCCGCCACGATACTAAAACTGACAGCCACAGACAGTTCTCCTTTCCGATGACCCAGTCAGCCCTCTCATCCGACTCGAGACTCCCCCGGTTTGCACCGATGTCAGAAGAGGAGCATCGCGTCGCCAAAGCTGAAGAACCTGTATCTCTCCTTCACGGCGAGTCTGTAGGCTGAGAGCACCCGTTCGTAGCCGCCGAAGGCGCACACGAGCATGAGAAGAGTGGACCTGGGGAGGTGGAAGTTCGTTACGAGAGCGTCTACCACCCGGAACCGGTATCCCGGGTAGATGAACTTACTCGTCCACCCGGTAGCCGCGCATATCCTACCGTCGTCCGCGATCGGCAGGGATTCCAGCGTCCTCACGGTCGTCGTCCCTACCGCGACCACCCGTCCGCCTCCGGCCTTGACACGGTTTACTGCCTCCGCCGCCTCCTCGCTCACAGTGAAGTGCTCGGCATGCATTTCATGCTCTTCCACAGTCTCCACCTTCACCGGTCTGAAGGTGCCAAGGCCGACATGGAGCGTAATGGTGACGATAGCCGTCCCCTTCTCCGCAATGGAGCGCAGGAGGTCCGGCGTGAAGTGAAGGCCAGCAGTAGGAGCTGCTGCAGAACCGCGCTTTGTCGCGTAGACCGTCTGGTAGCGGTCCGGGTCGGCCAGCTCCCTCTTGATGTAAGGTGGGAGAGGTACGCGTCCTATCTCCTCCACAGTGCGGTCGAAGTCTCCCTCGCTGGAGAATCTTACGATCCTTCCTCCGTACGACGTTGCCCCGACCACCTCACCCGAAAGCCCCGCTCCGAAAACGAGCCTCGTCCCGGGCTGCGCCCTCTTGCCAGGCCTTGCCAGCACCTCCCAGTCATTGTGGTCAGAATCGGGGGTCTTCGAGAGGAGAAGCACTTCAACCTTTCCGCCTGTTCCCTCGCGGCTCCCCAGAAGGCGCGCCCTCATGACCCGGGTATCATTTAGAACGAGCGCATCGCGGCGGTCCAGGTAATCCACAAGGTCACGAAACATCCTGTGCTCTATTGCGCCGCTTCTCGGCACAACCATTAGGCGGGACTCATCCCGCCGCTCCGATGGTTCCTGCGCTATCAACACCCGCGGTAGGTAGTAGTCGAAGTCAGCGACCTTCACTCCTCGCCGGGTCCCCCTTCCCCCGCATGGGACAGATCTCTTGCCCCGAACGCGCCCGGCAACAACTGGGATGCGTTGAGCGTCCTGACATCACCCTTGAGGTTCGACATCACTACTTGCATATTAGGGCCGAACTCCACGAGCACCTGCCTGCATATCCCGCAAGGAGCGCAGGGCCCGGAAGAGTCGGCAACGATAGCGACAGCGAGAAACTCTCTTTCCCCTTCAGAGACGGCCTTCGCCACCGCGCACCGTTCAGCGCAGATGCCGGCGGGATGAGACGCGTTCTCGACGTTGCAGCCTGTATAAACGCGCCCGGACTTGCCGAGAAGCGCTGCCCCCACCGGAAAGTGCGAGTACGGCGCGTAAGCATGCTTCCTGGCGCTCTTCGCAAGCTCAATCAAGCTAGAAAAGTCCATCTGTATCCCTCCGTGGCTAAGCTAGGGCTCAGAGATCTTCCTCATTTTGTCGGGGTTGCCGGTGATTGCATGACGGGGCGGGGGTGCTTACGCGTACCGACTATGCGTACTTGACCTGGGCTCATCGCCGATTTTACGTGCGGCCCTTGCTGAAGGCCGCAAGCGTTACGAGCGCTTGTACCTTTATCTCCAGCCTTTTCCCATCGCGCTCGAACCTGCCCTCTACCTCTGTCAGGGCGCGCTTGAGGGCATCCGGGTCGCCGACGGCCTTGATAACCACAGGGTTTACCGGGACAAGTTGCTGGTTCACGAGGAGCACCGGACCGGCGCAGCGGATCGATGACTGGGCTACGATACGCTGTCCGCCAACCTCCGCTCCCCTAGCACCGGCATAGAAAAGCAGGTTCAAGATGTCCTTAATGTCTCTCTCATGGACGATCTCGCGGCTCTGGTAACCGTTACGGGCGTCGTAGGCATGCACGATCATCCCGGGCCCCCTGAGCTCTGCCACACCGGCTCTTTCTCTAATAACAGTGAGTTCGTCCTGGAGTGCCCGGATCTCCTCTTGAAGCTCTCTGATTCGCTCCCGCAAGGTTCCCTCTTCCCCGTCTCCGGCAGGGCCGACCGCACCTGTGCGGGCCGCTGCTATGGCCTCCTCTACGTTTCTGGCCTCACAAGACAGTGCCCGCGCGACGTCCGCAGGGCTCGCAGCGAGGCCAAGCGCGGTATCGAGGGACGATAACGCATCGCTGACAGCGGAATCCCCACTGACCCCGGCCTCCCGCGCGGATCTTCTAAGCTCCGACGCGACCGCATAACCACCGCGCCTCACCATTTCGATGTCGTCCATCTCTCCCGGCAGCCGGAAAAGCGACATCCTGCGGGCAAACGCTATAGTATCAAGCGCCAGCACAATACCGGCGCAGATGAAGATCAGCCTCAGCAAGCGATCCTTGTGGTGGAGGGACAACCCTCAGAGGCCCTCCTTTCGGAAAGCGCCAAGCGCAACATTATCCTTTCTCTCCACCTCCACGCGTATGCCCCACGGCTTCAGGCTGTTGATGACAAGCCCAAGGCTGCTCTCGAGAACGGCGGGA
Organism: Bacillota bacterium; assembly: GCA_040752635.1. GTDB lineage: Bacteria > Bacillota > SHA-98 > UBA4971 > UBA4971 > JBFMGS01. The sequence continues at coordinate 4,272 of JBFMGS010000003.1, forward strand.
TCGCCCACAGCACGGATGACAACAGGGTTCACCGTGATGGGCTGCTGGTTTATGAGCAGCAGCGGGCCCGCGCTCCTGATGGACGACGTGGCAACGAGCCGCTGACCTCCGACCTCCACGCCCATCGCGCCCGCGGCGAACAGCTCGTTCACCATATCCCTGATGTCCTTCTCCTGGACCACATCTTCCCTCGAGTATCCGCCGGGGGCATCGTATACCGTGACGACAATACCCGGGCCTTCAAGTTGGCTGTAGCCTGCCGTTCGTCGAAGGCTGTCGAGGGCAGCACGCAGGTTGTCTGCTTCGGCCTGCAGGAGCCTGAGCGCATCATGCATCGTTCGAGGAGCGATGAGGGACGCCTTGCCGCCCGAGATCTCGATTTCCACAGGCGAAGCCAGCTTCGCGAGAGAGGGATCGCTTCGGAGCCTTGCAACTGTAGCCTCGGAAAGGACAGGTTCCCTGCTCTCAACGATAATCTGTCCATCCTTGCTGCGCGCCACAGTGACGACAACCTTCCCGCTGACTTGCTTTATCGCCTCGTCCTGGTTTACGACCCAGAGCACAGCTTCCCTCCGCTGGTTCTCCTCCTCGCGCGCAATCACGTCTTGTACAGCCCTGCCGTGTGTGCCGATAGCACGTGAGATCTCCTCGCTGCTTACGGCCTGCTCAATCTCGAACTTGAACTTGGCAAGGGCATCCCTTACTGCTGAGTTCCTGGAAAGACCGGAACTGGCGCAGACCTGCTCGTAGTAGGCGGCGAGCGCCCTCGCCCCGCCACGCACTATCTCGGTGTCCGTGATTTCCCCTGGGAACCTGAGGATCTCAAGCGCCCGGGCCAGCATCGCCACGTTCACCGCCATAAGGACGACAAGGACAGCGGTGAGCGTCCTCATCCCCGCCCCGGAAGACTCTCGCATGGCTTGAGCCTCCTTGACTTAGTTCGCTCTCATTATAGCAGAAACCTCTTCCAGGTTCCACAAACGTCCAGGGCTCGCAAGTGGAGGAACCGGGGCCTTCACGGCGTATAAAAGACTTGGGCGACAGTTGCGCGAAGGGGGAGTTCAAATGGCGCACTTCCCTATGGTGCTTTCTGTTTGCGCTGTCATACTGTTGTCGGCTGTCATACTGGTCTCAACTATGCCGCAAGGGGTGACGTACGCGGCCCGGTCCGACCTGTGGTTTGTCAAGGCCGGCACAGTGGACGTCAGGGCGCAACCCGGCGACGGCGCGGAGAGGGTCACCCAGGCACACCTCGGGACTGCTGTTCGCGTGGTGGAACACGTGGGCGACTGGTCCGGGGTGGTTATCCCGGCGCAAGGTGATTACCACGGCTGGATCAGGACTTCGCACCTCGTCCCCGCAGCCAAAGCGGGGGCTTTCGCTGCGGCCCGCCAACTTGCGGCGGTACGAGTAGCACGAACTGCAGTTTACAGCGGGATGCACATGGAGAGTCCCACCGTGATGCAGGTGACCATCGGAGCGCGGTTTGCCGCCCTGGGTAGGACCGGTAGCTTCGTGCATGTGGCTCTTCCAGACGGTAGCACCGGCTACGTCCGCGAGGAAGCTGTCGCGGTGTACGACAGGGATGGCGTGCCCCCGAGGCGACGGGTACAGGACATCATCGACACGGCAATGCAGCTTGTCGGTACCCCCTACCTCTGGGGCGGCATGAGCACCGACGGGGTTGACTGCTCGGGGTTCGTGCACACCGTGTTTTATGTAAATGGCGTAGCACTCCCGCGGGATGCGTCGGAGCAGTACAAAGTCGGCACCAGCGTCGACCGCCTAGGCCTTATTCCGGGCGACCTGGTTTTTTACTCGACGTATGCCGCCGGAGCCTCGCATGTAGGAATCTACATCGGCAACAGCAAAGTCATCCAGTCGGGGTCGAAAACGAAAGGGGTCGCCGTGATAGATCTGGACGACCCGAACTACGGTCCGAAGTACATCGGAGCGCGCAGGGTGCTGGAACCATAGGGACCTAACTAGATGTGACCTAGCAACGCGCGGGCGACGGTCGCAAGCTTGGGCCCGAGCACTGCGATTCCGACCACCGCAGCCGAGGTTGCGCTGACCAGCACAGCCCCCGCGCCGATGTCCTTTACGCTTTTGACGCGCATCTCCCGGGTAGAGCACACCATGTCGCAGACAAGTTCGAGCGCGGTATTGGCGAGTTCGGATATGAGCACCAGGGAGATGGCGATAACGAGGCATGCAAGCTCAACTAGAGCGACCTTTAGCAGGGCCGCGGTGACGAGCACAAGGGCGGCGGCAAGGAAGTGGATGCGCATGTTCCGTTCAGTATAAAGCACATGTCGCACGCCCCCCACAGCGCACTTGAAGCTTTCAGAAAGAGATCTCGTTTTCACCCGGCATCACTCCCCATCACCACGCAAGGCAATCTTTGCCAGAATATCGCTTTCGTGTGCCTGCATTTCTTCTGCGTCCTCGTCGGTTTCGTGATCATAGCCAAGTAGGTGCAAAAGGCCGTGAACAGCCAGCAGCACGGTGCGGGACAGAAGCTCCCCTGAGTTGCGCATCTCGCGGGAAGCCGTCTCCAGCGAGATCACTACATCGCCGAGAAGCGCGGGTTCTCCGGGCGCGTCGCAGTTATCCATGGTAAACGACAAGACATCCGTAGCCGAGGCAACCCCTCGGTACCTGCTGTTGAGTTCGCGGATGCGTTCATCATCGACCAGAGCGATGCTGACCTCAACCGCCGACGGATCCAGCCCCTCATGCACAAGCCCGGCCCTGACGACATCATCCAGGGCCGTGAACATCCCGGCGGGGACTTCGACTTTCTCCTGCAAATTCGCAATTTCGACGGGCACGGGTATAACCTCCTTCGACCCTCACAGGACCGTCCAAAGTAAGAGTTCAGAAATGCTCCCCACTTGCGGAGGGGTTACCGGTGCTTGCCATAATGGGAGCGCCGTCCCCGGCATGCAAACACCGTCAACCCCGACCGCGGATCAGGCGCGTTTCGCCTCGAGGTCCTTAAGCGTCACATCGGGGTATTCTATCCTGGAATGGAACACTCCAGTCAAGACCCGCACGAAAGCCCGCGCGACCCCGTCGAGGTCCTTGAGCGTCAGGTTGCACTCGTCAAACTGGCCGTCAGCCAGCCTTTCCTTTATTATCTTCCGGACCAGCCCTTCAATACGGCCGGGCGTCGGCCTCGCCAGCGAACGCACCGCCGCCTCCACAGAATCCGCGAGCATGACTATAGCGGCCTCTTTAGTCTGAGGCTTGGGCCCAGGGTAGCGGAAATCCTCCTCGTCAATGGTCTCCTCCTTGCCGCCCTCTGTGGCCTTGTGGTAAAAATACGGCACAAGGCTGGTCCCGTGGTGTTCTTTGATGATGTCAACTATAGCCTGGGGGAGGTTATGGCGAAGAGCCATTTCCACGCCGTCTTTCACATGAGACGTGATGACGAGAGTGCTCAAGGTAGGAGCAAGTTTGTCGTGCGGGTTGTCCTGCATGAGCTGGTTCTCTACAAAGAAATAAGGTCTCTTCATTTTTCCCACGTCGTGATAGTAAGCTCCCACACGCACGAGCAGCGAATCTGCTCCCACAGCCTCAGCCGCAGCCTCAGCCAGGTTGCCTACGATTATGCTGTGATGGTAAGTCCCCGGAGCTTCGACGAGGAGCTTCCTGAGTAGCGTCTGGGTAGGATTCGAGAGTTCTAGCAGCTTGACCGGCGTTGTTATTCGGAATAAGTTTTCGAAGAACGGCAGAAAGCCGATAGTGACCACCGTGGACAGTACCCCGTTGACAATCCCGAGATACCAGAGGCGCAAGACTGCCGGGTCTCCCGTTGTAGGACCGACCGCCGCGATGATTATGGCGTTTGCGGCGCCGACCACGGCGCCGGCCCGCATCAAGTCCGAGCGCTCCGATATCCTGGTGACGCAAAAAGTGCCGGCAAGGCCCGATAGGGTGGCTGTAATGGCGAGCGCGAGCGACCCCCCGCCAACGATGCCGGTCAGCACGCCGAACACGGCCGCGGTTAGTGCCGAGAGCTTGGGGTCGAGCAATATCGCAATGAGCATCGTACCAAGGCTAACAGGCACGAGAAAGCCCGCGCCTGGCCATGGGATAGCGCATATCACCGCAGCGGCGAACGCGATCATCACAACGACCGTGCCCAACAGGAGCAGAAGCTTGGCGTCAAGGAGAATATCCCGCCGATGCAGATAGAGGTAGACCCCAATAACGGAAACAAGGATTACCACCAGCATAACGATAGCCGTGACTATGAGCGGCTCGAAGCGGGGGGCGAGAAGCCCCAAGTCTTGCAAGATTGCTATGTGATCCCCGGTGGCGATCTCCCCTCGCCTTATAATCGCCTGCCCCTTGAGGATCATGACTGGCTTGACCTCCCGGACGGCGGCCTCGCGAGCCCGTTCCACCTTGCCCGGGTTGAGGACGAGGTTAGGACTTATTTGACTCGTTACGATCTGGGTGAGCGCTTTAGTAACGGCGCCAGGCAACCCAAGGGCCGCAACGTTGTCGGAAGCCTGCTTCGTGGCGGTATCGAGCGTTTCCCTGCTAACGCGAAGCTCGCGCATTATCCGCCCGGCTATCGCCTTTGCGCTTGTCCTGGCGCGAGAGAAGTCCTCGTGGGATAGGCCCATGAGCGTGGTAATGGTTTCGGCAGACAGCTTCGTGCCGAAATCCCTCTGCGCCCGTTCCTTTAACCCCGAAGAAGCAGCAGCAAGAATGCGCTCTGCGGCGCCCTGCCCATCCCCCTGCTGCCAGATGCCGATCTTGCGTCGTTCCTCAGCGAGGGCGTCGAATATGAGATCTATGGTGTCCTCGGCGTTGATGCTTGCGGCCAGACTGATATCATAGTTAGCAGGTGAGGCGTTGGCCTCCTTGATTGCCTCCCTGGCGGCCTCCTCGCGAAGCCGGTCAGTGGCGGGCCGGTTGATGATGTCGCGCGACGCCTGGATATCGATCTTGGCGGGTTGGCCCTCTTGCAGATCGACCCGCCTCGGGACGAGCACCGTCACGAGGATTGAGACGAGGATGATGACTACGCACGTGGTCACAAGCGCACGATGAAGCGCAGGATCACCAAGCAACCCTGGCCTTCTCTCGGTTCCCCCCGACATCGCCTTGGCTACGGGTCTTGTTACCAGAGCAGGCACGCAAAGCGCCTCCCTATGAGTCCGCCTTCTCGCTTTCATACTTCTCATAAGCCCTGATGACCCTTTGAACAAGTTCGTGCCGGATCACATCCCTGTCGGTGAGGTAGATAAACTCAACCCCCTCGACACCACGAAGGATGTGCTGCACCTCCTCAAGGCCGGAGAACTTACGGCTGGGAAGGTCTATCTGTGTGAGGTCGCCCGTTACGACTACCTTCGAGCCAAAGCCCATTCGGGTTAGGAACATCTTCATCTGCTCGTGCGTGGTGTTCTGCGCCTCATCGAGGATAATGAAGGAATCGTCCAGAGTTCGCCCGCGCATATAAGCAAGCGGAGCAACCTCTATAATGCCCCTTTCCATGTGTCTCTGGAATGTGTCCACCCCGACTATGTCGTATATGGCATCGTACAGCGGGCGCAGATACGGATCGACCTTCTCCTGGAGGTCACCGGGGAGAAACCCCAGTTTCTCCCCGGCCTCGACCACAGGGCGTGTGAGGACGATCCGTGAAACATCCTTGTTCTTCAACGTAGCAATCGCCATTGCCATGGCGAGGTAGGTCTTACCTGTGCCAGCAGGTCCAATGGCGAACACGATGCCTGATCTCCTCATGGCATCGATGTACCTCTTTTGGCCCAGGGTCTTGGGGGATATTCTCTTGCCTCTCGTGGTCACCTGCACCACATCGTTCATCACGTCTACCAGGCTTGTCCCATGACCCTCGCTGGCGAGGTCAATGGCATACCTGGTATCCCCTGCCGTGATGCGGTGGCCCGCTCTAACGATCTCGAGCAACTGGGCGAGTACGTGGTGGGCCTTCTCTACATTTGCACGATCGCCCTCGACGGCTATGTCATCGCCGCGAGGTGTTATGACAACACGAAGCTCTTTCTCGATAATACGCAGCGTTTCGTCGCGCTTCCCAAAAAGCGCCATGGCTTCGTGGATATCTCGAAGTGGGACTCTTTCTTCTCGCTCAATGGGCTGAACGTTCAAGTTCCCGCTCTTCCCTCCGTTCCTTGGCGATATCTTCGACGGTCTCAACCGTATACGTGTAGACCAGCGCCCTATCTTGAGAGTACTTCACATCTTCGCGCTCATCAAGAACGCGGGCGCCTTTGGGCAACCGCTCCATAAGGGCCCTGCGCGCTTTCTCTTTCGACCCTGCCAGGGCCGCTTCCTTGTCTACGAGCTCGGTACGACGTACGACCTCCCGGTATATGGCTTCGTCCACCCTGACCGGGGCCTTAATTAGGTGGCCGAGCGGCAAGGAGTACGACTTATCCTGCCTGACGAAGGCGGTAAATGGCGGAGTCTTCGGCCCGATGCAGAAGTTGAACCTCCCCATCACCACGCGCCTGGTTTTCTTCACCCTGCCGGTAGGAGTCTCGATCTGCCGCACAAGCGGCACAATCTCCTGGTGGCTGCGCCAGACTCTCCCGAGGACGATCCCTTTTGCGTTGACGACCTCAGGCTGGCGAGGTCGGTCGGTCCCGGGTTGCATTATCAGCCCCGAGATAAGGGTCTGGCCCTTGGTGACGGTTTCGCCCTCGCTCACAACCGGCTCTCCCGAAAGCACGATCACGTTCGTGATGAGCGCGTCCTCAGCCGCAACCACGTCAACTACCCCCGGCTTCACCTCGGGAAGAGTCTTCTCCGCTATCTCGATGCTGACCATTGTGCCCCTGATCTGCACTCCAGCCCACGCGAACTCAGGGAACTCGGCCAGGATCCTTTTTGATAGCGCGCCAGGGTTGATGGAGCGTTTCAACACCCCGGGCCGCACGCCCTCGCGTGCCATGAATTCCAGGACCGCCTCCGGCTCCGCCCTCTCAAGCCCCGAAACATCAACAAACCATACGAAGGACGACAGCGCGTAGAGCGCCACAGAAAAGAGGATCGCGCCGGCGGCGAGGCCTCTTCTCTTCAGTAACCTCATGATCAGGAAGGGAACCCCTACCTTCTTTTCAACCCGGCCTCCACAGCCTGTTTCCTTCAATACCCTGCCTGCCGCAGGCAGATCTCGCAGGTAAACCCTGACTACAAGCGACCGGTCATCTATCTTGGTGATGCCCCAGAGGTCTATCCCGCGGGCGGAAGCCGTGTTTATGAAGGTCTCGAGGGTTCCGCCCTTGACCCTTATTATAACATACCCCTTGAAGTAAGACCACAGTTCAGCGAGGGCCAAGCTAAAGCGCCCCCCTGCTCGCTAGCGCCAGAGGTCTAAGCGGCGGATCTGTCCCTCGATGGCTATCTCGCGTTTCAAGATCCTTGCGATGGAGAGGCCTTTCCCCTCCACTGTGATCTCTCCTCTCCCGGTTGCCACCCTGATCCTATCCTCCCTGTACTCAAGGATGCCCATGTGGTTTTCCAGCACGAGTTCAGCATTGCCCACGAGTACCACCCTGGGTATGTCTAGAAGGGCATGCTTTGGAATCTCGAACAGGTCAACGACCTTCTCCTGTACACCGTCTATCCTGTTCCGTCCCGCTGGAGTCCGCACTCAAGGTCCCCCCGACCCGCCAGAACATCGCACCTGCGCCGCCATGCGGGCACCGATGGCAGCGGCTGCAGACAATCAGTGGCTGCAAACAACCATCATTACTGTCAGCACTACTAAATGTATTCCCGTGGCAAAGGCAAGTTGCCCCTAGATTCTGCCACAAAGAGCGCGCACCCGGGAGATCCCGGGCACGCCTGGTCCTTGCTACTACAGTCAGCTATTACACTTGTATCCCGCCGCTGCCCCGTACAGTACCGGCACGGGCCTCCGCTCTCAAGCAAACCGCCGTCACGGTCTCATGCGGCAAGGCCGAAAGACCCGAGGAGGGCCCAGCACCTCGCTCATGATAATTGCTCGAACGAGTTCCGGGCGCGTGAACTCACCGACCATCCCTCCGGCTATCGCCATCTCAGGCAAGCACTCGATCCTGGCGGTTCCGCCGGCCTCGTCCGGCGGGCTGAGTTCTGCCCCTTCCTCCTCCTGGTCTTGCAGGTTATCCCACTGCAGGCTCTCACCCTCCATGGTCTCACCCTCAGTGGACGGCCAATTGTCCTCGTCGATCGGCGTGCCGCCGGCTGCCTCGTCGGCGCCGGGCGCCGCGTCCTGCACCGACTCCGCGGAGCGGCCTTCCTCGGTCAACCACTCGGTGGTAACAGGAGCCTCTCGCGCATCATCAGGTGAGACAGGCGCCCGCAATGGAGGTACTTCAGGCCAGGGAGCCCCCGCACCCCGCGGCTTGGCCCGAAACACCTTCGAGACCGCGGCGATCACGCTCACCGCGAGGTATAGCAAGAAGAACAGACCGAAGATGGCATCCATGTTATTACTTTTTCTCCTCCCCAGGGCCTTCCACAGGCTCCTGCGGTTGACCAGTTCCTGCGATAGTCTGCCGCATTCGGGTGTCTGCGAGGACGTTCTGGAGGTGGTAGTAATCCATGACACCGAGCTTCCCCGTGCGAAGCGCTTCCGCCAGGGCCCTCGGCACTTCAGCCTCGGCCTGCACAACCTTGGCTCGCATTTCCTGGACCATTGCCTTCATTTCCTGCTCGCGCGCGAGCGCCGCGAACCTCCGCTCGGCAGCCTTCGCCTGGGCGATGTTCTTGTCGGCCTCGGCCTGGTCCATCTGAAGCCTTGCGCCGATGTTTCTTCCCACGTCCACGTCTGCGATGTCAATGGAAAGGATCTCAAACGCAGTCCCCGCGTCGAGACCTTTGCTCAGCACTGTTCGGGAGATCTTGTCGGGATTCTCAAGCACTTCTTTGTGACTCTCCGCGGACCCTACAGTCGTAACAACGCCCTCGCCGACCCTGGCGATGATGGTGGCCTCCCCGGCGCCACCCACCAGCCTGTCGATGTTGGCCCTCACCGTGACCCGCGCCTTCGCCTTGAGCTCTATGCCGTCCTTCGCAACCGCCGCCACGACAGGCGTTTCGATCACCTTGGGGTTCACGCTCATTTGCACCGCCTCAAGCACGTTCCTGCCTGCGAGGTCTATGGCGCACGCTCGCTCGAAGGAAAGCGCGATCTCCGCCCTCTGGGCAGCGATGAGCGCGTCCACAACCCGATCTACGTTCCCGCCGGCGAGGAAGTGCGCTTCAAGCTTGTCCACGCTCACGCGCAAGCCGGCTTTGACCGCCTTGATGAGCGGCATGACGATCCTTCCCGGCGGCACCCGCCGCAGGCGCATTCCAACCAGGGTGAAGATCCCCACGTGAACGCCGGCGGCCCATGCGGATATCCACAAGCCTACCGGGATGAAGTTGAATAGAACGAGAAGGGCGACGATGACAAGCACCGGAAACATGAGAACTGCCAGACCTACTCCCACTCTTGAAACCTCCTCTTTAAGCTAAACTGATAGCCACAAACACAAGCTAGTGTTCATCATACGAGTGCTGCCCGCGGTTGCCGGTGTTGCATTCGTCGGACGGCGCCCCCAGCGGGGCGCCTCGATGAAACCTGGCCCGCAGGCAAGTGGCCAAATTCCGACGCCTCCTCATGCAAGCACCGGCAACCCCCGAAAAAAGCTGCAGACATTTACGCGTAACCACCTGATCCAGACTATTCCTCGTGTAGCCTTACAACAAGCCGCGGCCCCTCAACCTTGACAACCTCGACGGCGCCGCCCTTTTGTATGAAATCGCCTTCAGTCACTGCGTCCAGGCGCACGCCTTCGATGACGATCGTGCCGCTTGGACGCATCGCCGTAAGCGCCGTCCCCACCCGGCCGAGGTACGCTTGCCGATCCTCCGTGGCGACGTACCCTTCCGTCCGCCCCTGGCTGGCCCGGAGTATAACCCGACCGAACGCCATCGATTTCCCCAGGTACTTGAAGGCGATCACAACGATGAACGCGGTCGCAACGAGAGAGAACGAGATCACGAAGCCGGCCTCTCGCAGATCTCTGAAACTCAATACAAGCGAGGTGAAGATAGCTGCTATTCCGCTCACGCCCGCAATGCCGAACCCGGGAATGAGGAACACCTCAGCCAGAAGCAGAAGGAATCCCAGGATGAAAAGGCCCACGACCTCCCAGCCCGCGAGCCCTGCGACCATCCTCCCGAAGAAGAAGAGGGCGAGGGCAATGACTCCGGACGTACCCGGTACTCCCCATCCCGGCGACGTCACCTCGAAAAGGAGCCCTAGAAAACCCACGATGAGCAATATGGAGCTGACGGTCGGCTCCGTCAGGAAGCGCGCAATTCTCTCAGCCCAGTTCTGCGGCACTTCCACGATGCGCGCGCCCGAGAAGCCGCACTTTTCGAGGGCGTCCTTTCGGGTCCTGGCGATATAATCGATGAAGCCGATGTCGAGCGCTTTCTGCGCCGTAAGCGTGAGAAGCTTGCCCTCGTCCACCAGCCCCTTTATGACTATGTCAGCGTCCACCATAGCGCCAGCGACCTCGGGATCCCGGCCTCTCGCCTCTGCCGTCGCCTCAAACTCGCCCCGCAGCGCAGAGATCTCCTTCTCGCCCTTCGGGACTGTCTCAGCCGCGCCGATGCTGGCTGTGGGCACCATCGCTATCTTCTCAGCCGCCAGGGTTATGAGGGCGCCCGCAGACCACGCCCTCCCCTTCACGAAGGCGATGGAAGGCACGGGTAAGTCGAGGACAAGGTCGCGGATCTCGGTCGCAGCGTCCACACGCCCTCCGAACGTGTCGATCTCAAGAATAATGGCGCTAGCTGCCATCCTGGTAGCCTCTGCGATTCCTCTTTTCACATATGCTGCGAGGCCCGGCTCGATGGTCCCCCTTACACTGATAAGATACACGGCTTTGTCCGTAGACAGCTGCGATGATGCCGAGACGCCTGTAAACGCTACGTCCGTGGCAGCCACAACCGCGAGCACCAGCAGGGATAGTAGAAGCCTGTGCCGTCTTGCCATGTCAATACACCACCCGCTTGCCACTTGGGGGGCATGCCCCACCCCAGTCCTGACGGTACTCGCCCGAAGGTGGGGAGGAGGCAGGATCGAGTGTCTCCTATAGTGCCTAGCCGAAGGCACGAGATCCGTCTTGCTTCTCGGAGTCCATTGTACTAGGTGGGAATACCCCCCCTTCCGACGGGTCTTACGACCCTAGCTTCCCCCTACCTTTAGGTCAGGACCGTCAGACCTCGGGTAGAGGCTTTCCCCCTCCGAATGGGAATCCGAATGCAACACCGGCAACCCGAAGCCGGGAACACCTGTGGACTTCTACTTGGGGTTGCTCATGATTGCATAAGGTAATACCTCGTTACTCAGTTGGACACACCGACGAATGATGCCCGACGAAGGTCGGGCATCATAACTTCGCGTCACTACCGGAACTTGCGCTTTCGTGCGGCTTCCGACTTCTTTTTCCGTCGCACGCTCGGCTTCTCATAATGCTCGTGCTTTCTCAATTCAGAAAAAATGCCCGACCTTTGGCACTCTCGCTTGAACCTGCGGAGCGCGCTATCGAGGGATTCGTTTTTTCCAATGCGTACCTCCGACACTCGATCTCCCTCCCTCCGCTACCACGGATCTCCCACGGACGGTGCCTGCGACCTGGACAACCAACACGTGGTGGCGGAGTCCCGTCGGGCGCTTGCCCAAAAGACCCATGCCCGATTATATCGTAATAGACAATCCAATGTCAATCTTACGCGTGCTTCTTGCCGCGCCTGCTTTAGCCTGGAGGCCAACTGAAAACCCTGCCTCCTAGCAGGTGCACGTGAACGTGCCAAACACTCTGTCCTGCCTTCTCGCCAGCATTGACGACTACCCTGAAGCCGTCGCTCACCCCAAGGTTGGAGGCCAGCCTGACAGCTGTGACCATCACGTGCCCCATCAGATCTCTGTCGCTCTCTGATACCTCTGCGATAGAGTCGATGTGGCGCCTTGGGATCACCAGCACGTGCACGGGCGCCTGCGGGTTGATATCACGGAATGCCATCACTTCATCGTCCTCGTAGACTACGTCTGACGGCACCTCCCGGTTTGCGATCCTGCAGAACAAGCACTGCGTTTCGCCCATTTTAACTGCTACCTCCAAGCTTATTACTTCTCGCTCCGAGCCTCAAATCCTTCCTGGCCGGACACGACTCTTTCCCCTTGGACCAGATCGCTCCTGGCGCTGACAATGGACACTGGAACAAACTCGCCCACCAGGTCCACTGTTCCAGGGAACTCCACCCTTACATAAGTGCTCCCGAGACCTGTCACAAGGCCCCGGTCCCGGTCGTATTCCTCCACAAGCGCATCCTCGCGGCCGCCCACGAGGCTCAGGTGAAACGCCTCCGCCAGTTCGCGCCCAAGTTCGATCATCTCTGCGCTTCGAGCCTGCTTTGTGGCAGGATCCACTTGCCCCGGCATGCGCGCTGCGTACGTACCCGGGCGGCGTGAGTACTTAAACACGTGCATCCTCGAAAACCCGACCCGCCTCGCAAACTCATACGAACGCATGAACATCTCGTCAGTCTCACCAGGGAACCCGACCATGATGTCGGTGGTGATTCCAACCGGAGACACAGCTTCCCGAATTCGCCCGACGAGGCGCTCATAGTCGCTCGCCCGGTAGTTCCGGTTCATCCTGGCAAGGACCGCGTCGTCGCCGCTTTGGAGAGGAATGTGGAAGTGCTTGGCGACCCTGGGAAGATCAGCGACAACGCGGATGAGGCCACAAGTCACGTCGAGAGGCTCCACGGAACTCAGCCTCACGCGGCCGACCCCTCGAACCTCGTGGACCTTCTCCACAAGCCACGCAAGGTCAGGAGCTACACCGGGGCGGAGTTCGGCGAGGTCCCTTCCATATGCACCGAGGTGTACCCCGGTAATGACGATCTCTTTGTGCCCTGCCTCCACAAGCCGCTCCACCTCGGCGAGCACGTTTTCCAGGCGCCGGCTTCTCGACTTCCCCCGCGCGTACGGCACCTTGCAGTACGAGCAATACTCGTCGCATCCATCCTGAACCTTGACGAACCCCCGGATTCTGCTGGCGAACCCATCGATGGGGAGTTCTTCAAAGGGCTCGCAGGGCGATCCCGCACGCACCCGGACGATGGGGCCTTCTCCCTTCATGGCCTCTTCCACCATGTCTACGAGAACTCCCCTCTCGCGCGTGCCGGCAACGACATCAACCCCCGGGATGGCTGCCACTTCCTCGGGCACAGCCTGCGCGTAGCAGCCCACCACAGCCACGATTGCGAAAGGGTTCTGCTTCCGCGCACGACGTATCGCTTGTCTGGACTTCTTGTCACTTACCTGCGTGACCGTGCAGGTGTTGATGCAGTACACGTCAGCGCGGGAATCGAAGTCCACGATGTCGTACCCGCGCTCCCGGAACAGCCGCATCAAGCTTTCTGTGTCATACTGGTTGACTTTGCATCCAAGAGTGTAGAACGCACACTTTCTGGCCATCTCGGGCAACTCATCCCATCTCTCCAGCCTCGTAAAGAATGAGGGAGCTTACCACAAGTCCGGCTGTCTCGGTGCGGAGGATCCTCGGGCCCAGGCCGCACGTTGTGGCTCCCAGTTGCACGGCCTGTCTTACCTCGTCGTGTGAGAAGCCCCCTTCCGGACCGATGAAGCAGAGGACCTCTTGCACGCCAGGGTGCTCGCGCAACACGTCGCGGATGCCTCTTGAGCCCTCGAGTTCCCAGGGTATGAGGAAGAGCCCGCCAAGGTCCGTCCTCTTCATCTCCGATGCGACATAGCAAAGCGAGTCCTGGAAGCCAACGATGTCAAGCACCTCAGGCACCCGCTGCCTCCCCGCTTGCTTGGAGGCTTCGCGTGCTATACGCCTCCACCGCTCGACGCGCTTTGCGGCTCCCGAAGGGTCAGGGCGGGCCACGCTTCTTTCGGTGATCACCGGCACGAAACGGCTCACGCCGATCTCGGTGTTCTTCTTCACGACCTCGTCCATCTTGTCGCCCTTCGGGAGCCCTTGCAGGATGGTAATGAACACAGAGGGCTCACGGCACACCTGCCGGCCCTCTGTCAATACGCTTGCCGCCACCCGCTCTCCGTTGGCGCTCGCGATGCAGGCGCGGTACTCCTTTCCCGTGGCGTCGAGTATCTCGATCTCGTCACCCAACCCCAGCCTGAGCACGCGATGGATGTGCCGCGCCTCCTGGCCGTCCAGAACTACCATGGACCCGGGCTCAATTTCCCCGGGAACGAAAAACCTGGCCACTGAGAATTCACCCCACTGGGCGTCGGGACGATGTCAGGCGTGTCGCTCCCATGCGTCACGCACCTTCTTGAAGAAGCCTTTAGGTTCGTCGTCAACCCTATTCGCACCGCGGAGTCTGGCAAGCTCGCGCAGGAGTTCCCTCTCTTTCTCGGTGAGCCTCGTGGGCGTCACGACCTTCACCCTCACGTACTGGTCGCCCCTCTCCCGCCCGTGGACATCGGGAATGCCCTTGCCGCGCAAGCGGAATAATGTGCCCGTCTGCGTTCCCTCGGGGATGTGAAGGGAGGCCTTACCGTCAAGGGCAGGCACCTCTATGTCGTCACCGAGGGCCGCCTGCCACACGCCGACTGGCACTTCGCAGACGATATCGTTGCCTTCGCGCTCGAACACCTCGTGGGGTCTCACCTCGATGAACACGAACAGATCCCCGGGCGGTCCCCCGCGCATCCCGGCCTCGCCCTCTCCGGCGACCCGCACACGCATCCCTGAATCAACGCCGGCCGGTATCTTAACTCTGATCCTCTTGTGCCTGCGCACCCTGCCGCGCCCCTGGCACGACTGGCACGGCGACTCCACGATCTTGCCTTCTCCCGCGCAGCGAGGGCAAGTAGCGATGCTCGTGAACCTTCCGAAAGCGGTATTCCGTACCTGAGATGTCTGGCCGCGCCCCCCGCACAGAGGACATGTCACAGGCGAAGTGCCAGGCTTTGCGCCGGTGCCGCGGCAGTCCGGGCACGATTCCAGGCGTACCACGTCGATTTCGCGCTCGAGGCCGAACGCAGCTTCCTCCAGAGATATCTCGAGGTCGTAACGGAGGTCCGCGCCTCTCTCAGGGCCCGGCCTTGGAGCCCTCGAACCCCGGAACCCTCCCCCGAAGAACATGTCGAAAATGCTGTCGAAGGACCCAAAGTCGCCGAAGTCCCAACCGCCTGCGCCCCCCGGCCCGGCCGGCCCCTCCGCGGCGTGGCCAAACTGGTCGTAGCGGCTGCGCTTCTCCGGATCCGACAGCACCTCGTACGCCTCGTTTATCTCCTTGAACTTAGCCTCGGCGGACGGGTCTTCTTTATTCATGTCCGGGTGGTACCTGCGCGCAAGCTTCCGGAAAGCCTTCTTGATCTCCTCTTGGCTTGCGTTACGGTCCACCCCGAGGACTTCGTAGTAGTCACGCTTTGCCAATCCTCACACCGCTCCCCAGCACATCCGTTGTGAGTGGGGTTATCGGTGTTTGCACCAGAGCGTCTGGAATTAGATGGTACCCAGTGCAACACCGGCAACCCCACCCGCAAAACGGTGAATGCTCCTGCGGGTTCATTCCCCTCGGGAAGGGTTACTCGTCTTTAACCTCTTTATACTCGGCATCGACGACGTTGTCCTTATCGCCTGTCTTGCCTCTCCCGGCGCCCCCTGCCGACTCGCCCTGCGACCCCTGACCCGACGCTCCCGACGCTCCCGCGTAGGCCTGTTGCGCCTGGCTGTACATGGCTGCAGTCGCCTCGTGCAAAGCGCTTACAAGGTCATCCTTACGGGCCTTAATGAGCGATGCATCCTTGCCCCCCAGCGCCGAGCGGAGATCGTCCCTGGCACGTTCCACTCTGGCTGACTGCTCTTTCGATATCTTGTCCTTGTGCTCTTTCAAGGTTTTCTCCGCCGTGTATATGAGAGAGTCTGCTTCGTTGCGGAGCTCCGCCTCTTCGCGTCTCGCCTTGTCTTCTGCGGCGTGCGCCTCGGCCTCCCTGACCATGCGCTCTATGTCTTCGCTGGAAATCCCGGTGGAGGAGGTGATCGTGATCTTCTGCTCCCTCCCCGTGCCGAGATCTTTGGCGGAGACGTGGACTATGCCGTTGACGTCGATGTCGAAGGCCACCTCGATCTGCGGCACACCGCGCGGTGCGGGAGGTATACCGGTAAGTTGGAACCTTCCGAGGGATACGTTGTCCGCAGCCATCGGGCGCTCACCCTGAAGCACGTTGATTTCAACCGTGGTCTGGTTATCTGCGGCCGTCGAGAAGATCTGCTTCTTGGTGGTGGGGATCGTCGTGTTTCGCTCTATGAGTTTCGTGAACACCCCACCAAGCGTCTCGATACCAAGCGACAACGGAGTCACGTCGAGCAGCAGAACGTCGCGGACCTCCCCTGCAAGCACGGCCGCCTGGATAGCAGCACCGAGCGCCACCACCTCGTCGGGGTTCACCCCCTTGTGCGGTTCCTTGCCGATAAGGTCCCTGATCGCCTGTTGCACCAGCGGCATTCTGGTCTGGCCTCCGACCAGGATCACCTTGTCGATGTCTTTAGGCTCCAGGCCGGCATCCTCGAGCGCGCGTCGGGTCGGCCCGAGCGTCATCTCGACGAGATCGCGCGTAAGCTCCTCCAGCTTCGCCCTAGTCAGGGTCATATCAAGGTGCAGAGGCTGGCCGTTCGAGTCGGCTGTAATGAACGGCAGGCTTATGTTGGCGGTAAGAAGTCCTGAGAGCTCCACCTTCGCTTTCTCCGCGGCTTCGGTCAGCCGCTGCAGAGCGACGCGGTCTTTACGGAGATCTATGCCGTATTGCTTGCGGAACTCCTCCGCCACATAGTCTACGATTCGCTTGTCGAAATCATCCCCGCCCAGATGGTTATTGCCGGATGTCGCCTTGACCTCGAACACTCCGTCTCCAAGCTCGAGGATGGAAACATCGAAGGTTCCCCCGCCAAGATCGTACACGAGGACAGTATGGTCCTGACCCTTATCGAGGCCGTAGGCAAGGGCTGCCGCCGTGGGCTCGTTTATGATCCTGAGCACTTCAAGCCCGGCGATTCTCCCTGCGTCTTTGGTCGCTTGCCGCTGGCTGTCGGTGAAGTATGCAGGGACCGTGATCACGGCCTTCTCGATTCTCTCCCCAAGATACGCCTCAGCGTCATCCTTGAGCTTGCGAAGTATCATGGCGGAGATCTCCTGGGGCGTGTATTCCTTGTCGTCAATCCTCACCCTGTGGTTCGTGCCCATCTTCCTCTTTATCGAGAGGATCGTCCTCTCAGGGTTAGTGACGGCCTGGCGCTTGGCAACTTGCCCGACCAGCCGCTCCCCGGTCTTAGAAAACCCCACTGCCGATGGAGTCAGCCTCGACCCCTCAGCGTTTGGGATCACCTTGGCTTCTCCGCCTTCCATCACTGCGATGACCGAGTTCGTTGTTCCAAGATCGATTCCTACTACCCGCGACATTCTCTTACCCCCTCGTGTGCAAAACCGCTCTGGCTATTCTTCACCCGCCACGCCCTCCTGTGATTCGGTCGAGGGACGCGCCTCGGCACGGCAGGCTACCGCCACAAGGGCGGGTCTAATGACGCGCTCCTTCGATGCGTAGCCTCTTTGGATCTCCTGCACTACGGTGCCTTCCTCAACCCCCGCCGTGGGGACCTGCAATATCGCCTCGTGCCTCCTGGGATCGTAGGGCTCACCTGCTGCACAAATCGGGGTGACGCCCTCATTCTCAAGGAACTCGAGGAACTTCCTCATCACCAGATCGAGGCCTTGCGTGATAGCCTCATCAGCCCCAAGTTCCCTTGCGTGCTTCACTGCCCGCTCCAGGCTGTCCAGGGCGGGAAGCATGTTTCTTATGAGTGCCTCAGTGATGAGAATTCTCTCGCTGGCCTTCTCACGCGCTGTTTGTTTCTTCAGGTTCTCCAGGTCGGCCTGAGCACGTTGCCATCCTGCGAGGTACTTTTCCTTCAACGCTCTCTCCTCCTGGAGCAGCGCAGAAAGGTCGATCTGCTCCTCCTGGCCCTCTTCAAGCTCGCCTCCCGCTGGCCGACCGACTGGACGCTCTCCCCGCAAAGGCTCACCCTCCTGTGAAGGCTCGCCCGCAGACGCCGCAGCGTTCGCCGCAGCATTTGAGTCTGTGCCGGGTCCCCCATCCGGGACTCCCACAGGTTCCTCGCTCACGTACCTGCCTCCTTCACACCGCTACCCTGGTTATCCTCTCTCTTCTTTATTATCCTGTCAATCCGCAGCACGGCCTCGCCCACCTCGGCTGCAGCCCTCAGAGCATATAGCTTCACAGCAACGGGGTCCACCACCCCTAAGGTCAGCATATCAGCGACTTCCCCCGTCTCACAATCTACGCCGAGGCTGTCGCTTGATCTCTCGGCCTGGGCCGCCATTACTTGTTCGACTTTCTCGAGAGGGTTATATCCTGCGTTCTGGACGATCTGCCCGAGCGGGCGCTTGAGCGCGGATATGACGCAGTCCACACCGTAGGCGGCCATACCTTTCACCTTTTGCCGGGCTTCCAGCACCCGCCGGGCAGCCGCTATTTCCGCCGCCCCGCCTCCCGGAACGACCCCGCCCCTCACCGCAGCTTGCACCGCTGAGACCGCGTCCTGTGCGATTCTGTCCCGTTCCCCGGCCACATCGCCGGTGGCCGCGCCGACTACAATCGCAGCCATGGGCTTGCCGCGGCCACCCACGATGCGAACTTGCGACAGCTTCTCGTCCTCGTACACCCGGGTTGCCACCCCGAGGATTCTCTCCAGCTCTCCCTCCGGCCTTGCAAGCCAGGTGCGCTTCACAGGCCTTGCACCTGTATGTTCCGCAACTCTCTCGAGCTCGCGCCAGGAAACCCTCGCCACGACCATTACGCCGGCATCCACGAGGACGTCTTCTGCGACGTCGGATACTCCGCGGTCCACCAGTACAACATTGACACCGGACGCAACGAGCCGCCTGAGGTTTCTCTCGAACTCTTCCCGCAGCGCAAGGTGCCTTTCGAGGCCGCGCTCCGTCGAGAGCGCTTCTTCGTCGAGCTTCTCAGGCTCGAGGGCGTCGTCCAGCACGAGTATCTTCGCAGGGCTTACCTCCCGGGGCATATGCCTGCTCTGCCTTCCGCGGTTTATGATGACCCCCATGAAAACCTGGGTCTCGGCGTTCTCCTCGGCGACGATCGCGTCCCGCAAGCGGAATGCCGGGTCAAGAAGGTTGCGCGCACCAACGAGTCTTGCTGCGCTCACCGCAAGCTCCGCTATGTCACGGTGCTCTCTACCTGCGGTATACGCAACCCTTAAGAGTAAAGGTTCTTCGACGCCGCTGATCTTTCGGGAACTGGCCTCCAGGGCCTCAAGCGCCACCTTGGTGCCGATCCTCACGCCCTCCACGAGCCGCGACACAGGTACCCCGTCGGCCACCAGGTCTACGCCCGCCTGCACCAGAGCGCTCGCCATAATCGTTGCAGTCGTAGTGCCGTCGCCGATCTCCTCTTGCTGGGCCTTTGCCACGTTTATCAGCATTCTCGCAGCCGGGTGCGTGGCCTCCATCCGCTCCAGGATGGTGCAGCCATCGTTTGTCACCACCACATCTCCGAACCGGTCCACAAGCATAGTGTCAAGGCCCTTCGGGCCGATGGTGCCTTCGACGGCTGACGCGACTGCGCGCAGGGCTGCTGCGTTCGAGAGTAGCGCCGCCATCCTTTCGCTTCCGTGTCCGTGTCCTTCCGCCGACTGTCGAGTCTCGCCCAAACAGATCCCTCATTCCCCAAAAACAGCTAGATGGGGCTAAGCTCCCCTTAACCCCATGTCACCTACGGCGAATGCCTAGCCATAGCTTGCAGGCGAACAGGCTATACCACAAGCATTCTGGTAAGGACATCGCTCAGATTCTCTGCTACAATCTCGACCAGGGCCACGACATGCGAGTAATGCATTCTGGTCGGCCCGAGCACCCCAAGAGCACCCACGGGCACGCCACAGACCTCGTAAGGAGCGCTCACCATGCTGCAGGCGCTCATGCCTGGCACCGCACTCTCTTGCCCGATGACGACCTTCACGTTCTGAGCATTTACAGTGTCGGCAAGCAGGCTGTAGACAGCTTCGTCCTCAGCGAGAAGCTCCAGGACCGCCTTAGCCTTGGTGACATCCCTGAACTCCGGCTGCTCCAGGATGTTTACCTGTCCGTTGGTATAGACTTGATCCTCGGGCCTGGTCTCCAGCGACCGCACGATAGCATCGAGGGCCGCATCGAGGAAGCTGTTGTATTCGTCGAGTTCAGCCCTGATCTCACGTAGGAGCCCCGACCCTATCCCGGCAAGCGAGAGGTTGCGCAGCCGAGAGTTTAGGAACCCAGCTATGTGCGCGAGCTGGCGTTGAGTCAGGCGGTGTCCGGTGGCTACAAGGTGGGTCTTCACGAACCCCGGATCTATGACCAGAACAACGAGCACCGTTTGGTCATCAACGGGCACAAGCTCGAGCCGTTTGAATACACCGGCCCTGGAAACAGGAGGCAGCACGAATGCGGCATACCTGGACAGTTGCGCCAGGATTCTCGCCGTCTCCTCTATGAGGAGGCTGATCTCTCGCCTCCTCTCGTCAAGCTCGCGCCGGATGCGTCTTTTCTCTTCGGCAGAGACGCCTTCCACCTTCATAATGAAGTCTACATAGAAGCGGTATCCCTTTTGGGAAGGGATCCGGCCGGCGGATGTGTGAGGCTGCTCCAAGTACCCGGATTCCTCGAGATCCGCCATCTCGTTTCTAATCGTTGCCGGGCTGATGCCCAAATTGTACCGCCGGGCAATAGTCCGCGAGCCTACGGGTTCCGCCGTGTTGATGTAGTCGTCAGTGATCGCCTGGAGTATGCGCTTTTTCCTGTCATCCATTTGCGGATGGGAGGCCATCTAACGCTCACTCTCCATTAGCACTCCCGCGAGCAGAGTGCTAATCATCCTGAGATTAACATACCGCGCGTTCTGGCCTTTGTCAAGAGTAATGTCGGCCGCCCAACCGCATCGATGCCACATCTCGGCGAAGGGTGAAGAGAGCTTCTAGAAAAGCGCACGAAGATAGAGCGCTGCGGCGCCTATGACCAGGACGAGAACCTGCGTGAAGGCGCCCCACGGAAACGGCAGGCGTGCGTGGCGTACAAGGCCGCTGTGGCTAGGAAACACGAGCCGCAGACGACCGTGCGGCCTGTACGCGCGCGGGAACAGATGATCCATAGCAACCTCAAGGTCGGGTAACACGGCGGCGATTCCGCCCCACAGGACTTGAGGGCCATACCCGGCCCGCGCCGTGAACGCAACAAGGAAGCACGTCACCGTGACATCGAAGACACCTTGCGCAGTTCGGCTGTAGTCCGAATGTGGAATCGCGTCAAGTGCCGCGTGGCTCACGAGTCCGCCAAGTGCGGCCGCTCCCTGGCCGGGCGTAATGGACCCCAGCATCGCACCTACCGCAAAATGAGTTGTACAGTACACGCGTCCCGCCCCTATACGCCAGCATTCCTTCGAGCCTGTGCACTCGCAGGAGCGCTCGCCTTTTCTCCTACAACTTCCTTCGACAAGTCGCACGCCGACCCTTCTTGCGGACAGCCTCATCGAAGGATCCCTCCTGGTTTCAGCAGGTCGAGGCGCGTGCGCACTTCGCGAGAGAGCGCATCAAATGTTTCTC
This sequence comes from Bacillota bacterium, assembly GCA_040752635.1. Taxonomy (GTDB): domain Bacteria; phylum Bacillota; class SHA-98; order UBA4971; family UBA4971; genus JBFMGS01. The sequence continues at coordinate 25,994 of JBFMGS010000003.1, forward strand.
GAACCGACCTTACCTCATCGTCGAGATCGACGGTGTACGCCGTTCCCAGCAGGTAAACGTAGTACTCGTAATTCCCGATACACGTCAATCCCACCGACGCGGCAGGTTTGTCCAGCCCAAGAAGATGGTTCTCCGCGCGTTCAGCGAGATTGAGGCCGAAACAGGTTAGGGCGAGAAACAGAACAAAGTATGTGAGGGCCCTAGCCGGGGTAAGGCCCCCTTTCATCTTCACCTTTGCAGGTCCTCGAGAACGCAAGCAATCACGTCCGCCAGATAGGACGCGCTCACCTCCGCCTCCTGCCTGGTGTTCTCTTCCGAACCGATCTCCAGAATAACGGCTCTGCTATGAACGTGCTGGTTCCATCTAGCATCGTCCCGTATATTGATGCCCCGCGACAGCCCTGGATACATCTCGTCCATCTTGGCGTTGAGGTAATATGCAAAAGCCAGGTTTTCCCGCCAGTTGGGGTGAGGAAGCCCGAACTTGTCGGTGGTCACAACTACGAACACCCTTGCCGCCTTCCGGCCATCAATCTCGATGCTCGCAGGGCCACCCGAGACCGAGGTTGCGGCGTCCCTGTGGATATCAAGCACCATTTCAATCGAAGGGAACTCCTGCAATGCTTCGCATACAGTCTTCTGGGAGTTATTATAAGCTTCCCTCCATACCGGGTAGTCGTGTATCTTTCGAGAATGGATCACAGGGATGTTGTACTGCTCGGACAATGCCTTTGCCAGCGCGTCTCCCACCGTAATGACTCCTTCATCGCTGCCCCATACATGGTCTGCCCCCGAGGTCAGACGATACGCTTCTGAACTGTGGGAATGGTATATGAATACGAGCGGCTT
>JBFMGS010000003.1:26942-92162 GCA_040752635.1 Bacillota bacterium
AGCTCTATGAGCCCGGCTACGCCTACCCCCATGCCGACGAGGAGCACTATCAAGTAGAGGAAAGCCGGGGACCACAGCCGCCTGGGGCTCCCGAGCCCGTCTCTGCGTAGCGTGCGCCGGCGGCTCCGCATGGGCATCCTTCGCCTTCCCCACGAAGACACCACGGTAACCCCTCGCTCTCCCAGCGTTTGCTTGTCCAGGCGAGGCTACCTGCGCCCCGCCCGCATAATTCATCTATATGAGCCGGTCAGGGGGTTTAGACTACGACAGATACTCGAGTATCCTGTCCCAGTCCATGGCCGGATGAAGCGCCGCGTTGAGGCCGCCTGCGACAACCGTGGCAAGGTCCTCTACAAGGTCGTCAACTTCTTTCGGAGTGACGATGAGCGAGCCGAAGTACGGGGCAAGCATTTGTCTGAGGAACTGCCGCCGCTGGGGATTTGGCGCCTGCGCGTTCTGCATGAGCCTTGCGCCCGGCGTCCCTGCCTGTTGTTGAACGAAATCCATCGCGTCCATTGCGATGGTTTCCGCTGCAACGACCGTCGGCACGCCAACGGCGATCACCGGCACGCCAAGGCTCTCCTGGGTGATGCCCAGCCGCCTGTTCCCCACCCCAGAACCAGGCCTGATGCCCGTATCGCCCATCTGAATGGTTGTGCCGAGGCGCTTTGTTGACATGGACGCCAGAGCATCAACGACCACGACCAGGTCAGGACGGACATTGTTCACAACGCCGCGGATTATCTCGCCTGTTTCGATACCGGTGAGCCCCAACACCCCTGGAGCGATCGCGCACACGGGGCGCATACCGCCCCGAAGCTCCGGTGGCACCAGGTCGTGAAGATGTCTGGTGACGGTCAGGTACTCAACAGTCCGAGGGCCCAGGGCGTCGGGCGTGGCCTGCCAGTTGCCGAGGCCTGCCACGAGAACACTCGCGTTCGGGGCAAGAGGAGCAAGCCGCAAGAACTCGCGGGCGAACACCTGAGCTAGTTCTTCTTGTATCTCCTTGCTTTTCGTCCGAAGATGGGGGGACTCGATTGTGATGTAGTTTCCCCTTACCTTTCCCAAAGTCCGTTCTGCTTCTTCGGTCAGGACCTTCACCCGTGTTATCGTGGTGTATCGGGTCTTATCGGTCTCCGATATAACCCCCGGGAACTCCGCCCCCGTTATGCGCGATACGAACTCCCTGGCCTCGAGGGCGAGGTCTGTTCGAACCCCGAAATGCTTCCACATCCCATCTTGAGCCGCATCATTTGGCGGTTTTCGCCTTTCGGACATGAGGCGAAAGTCACCCCTCGTCGTCCGTATGCCACGCCTTCTGGTACGCTGCATAGCCCAACTCCCTCCTGGCCCACCAACCCTTACCGGGTTGGGAGGGCCTTTCCGCATCATCTGTGTTATGGCCAGCGGGAGAGACTCTCATGTATGAGGCTGCCACGAGGCTATCTGACTTCCACCGGAACGAAAAAGTCAGCAAAGCCGACAAGCACGCCCGCGACCAAGGCACCTGCCGCGGTCACATTCATGCCCGCTACCAGGAACTGCACCAGGTAAACGCTGGCGCTCGTCACAAAGAACCCGACTATCCCCCTGGTTCGTGCCTTCAAGTGCCGGCCGAAGACGCTTTCCACGAGGTAACCTACGGTGGCTGCCCCGAGCGCTGCCGGGATTGCACCTGAGAACCCGCCTGCGGCAAAGCCGGGCATGAGAAAACTGAGCGCCAGCACCGCGACCAGGCTTACGAAGAACCTTGTTGCAGCACCAAAGAACACTGCCCCGACCTCCAAAACCGGGGTGTGGGCTCTTTTCCAATCGTATGTTGCCCAGCCACGAAAGCCGGTATCCTCCGAATTTCTCCGGGGGAGCTGGTTGAACTTCTCGTGGCATCCCGGTTGAACTTCTCGCGATATCATGTTAGAATTGGGTTTGCGACCGGACGAGTGTGATGAGGAGGTTGAACTTCTTGCCGAACATCAAGTCAGCAGAGAAAAGGGTCAAGGTGGCGAGAAGGAGAACGGAGCGGAACGTATCTACCAGGTCATCAATGAAAACCGCTGTAAAGAAATACGAGGCTGAAATTGGGCGGGGCGACGTATCCGCGGCCCAGGCCGCTCTCCAAAAAGCTGTAAGCGTTATCGACAAGGCCGCCAAGAAGGGCGTCATCCACAAGAATCAGGCTGACAGGCGTAAGTCGCGTCTTTCGAAAAAGCTCCTTGACCTCACCAAGACGGGCTAACCTTTAGCACCTGAGTCCCTCGTGAAAGTGGCAAGCAAGACACGGGCTGACAGGCAAGATACGGGCTTACCTGCCCGACCTTACAGCCCTGTGAGTGCATAAGCGAAGGACGAGCCTCTCGAGAAGTATCTGGTCTGCAGTCCCTGAGGCTTTGAGCTCGATGTCGGTCTTCAGCATAGCGGCAAACGCGTCTTCAAGGTCGTCGTAGCGGTAATTCCGCGCCTGGCTCAAGTACCTGCGGACCATGTAGTCTTGCAGGCGCATGGCAGCGGCGATCTTCGGAACGTTCGTGCCCTGCTCCTGCAGGGCTTTTGCTTGGAGAATGAGCCGCATCTGTCTGGCTATCATCGAGAGTATGCGCGCCGGGACCTCGCCAAAGCTCGCAAGCCGGTGCAATGCGGCGACGGCCTTCGGTGCATCCCGCTCTCCTATAGCGTCCACCAGATCAAAGATGCCGAGCTCAGGCTCGCCGGATATGACGGCTTTCACGTCCTCAAGCGTCAGCCGCTTCGGCTTGCCGACGCTCATGCCGGCGTAGTCGCATGCTTTCTGTACCGCGGCAGCAAGAACCCCAAGGTTCGTGCCGAGGATCCGCACGAGGTACTCCCGCGCGCCCCGATCGATTTCTATGCCCAAAGATCTGGCATGCCGGGCAAGCCACTCGGTGGCCTCACTCGCAAACAGGCGACGGTACCGGACGGCCCTTCCCACCTTCGAAATAGACTTGTATGCCTCGGTCTTCTCGTCAACTGTCTTCGCAAGGAGAATGACCAGGCTGGTCTCGGGCATTCTCTGGATCGCCGCTACAAGCGCCTTCTGGTCGTCCGCCGGGAGATCATCGAACCCGCGTACGACCACGACGCGTCTCGCGCCAAACGCGGGCGGCGACATGATCGCGGTCGCAATCGTTGATACTTGCGCCTCAGCCGCGCGAAAGACGGTGTAGTTGAAATCCCGCTCATCCTGGTCCAGGCAGGCATCGACGATCTCCTTCGCCGCGGCCTCGCGCAAGTACTCCTCGTCGCCATATAGAAGGTAAACCGGCTTGAACTTGTTCATTCTCTTCTCGTTGGCTATCTCATCCACTGCAACGAGTCCCCCTAAGGAGTGCTTTGCTGCCGCACATCCTCAACTCTTCAGGCCTGTACGTGCGATCCCCTGAATGAACTGTCTCTGCACGAAGAAGAAGCCGATGACCACGGGCATTATGGCCATGGTGGAGGCCGCCATCAATAGAGTCGGCACAGTGCCGTGTTCTTGCATGAATGTGGACAGGCCCACCTGGATGGTGCGCATCCTGTCTGTGTTGGTCACGATGAGGGGCCAGAGGAACGCGTTCCAGCTACCGATGAAGGTAAACAGGCCGCACGTGATGAAGACGGGCCTCGAGAGGGGTACCATGACCCTCCACAGGTAGCCGAAGCGCGTGCACCCGTCGATTTGCGCTGCATCATAGAGCTCCCTCGGCACCGTTTGGAAGAACTGCCGCATCAGGAATATCGCAAAAACGCTTGCAAGCCAGGGCACAATGAGCGCATAGTAGCTGTCGATCCAGCCCAGCTTAAAGAGGAGCACGTAGTTGGGGACGAGCGTCATCTGGTCCGGAATCATCATCGTGCCAAGGAACAACGTGAAAATGACCTCCCGCCCGAAGAAGTTCATGGTCGCAAAAGCATAGGCTGCAAGCGCAGAGAACGTGAGCTGACCTATGGTGGTGACCGACGCCACGAACGCGCTGTTGAAGAAATACCTGGCGAATGGCGCCTCGTTCCAGGCATCTACATAGTTCGACCATACAAGCCGTGACGGTATCCACCTTATGGGAACGGTGAACACCTCACCGTAGTCCTTCAGCGATGTGGAGATCATCCAGGCAAACGGCGCAAGCATGATGACCGCGCCCGACAGGAGAAGGGCGTGGAATCCCGCAGAGCGAAGGAGGCGGGCTGCTATCGCACTGGCCTTGTGACGGGTTATTGCGCGTCTCACTGTTCAGTGCCCCCTTCCTATTGGTAATGCACCCTGGAGCCAATGTACTTGCGCTGGAGCAGCGTAAGAATGAATATGACCACAAACAGGGCGTAAGCCATTGACGAAGCGTAGCCCATCCTAAAGTCCTCAAACCCGATCTTGTACAAGTAATATACCACTACAAGCGTGCTCTTGAGCGGTCCGCCTCTGGTCATGACATATACCTGGCTGAAGACCTGGAACGAACCGATGACGGATATTATGAGCACAAAGAACGTGGTGGGAGACAGAAGCGGCCAGGTGATATGCCTGAAGATCTGCCACCCTCTCGCCCCGTCTATCTGCGCTGCTTCGTAGTACTCGGCGGAGATATTCTGCAGCCCCGCGAGGAATATGACGACGTTGTACCCGAGCCCTTTCCAGATGCTCATCGCGATTATGCAAGGCATAGCCCACTTAGGATCGAGAAGCCAGGATTGAATGGGAAGCCCCACCTTGTCAAGAAGCCCGTTAAGGAGCCCGGAATAGTCCGGATGGTATATCCAGAACCATACTATGGCCACAGCATTTGCAGCCGTTATCACCGGCAGAAAATAGGCCGTGCGATACCACGCGAGGCCTCTGATCTTCTGGTTCAGAAGAACCGCCACGAAAAGCGCCACGGCCATAGAGGTCGGAACGGTGCCCACCACGTAGTATACCGTGTTCAACAGCGATGTCAGGAAATCGGCGTCCTTCAGAAGTGCGGCGTAGTTGCCGAGTCCCACGAACGTAGGGTTCGGACTTATGTAGTTCCAATCGAGAAGACTTACGTAGAAAGCATAGAACACAGGCGCGAAGTGGAACGTTATCAGGATGACCGTCGCAGGCAGAAGGTACAGATATGCCGTCAGGCTTTCCTCAAGATACTTGCGCCGTCGTTGTGCTTTCCTCGCTACGGTTTGCGCCGATGGCACCTGTAAATGCACCACCTTCAAGGTACATCTGATATCTCCATCTTCATCGTCACAGGCTCGCACTGCCCAGGAGCACTTGAACGCTACCGGAGCCTCCTGGCGTTGCATTTCGCGCTCCCGCCTCTCAGAGCAGGGACGGATGTGATACCTCGTCAGTGCGTCAGAAGCCACGTAACCAGGCGTATCACGAACTCCTGGTTACCTAAGTTAGGACGCAGGTCGTAAACGGAGTATAAAGGAGCGCCCACTGCCACCACGCGCCCCTTCCCGACTTCCTGGCCCGCGCAAAGGACGGGAGAGGACTCATAAAGATAGTGAGGCCCCTTTCCGTTGGTATCAACGCTTCTCGTGCCAGCCCCACCCGTAGCGAAGATAACCACTCCGTCTTGGAGCGAAAGCTCGCCAAAGCCAGCATCCGCGATCGAACACGCTTGCGTCATTCTGACAGGGCGTGGGGCTTCGCCTATGCATCGCGCGCAGTCGGTCTCCACAGTGCACAGCACCGTTGCGGTGGCTTCCGATCCCGTCCCGGACCAGACCTCATCGTCAGAAAACCTCATGGCCGACCCGATCGACGCGAGTATTGCGTTCAGTTGCTCCACGCTGCGCAGGGCATCAGATGCGTCGGACGACCCCGCCAGGAGCAGCCCGCCGCCGCGGAACACGAAATCACGTATCGCAAGGATCTCCGAGTCGTCGAAGGTCGTTGGCACAAGCGAGATTCCCGGCTCGGGGTTGGCGATAACGAGAAGCGACACGTCTTTGAGGAGCTCCGCCGTTATTCGCCCCGGGTTAACCATGCCCTCGAGGCCCACCGTTGCGAGCACCTCCAGAAACTTCCCGGCAAACCCGCTGGCCCGGTTGTTGTGACCCTCGTCTACCATTACCTTCGGCAAGTCTTCAGGCAGTATTCTTACGGAAGTCGCGTACGTGTTCCCGGCGTAAGAAGGCATGGCCGGGTCAACGATGTTTGCAGTAACGGTCATGTCCCCGCTCACCGGGCTCGCCCACTCGAGCGAGATGGGTCGGGTCTCGCCAGCGCCGACGTCGATTCTCACGGCCCCTATGGGAATCCGGGAACCGTGCGAACTTGCCATGAATTCAACGATCACCCCGGACTTGGCGGACTCGCCCAGGTTCACGACCTCGCCACGGAGGTGGCCTGGTGCACCTTTCTTGGGAAACCCCACGTCGAAACGCAAGTCTACAATCACGAGATCCGATGGGCTTCTTACCCAGATGGGACTCGTGATGATGACATCGCCGTCCTCTTGTTCGATTCGCAGGTAGTACCAGTTGTACCCCTGGCCCGGATCAACCGTGAAAACCTTGTGAAAGGCCCGGCCACGCGTGCTATCAGAGTCGTCCTGCCGAAATTCCTTTACCACTACGCCACGGTTGGACTTGACCTCGACTTTGTAAACGACGTCAGCGGGATCGGGGTCGCTTACGTCCACCTCGAACTGCACCTGACCTAGTGGCAGCGTAGAACCCATCCACTCGCCGTTGCCGGTGAACCGCACTCGTACGTTCCTATCCTCGGATGAATAGGTACGCATCGCCCGCAATGCTTCGATTATGTCTTCTCTCGTGAGAGCGCCTGCTACGACGCCCGTTCTGGTGTCGGCGGCGGTCCCCCAGTCGGCCCTGTGGTTGTCCTGGCTGTTGATTGCGCCAAGCTGCCACCCGCGGTCGAGCGCCCGGATATACGACGCCTCGTAGAACGTATTCCTGGGGTAGGGCCCGGACGCGACCTCTAGAAGCCTTATCGTCTTGTTCCCGGCGAGAGAGAACCTGAAATCGTCCCAGTTCCCTTGTTCGTTTCTACCCGGATGGTTGAAGCTTGCAATGCCGCCTTTCCCCTGCATCCAGGACACGAGGTCGCCAAAAGAGATCTGTTCATCGCGCGAACACGGCTCTGGCGCCTCGATCACGGAGATATGCCCGGCGCCGTGCGTCCATTCCGTGCCTCGAAACGCTACGAACCTCCCGGGCTCGTTGAAGCGTTTCGCGGTCTCCAGCAGGGCTTGCCAGTGGCCCGGGTTCTCGAACATGTAGTATCCGTGTTCCGTGATGCCAAGAAAGTCGAGCCCTGCTGCGTCCCGCGCATGGGCGTATGCATCCTCGGGTGTGAGTGCTCCGTCGGAGTATGACGTGTGTGAGTGGAGGTGCCCGAAATAGAAGTTCCATGTACCGCTTTCTGCGCGAACACACGCCGGGGCAACCAGGAGAACCAGAAGGACGGACAAGAAGACGACGCCGGGTAGAAACCCCTTCTTTGCGGTTAGCACATCAGCTCCTCCTCTCCAGGCCACGGGCAGGCAAGGTCCGGGGCGGTTCGGGGCCCGCCCCGGACCGCTCCTCCGTGCTTACTTCACCAGGAGAGAGTTGACCTTCTCCGCGGCCTTATCCAGAGCTTCCTTGGGAGTCGCCTTCAAAAGGAACGCCTCCTCCACCGCCAGGCCTATAATCTCGCGGATATCCTGCCACTCGGCGATGTTCGGGTCTGTCACGGCGAACTTAAGAGCGTTCAGGCTTGCCGCGTTTCTGGGGTTTGCAGCCATCCAGTCCTTCATTTGCCGCAGGTAAAGGGCGGACCTCCTCACAGGGATGTAGCCGGTGTTGATCGCCCAATATGCCGTCTGAGTCGCGTTCGTGAGCCACTTCATGAACTTCCACGCCGCCTGCTGCTCTTCGGGTGCGGCCTGCGCGAACATTACCAGGTCAGTGCCGGCGACAGGCGCGGCCGGCCTCTTCTTGTAAGGTATCGGGCCGATGCCCCATTCGAATTTGCCCCCGACCGCTTTATCGGTGTATGAGTAGCTTGCTGAAGTCGCGAAGTAGGCGCAAGTCTTCCCTGCGCCGAAGTCGGCATCGGCGTATCCGGGGATGTAGTAAGCCACCTTGTGCTTGTGGAGCATGTCCACCATGAACTGCAGCGCTTCGACGCCCTCGGGCCCGTTGAACACGGCCTTCTTGCCGCTTTCGTCAAGGTACCGCCCGCCGTTGGTGAACAAGAGGTTTGCGAAGTAGTCTACGTTCGGTCTGAGCACGATTCCGTAGCGCGTCACCTTGCCATCCTTCACCGCTGTCAGCGCCTTCGATGCGGCCAGGAGGTCGTCCCAGGTCTTGGGAGGCTCAAGGCCTGCCTCTTTCAGGGCAGTCAGGTTGTATATGTATATGGCCACGCTCTTGTTAAACGGGAGAGTATGCATCTTGCCATTGAACATGCACCCTGCACGAAGCTCCGGCCAGAAGTCTTCCAGTTCATCCTTGGAAAGCCCGCCGGGTCCCGCGAAGAAATCCTCAACAGGCTTCACGGCACCCGACTTTACGTACTCGGCAACCCAGTTGCCATAGGCCTGTGCCATCGTAGGGGGTTTCTTCGCTGCAAGCGCCGCCATTATCTTCTGGTTAAGGGCGGCGTAGCTACCCTGATACTCAGCCTTCACGATGATGTCCGGGTTCTGCTTCTGGAACTCATCAATGAGGTTGGAAAGGGTCTTGCCCAGGGCTGCACCCATGCCATGCCAGAATGTAATCGTCACCTTAGATGCAGCAGATGCCGGAACAATCCCCGCAAGTAGCAGGGTAAGAAGGGCCACCGTGATAGCAGCAACAACCGCTCTCTTCAACTGGTCTCCCTGGCCACCAATCCGCCCAAACGTCGCGGCCAGGGAATCCCTCCTTTCGCTATGGATTTCAGGGACCTGGTACGCTTACCGACACAAGCCCACGCCCGCATAGCACACGTTGCCAGAACCTGGCGCCACCTCCTCTTTGAGGGATTCGCGCGGCCTGACCTGCTTTGGCCAAGGAGACTGAGACTTCCAGGCCTCGAGGCTCCGCTACCGGCCTGTAGGCTCCGGGCCTACAGGAGGTATAGAATTCTACCCATGTAACCCGGATTCCTTCCGGGGACTGGCTCTTTTCGCCGGCTTTTCCATCCTTCCCAGCGCCGACCTCACCACGACGCGCCGCCCATCGGAGATCACAGTCACTGCACCGTCAATGTCTGTGCGGAGCACGCGCATACCCGCCCGGTGGAGGGCACTGATGGTCGTCCCCGCCGGGTGGCCGAACGGGTTTGGGCCGACGGACACCACGGCCCAGGTGGCCGAGATTACAGGGAGTACGCTTCCCGGACAGCCCCGTGCAGCGCCGTGGTGAGGCACCTTGAAAACGGCGCACCGGAGGTCCAGCCTGTTCCCTGCAAGGTGGGAGAGGATTTCCCCACCCGCGTCACCTGTGAGTAGCACGCCAAAGCCGCCGAGAGTGAGCTTCATAACAAGAGACCAGTCATTCAGGTCCTGGCTGGAGTGATCCCCGAAGTCTTGCGGCGGATGCAGGACATTGATCCTGACGCCGTCTCCCAGATCTATGAATCCTCCTTTCACCATTTCAAGGACTCGCACGTTTCTCTCGGCTGCCAGGCGGTCAAGTTCCCTATCGATGTTCGGCCTCACGGACTGGGGCAAAGCAGGCTTTACCAGAACGCCTACCCTGCACGACTTGAGCACCGCCATGAGGCCGGAGATATGGTCGTAATGCGGGTGGGTGCCGACCACGACATCGAGGCGTCTGACCCCTCGCCGGAGGAGAAATGGTACCACGACTTCGCTGCCAGGATCCTGGTCGGCGCCCGGCCATCCGCCGCCGTCCACGAGAACCGTGCGCCCGGACGGGCTCCGTAGGAATACCGAGTCGCCCTGCCCGACAGAAAGGAAGACCGTTTCAAGAAAAGCAGGCTTGAGCACAGCAATCCACACCGCCGCCGCGGCTATCACAGCCATAAGGAGCGGCAAGTGTCGGCGCGCAGCGTGGATCCTGCGAAGCACTCGTCGTGAGCAGCCGAGCAACACAAGGGCAAGATAGCAAACGAGCACCAACCACAACGGGGGGCGGGCCACAGTGATCGAACCAAAAGGGACGCGTGCAAGAAGATCTATTGTGCCTTCGAGCGCGGATAAGATGAGAGCGTTGGCCGCGTTCAGGGGAAAGGCGAGCGCGCGACAGACGGCTCCTGCAAGGCCTGCCGAAAACCCGATGGTCACCGCGATTCCAGACATGGTAACGCACGGAATGTTGGCGATTGCCGCGATGGGAGCAATCCGACCGAAGTACCAGGCGACAAGCGGCATGGCGCCGATTTGCGTGGAAAGGGACACCGCAAAAGCCCTGGCAAAAGGCACAGGCAAACGGCGAAGCGCCCGCTCGATCCGAGGGGCAAACTGAAGTATGCTGTAGACGACTGCAAAGGACAACTGCGCTCCCGCGTCAAAGACCGACAGAGGACTTGCGGCCGCCATGACAAGACCCGCGAGATAGAGCGCGCTTCGCGCACTCACCTTTCGACCGGAAACTCCTGCTGCTACTGCAAATGAGAACATCAGGGCAGCTCGCACCACCGACGGCCGAAGTCCGCACCCAAGGGCGTAGATCCAGACGCCCGCCGCAACGAAAGTGGCAGCGGCGGAGACGGGAAGCCGTAGCGCTGAGAATAGACCGTAAAGGACAACCGCGATGAAACCCACATGAAGCCCGGATACGGCGAAAAGATGAGAAGTGCCGGTGGCCTGGAGCTTCTCCTCCATCCCGGAGGGGGGTGACCCGAAAAGCATCCCGCATAAGATGGCAGCATGGTGTGGCTCAAGGGTGGCCCGGGTGACCGCGGTGATACGCCCTCTGAGGGAGGTTGCTGCCCGGACGAGAATCCCGAGATCGGCCGTACCGAGCAAATGGACATCGTCCGGGCTTCTTACGTATACCGTGCCCGATATACCCTGTCGTCTCAGGATGACCCGCATATCAGGCTCACCCGGGTTCGCCGGAGCCCTGGGTGGGTAGAACCTCCCTCTCACCCTGACCCTCGCTCCGGGCAAGAACGGACCTTCGTCGGTCCGGCCCTGCTTGCCCGTGATGAGAAGGTGCACCCCCGCCGGCCGCCTGTCGCCCCCAATCTCCTCCACTTTCACAACAGCGCGCCACCGGCTGTCAGAGGTTGCCTCCGGAAAGCCTGTGACGACCCCGGTGAAGTCAAATGCGCGGGAGGAGGCATACTGCGCGAAGGCCCGGTCGCACGGCCGCGGCAGCGTTGACACGGCCATCACCATGGCGCCCGCAAGCATGGTGCCGGTGCAGAGCGAAGCCAGCCTGCGCAAGTCCTGTGGAAGCCCTTGGGCACATCTGCGGCACACAGGCCAGCAGATCGTTGCGGCAAGGCAGACTCCGAGCGCCCAGGCGAAGAGCTTGCCCCATATGTCCATCATCGCCGCTCCAACGCAGAAAAGGACCACGGCGTAGAGTAGAACGCTCTCTCGTTGCATCCATGAGGCAACCCCTCTCACGGTGGGGCGGGCATCCACACGCATGCCTGGGAAGACGCCAGGCCCCCTGCAAGGATTCATCCGCTTTCAGTAGATTGTAACGAGGTCCTTGAGAGCCGCATACTTCTTAGGGCCGATCCCCGATACATCCATGAGTTGCTCAGGCCGCTCGAACTTCCCGTTCACGTTGCGAAACTCCAGTATCCTCAGGGCAAGCGCCGGCCCTATCCCGGGCAGCATCTCTAGCTCGGCAGCGGTTGCCGTGTTAATGTTTACCTTACCAGTAGTTCGTGCGGCGGACGCAGGCGGAGCTTGGCCGGGCGCGTGAGCGGCGTCTACCCCGACTGCTGTGGGTGCCTTGGCCTGCCCCGGTCGTGGGAGATCCTTTGCCGGAACATAGACCTGTGTCGAATCGACGAGCATGCTCGCCATGTTTACAGACTCCGGGCTTGCATTTCCGGTGAGCCCTCCAGCGATCATGACGGCATCCGCAACCCGGGACCCGCTCGGGAGAGCGTATACTCCCGGCTTCGCCACGGCGCCACAAACGTGTACGGTGATCAGATTCGGCTTTTCTTCCTGCGCTCCTGGAGATTCCTGCCTTTCCGCAGCCTCCACCTTACAGCCCGCCTCACCAGGCACCGGGCCCTGGTCGACCACAACGTCCGGGCGCCTCATCTGCTTTACAGTCAGGACCAGGCTTCCTGCAATGAACGCCACGAGCAACACAGCAACAACGAACCTTTGCCGTCCCGATAGACCAGACACCTCCATCACCTCCCATGCTGTCATCGACGTTACGCGGGAGGATTCAATTCCTGGCCCAAACTTCCTCCAATGTCATCCTAACCCATACGGGCGGTTTAGGGGTAGTGCAAGAGGGCCCCATATCCTGGCAAATAGCCGAATCGTAGCATATGGACACACTGCCTGCTTTGGGACAGGGTGCCGGCGACTGTAGAAGGTTTCGCGCTTGTCACTTTCGAGCAGGAGGTACCGAGTGCAACACCGAGGGCCTTGAGTAGAGTCCGTATGCGAAGGAGCCAAGTGGATTCCAGGCGGCGAGCCCGGTCGCTTGCGGTAGAAAAAAGAAACCCCCCGCCTTGAGTTACGACGGGAGGTAGCTTTAATAAGACAGTGGCTGCTGCTAAGGGAAATGTAAAAGGACAAAATGGTGGAGACGATGGGAATCGAACCCACGACCTCGTGAATGCCATTCACGCGCTCTCCCAACTGAGCTACGTCCCCACACCCGCGAGACTCAAGGGCGAGCATGCCCTGCCACGTCCGCCGAGCCACTGCGATTATAGCAGAGAGAGACCCCCGAAGTCAAGAGCCTGAAGCGGGGTTTGTGCCTGCAGTGGGGTTCCCCGTTGCCGGGCTCGCAGCCTGGGTTGCGGGACTCTTTAGCGTCCGCGCGCCCCTGTACAGGCGTTCCAGGTCATAGTACTCGCGCTCCCGGACGTGGAATACGTGGACCACCGTATCCGCGTAGTCCAGGATGATCCACCCCGCCTCCACCGTACCCTCCCGGTGCAGGGGCAACACGCTTCTGTCCTTGAGCTCTTCTAGAATTGCATCGGTGATTGCCTTAACATGCGTGCTCGTCGTTCCACTTGCAAGCACGAAATAGTCGGCGATAATCGTCAACTCGTGGACATCGAGTAACACGACATCCAGGGCTTTCTTCGCTTCAGCGGCAGCACGCGCCGCCTCCGCGATGGATAGCGCGTCTATACCTGCCTGCCTCCTTACTGCAACGGCGTTTCGCGTCTCGTACTTCAAGGCGAGACCGCACCGGGCTCCCCTCTATCCCCCACCGTGCACCCCGCATTGTTTTTCCGGAACGTCGTTGCCCGCCATCTTGTTCCGTCGAACTCCCCTAATACCTCGCCTGGCGGGGCCTCGCTTCGTTGACAATGATCTGTCTGCCGCGGAGCTCCATGCCGTTCATGGTAGCAACCACTCGATCCACGTCCTCATCGTCGATCTCAACAAACCCGAACCCCCTCGACCTTCCGGTCTCTCTGTCAGTAATCACTCTTGTGCTCTTCACGTCGGCAACCGTTCGAAACGCCTCGCCAAGCTCCTCATCAGTTACGGACCAGGGCAGGTTTCCCACATACAGGGTTCTTGTCACCATGCGTCACCTCCAGATGATTGTGAAAGAAAAACCAAGGTTGCAAGATACCTTGGTTCTCCATCCGCGCATATAGACTTCTGATCGCGGTGCGGCCCTGTCCCCGCCGTAACCTGGCCGCTGTGCTACAAACGGGCTCTGACTATCCCCCGATCGGTTCCCAACTACGGAAAGACCCGAACCACGGAAACCCGCAAAACACGTACGAGACCGGGAAGGATGTTTTCAATTGGTCCCGCGAGTCGGCGCACCTTTATGACACCTGGCTAAACCCCCAATTCCTACCTTACGGGCTTATTATATCACCGAAAGTACTTCTTGTAAACCGCCACCGGGAGCAAACTGCCGCCTCACCAGTAAAGTCCGGCCTTTCTTATGTAGTTTTCCACGCTTTCCGGAAGGAGATAGCGGATGGGATCCCCCTGTCGCACCCGCGCCCTGATATCCGTGGACGAGATTGCAAGCGCGGGTACCTCCACGACGAAAACACCGTGGGTCGCGATGCGACGCGCCTCCGAAAGCTCCGTCTCGAGACGCGCCATGCAGTATCCCGGCCGGGTGGCGACGATGAAAGCACACGTCTTTAGAAGCTCGTGTGCGTCCTTCCAGGTGAATATCTCGACTGCAGCGTCGGCGCCCGTGATAAAGAATATCTCGGCCCCGGGCGCACACTCCCTTTGAAACTGCCTGACTGTATCGATGGTGTAGGAAGGTCCCGTTCTGTCAAGCTCCACCCGCGACACCTCGAAGTACGGGTTGGTCACAGTTGCGAGGACAGTCATCATGAACCTGTCTCTGCCGGGCGATATCTGTATCCCTTGTTTATGAGGAGGGACACCGGACGGCACGAATACAACGACCTCGAGCTGGAATTTCACCCTTGCGACCTCGGCAGTGACAAGATGCCCGTAATGAATCGGGTCGAATGTGCCACCCATGAGGCCGATCCTCTGCGCTCTTGAGATGTCCTTTCTAAGGAGCGAGTTCCCCTCTACCACGCCCGAGGCCCCCTATCGTTCGTCTTGCTCGGAGAAGACCAGGCGGGCCACGGCCCCTAGAAGTTCGGGTACACCTTCTCCGGTCAAGGCCGAGATAGCATACGTCTCAAACCCCCGGAGGCGAAGCGCCTCTCTCATCGTGTCAAGCTGGGCTTTTGCATGTGGCAGGTCTATCTTATTGGCAGCCACAAGCGTTGGCCGCAAAGCCAGGTCTGGGCTGTACAACCTAATCTCGTTCTGCACCACCTCGAACGCCCGCACCGGGTCGTTCCTATCGCCGCCCTGGGCAAGGTCCACGACGTGCACGAGCACGCGCGTGCGCTCTACATGCCGCAGGAACTCATGCCCCAGCCCGCCCCCCGCGTGGGCACCTTCGATGAGCCCGGGTATGTCGGCCACCACAAAGCTCCTTCCATCCCCAAGGTCAACCACACCGAGGTTTGGCACAAGAGTGGTAAACGGGTAGTCTGCAATCTTCGGCCTCGCTGCAGAAATCCGCGAGATGAGCGTGGACTTGCCAACGTTTGGCAGGCCGACAAGGCCAACGTCCGCCAGAAGCTTGAGTTCAAGCTCGATCCAGCGTTCTTCTCCAGGGGTGCCAGGCTGTGCGTAGCGCGGAGCCTGCCTCGTCGCAGTAGCGAAATGTGCGTTCCCTTTACCGCCCCTGCCTCCTTTGGCAACCACAGCGGACTGCCCCAAGGACACAAGATCCGCGAGCACCTCGCCTGTCCCGGCGTCGCGTACTACCGTACCCGTGGGGACCCTTATGATCTCATCTGCGCCGTTCCTGCCGTACTGTTTCGCACCTCTGCCCGCCTGCCCGTCCTCTGCCACGTAGTGCTTCTTATGTCGCAGGTCCATCAGGGTGTGCAGGGAATTGTCGGCTGTCACCACAACGTCCCCGCCGTCGCCGCCATCGCCACCGTCAGGCCCGCCGGCAGGGACGTATTTCTCGCGCCTGAAGCTTACGGCCCCTTTGCCGCCTCTGCCGGCTCTCACATAGATTCTGGCGGTATCCACAAACATGCCATCACCCCGGGCCTATCTTTCCCCGTTTCTTATCTTCGACGCCCTAACCTGCTTACCTGCCAGCCATAGGTCAGGCAGACGCGACAACCCCCCGCAGGCCTTCCAGTGACGCCTGCGAGGGGCTTCTCATTCAAGCCTTTAGAAACGATAAACAACGTTCGGTGGGGCCACGTAGCAGCATCTAAGCGGTCTCGATCTCTACAGGATACACGCTGACACGCTTTCTGTCCCTGCCGCATCTCTCATAGGCCACCTGGCCGTCAACCTTCGCGAAAAGCGTGTCGTCGCTCCCAACGCCAACATTTGCGCCGGGGCGCATTCTCGTGCCACGCTGCCTCACCAGGATGCTCCCGGCAAGGACGTACTCGCCTGCGTGCTCCTTGACCCCGAGCCTCTTGGACCGCGAATCGCGGCCATTTCTGGAGCTACCAACGCCTTTCTTGTGAGCCATCTATCTCCACCTCCTCACATCAGACAAAGGACCAAAGGACACAAACGGCGACTCCGCGCGCACCGTTCGCGGCGCAACGCGGCGCTACGCTTCGATCTTTTGTACGCGCACTTCCGTGTATGGCTGCCTGTGGCCGTAACGTCTTCGGTAGTTCTTCTTTGCCTTGTACTTGAAGACGAAGATCTTGCGCGCCTTGCCGTGAGCGATCACACTGGCGACCACCCTTGCTCCAGGGACATGAGGCGCTCCCACCTTGACCCCGCCGTCCTTATCGGACACCACGAGCACCCGATCGAACTCCACGGGCTCGCCGGGTTCGGCCGAAACCCGCTCGACCCGAAGCACATCGCCTTCACTCACCCGATATTGTTTGCCGCCTGTCTCTATCACCGCGTACATCCGCTTCCAAGTCTCCTCTCGCTATGTCTCGCCGGAACCAGGCACACCCGCGCATAAGCCGGCGTGTTTCAAGCCCGCACCGAGCGGCACGGCGACACGCGCCCACATGACCGAGTTTACCACATCCGGCACATGCCTGTCAAACGCCGGTGTTGCCCGCATGCAGGCTGGTCTCCGCGGCCGCGTCGTCTCCAGAGTCGGCCGGCCTGGCCCTGGCATAGGTCCGAAAGACCTTAGCGATCTCCACCTTGACCCGCTTGCCCACAAGTTTGCCCGCTCCATCGATGTCCACGATGTACCCGTCTATCCGGGTGATGCCGTTAGTCGGGTTCGATGCGTGGGGTTCCTGCACCTCGACCTCGAGAATATCCCCGACGCTCACCGGGAGCGCGCGCTTTTGCACGTCCTCTCTGCTTCCGGTGGCCGCTATGTCCATGTCCTCAATGTGTAACGCGGGGTTGCCTTTGACATAGATCACTTTGCCTGTTTCTTGCTCTATCCTGGAGAGATTGCTGCCGCCCTGCCCGATCAGGAGCGCGGCTACGCTGGGATGGAGCGTCACAAGCATAGCCTCCTCGTGCATCCTGCCTGCGACCCGCCGAAGCTCCTTCTCGGCCCGAAGAGCAAGCGTTTCCTCGGACAGCACCCGCCCACGCCCATCGCAATACGGACACGCTCGAGACAACACGTCTTCCAGGCCGGGCCGAGTTTTCTTGCGGGTCATTTCGAGAAGCCCGAGATGCGTGAACCCGAGGACCGTCGCCCGGGTCTTGTCCTTCCGCAGTTCCTCCTCTAATCTTCTTATCACTTGCTGACGCGCTTCTTCCGAATCCATGTCGATGAAATCGATTATGATGATGCCCCCGATGTTCCTCAACCTGAGCTGGTGGGCAATCTCGCTCGCGGCCTCGAGGTTCGTCTTGAGAACCGTGTCCTGAAGGCTGGTCGTGCCGATATAGCGGCCCGTGTTGACATCGATGCTCGTTAAGGCCTCCGTGTGGTCGAACACGAGGTACCCGCCGCACGACAGCCACACCCTGTGTCTGAGCGCCTTCTCTATCTCTTCTTCGACTCCGTAACGGTCGAAAAGGGGCTCGTCTCCCGCATAGTATTTGAGCTTGCCTTTGAGTTGGGGAGACATGATGTTCAAGAGTTCCTGCGCCTTCTCGAACTCATGCTCATCGTCAACGATGAACGCATCCACATCCTCTGTGAAGAGGTCTCTCATTATCCGGTATATGAGATCGTAATCACGGTGCAGAAGCGCCGGCGCTGGAGTCCGCCGGGCCTTCAGCTTGATCCGACGCCACATCTTCACGAGGAAGTCGATCTCCTGCGAGATCTCTCTTTCGTCTTTACCTTCGGCGGCCGTCCGAACTATGACCCCGCACCCGCGCGGTTTCGCCCTGGAGGCTATCTTCTTTAGCCTTGCACGCTCCTCATCGCTGGCGATCCGCCTGCTCACCCCGACATAGTCCACGGTGGGCATGAGCACAACGTTGCGGCCTGGTAGGGTCACCTGCGTGATGACCCGTGCGCCTTTGGTACCGATAGGCTCTTTGGTGATCTGAACGATGATCTGCTGGCCCTCTTTGAGGATATCCTTTATTGAGAGAGCCTTCACGTCCTCGATCTCCAGGTCGTCGTCGTGCCCTTCGCGGGCTTTCAAAGCGTCTTCTACATAAAGGAAGGCGTTGCGTTCCAAACCCACGTCCACAAAAGCCGCCTGCATGCCGGGAAGCACGTTCTCAACGCGGCCCTTGTATATGTTGCCAACATACCTCTTTTGAGTTGACCTCTCGATCTGAATCTCAACCAGCTTTCTGTTCTCTATCACAGCGGCCCGGGTCTCGCCTGGACCCACGTTCACCAGTATCTCTTTGGACATTCCTTTTCACTCCTCGAAAACAAGTCCCCAGTGGGGAGAAATACCAGCCCCGGCCCCGCACTCAACAAGGAAAGGCGAACTTGCCGTCCCTCAAGACGTAAAGCCCCTCGCGGATGATCCGAATGGGGCGCGCACCATCCCGCAAGGCCCCGTACGCCACGAGCGCCTGCACAACGTCGAGGGGTCGGGCGCTTCCTTCAGCTCCTGCGGCGACCAGCAAATGAAGGGACGAAAGTTCGTCGCGCCTCTCGAACCGGAGATCATAAACGAGCGGGCGCAGGTCAACTTCGCGCACGCCCTTGGGCGTCGTTCGCGTGACCGGAACCGCGTCCGCCTGTAACATCGCATCAACGGCGCGCACCACCTCGTCGGCCGCGCCGACGTCTTCCGGCCGGAACTCCAGGCGGTACGACGCCGCACGTATCACCGACGATAGCGCAGGCACGCCGGGGTCGATCACGCTACACGAGACCAGCCCGATGCCGGGCGGCAGGCAGCTTTCGAGCCGCTCGGCCACCTCGCCTGCAGCAAGCTTCTCTCGAAGCTCGATGTCAACAAACTCGCACTCGCTCGAGATCCCTACAGCAAGGGCAGGCGAAAACGACATCCTTGGGTGCGGGTGAAACCCGGCCGATAAGGCCATCGGTAACCCTGCTCTCCTTGCCGACCTCTCGATTGCCCGGATAAAGTCGAGGTGCGACATGAACCTGGCGGGCCCGGCCTTCGTCAGCCTGAGCCTCGCGACGGCAACCGGCTTGTCGAACGGACGCCCGGCAGGCCCCACTATGAGACCCCCTTGATGCGCCTTGCAAGAACCTGCGGCGCCACCCTGAGTTCGGGACACACCCCACACCCCACGCACTCTCCCAGCCGACAGTCGGGCGTGGGAATCCCCTCTGCCGCGCGCTTCGACTCGGCGACCAGGTACTCCTTGGACACCCCCACGCTGATATGGTCCCACGGCAACACGTCCTCGTAGTCCCAGTGGCTGCTCGCGTAAAACCTGGGGTCGATGTGACATTCCTCAAATGCTTTCATCCAATTGTCGAACCGGAGCTGCTCGTGCCACGCGTCGAACTTGCATCCGAGGCGTGCTGCTGCTGCTTCGATTGCCGGCGCAAGGCGCCTGTCACCCCGTGAGAACACAGCCTCGAGAAAGCTTGCCTTGACGTCGTGCCACGAAAGCTTCAACCCCCTGCCGCGCAGGTGCTTCTTGAGGTAATCCTGTCTTGCGACGAGTTCTTCCATGGGAGCCTGAGGGTGCCACTGAAACGGCGTATGGGCCTTAGGGACGAACGACGAAACGCTCACTGTAACCTCGGGATGCCTTGACACGCCCTGGCGGCGCAGTTCCTCCCGGCCGCGCGCAAGGACCTCCTTTGCCAGGTCAACCATGCCTGCCAGGTCATCCTCGTTCTCCGTGGGCAAGCCGATCATGAAATACAGTTTGATCGACTGCCACCCGGCCGAAAATGCCGCCGAGGCGGCTTCCAGCAGGTCCTCGCGGGTTACGCCCTTGTTGATGACATCGCGCAGCCTTTGTGTCCCCGCCTCGGGTGCGAAAGTGAGCCCGCTCTTGCGCCCCTTTTGCACCTCCTTTGCAAGACCGACAGAAAACGAGTCCACGCGAAGCGACGGGAGAGAGACCGCCACGCCTGCCTGTGCATACCGGGCCAGAAGCTTCGAGACAAGCTCCCTGATGTCCGAGTAATCCGCACTTGAGAGGGACATGAGAGATATCTCTTCGTATCCCGTGTTCTCCACGAGGCGCTCGGCAAGTTCGCAGAGTTGTCCGAGCTTCCTTTCCCTCACCGGCCGGTATACCATGCCCGCCTGGCAAAACCGGCACCCGCGGGAGCATCCCCGAAACACCTCAAGCATTATGCGATCGTGGATGACATCTATAGACGGCACGACAAGCCTGTCGGGAAACGGGACTGCCCTTATGTCTTTTACGACCCTCTTTCTCACAGGATATGCTGCAGCGCGGCTCGTCGGAGATATCTCTGCAAGTTTCCCGTCATCCCTGTAATGAACCTCGTAGAACGACGGCACGTACACTCCGCTGACTCCCGCCAGGGCTTCGAGAAGTCCTGCGCGCGACAGGTTCTGCTTCTTCGCCTCCTTGTAAACGTCAACTATCTCCTCGATAGCCTCCTCGCCCTCTCCAATCAAGATGGCATCGAGGAACGGAGCCATAGGCTCCGGATTGTAGGCGCTCGCCCCCCCGGCAATGACGAGCGGGTCGGCCTCGCTCCTTTCGGCGGAGCGAAGCGGGATACCCGCAAGTTGCAGCATCGCCAGGACGTTCGTATAGGACAGCTCATATTGAAGGCTGAACCCCAGGATGTGAAAGTCCCGAACGGGCGAGTATGACTCCAGGGAGTAGAGCGGGATGCGTTTCTCCACCATCGCGCCTTGCATGTCCACCCATGGCATGAATGTTCGCTCGCACGCGACGTCGTCCCGCCGGTTCAGGATGTGGTATAGGATCCTCAAACCCAGATGGGACATGCCGACCTCATAGACATCGGGAAAGGCCAGCAGTACCCTGACTTCGACCTCGCCGAGATCCTTACACACTGCGCTCCATTCGCCACCTACGTATCGCGCCGGCTTCTCTACCGTGTCCAGGATCTCGTCGAGAAGCTCCAAATTCACCTGCATTCGCTATCTCCCCGCCCGGCTCACAACTTTCGCCAATGCTAATCGCGGACTTGCGTCTCAGCCATAGTATTCGCCTGTGACAACCTTGGGAATCCCGCCGCGTGGAACCCGCCAAGACAGCGTTCACCCGACCAACATTCTACCAGATTCCATTGGGCTCCGCCATGAGAACATGCACCGTGGCTATATGACGAGAATCCTGACAGGCGCATCGGGGCCATGCTTTACCATTGCCTCCAGGACGTCTATCTCAGTGATGATCCCGAGAAGCTTGAGTTCTCTGCTGAATACCAGCACGACGTTGAGTTTCCCCGGTTCCAGCCTCCTCACAACGTCCCGAAACAACGTGGCCTCCTGCACTGCCAGGAGTTGGGTAGATATAGCGCCGGTCTCCAGGAACCGGCGCTTCTTGCGCAGGCTGTCCCTTATTCTGTCATACGGCGCCTGGCGGGCTTCTTTTGTCGCTGCGAACACCAGAAAGCCACCGAGGGTGGGTACCAGCACGTTGCATCGGCCGAGGTACGCGAGAATGGAGCCGGCTGATAGCACTGTCGCGCCCGCCAGGCGCCCGACTCTAACGGCGAGGGCGGTAGCCCTTGCAAGCCCGATGCGCGGGGCGAGCACAGCACGGAGTATGCGCCCACCGTCGAGGGGAATGGCAGGAAGGAGGTTGAAGATGCCGATGGCAAGGTTTGTTTCGACGAGAAAACGCGCGAAGCTCGGCGCGATGTGGCCGTTACGCTGAAGCACCGCAGCGAAGACGGCGAATGCGAAATTGTGAATGGGCCCGGCCGCTGCCGTGATAGCCTCTGCCGCAGGCTGAAGAGCGAGCGGCTCAGAGAAGACAGCGACCCCGCCGAAAGGCAAAAGCTCGATTCTCTCCGCCCTGAAGCCAAAGCACGACGCTGCCGCTATGTGTGCAAGCTCGTGTAAAACTACGATCCAGAAAGCCACCAGCGTTTCGCGGACAAGCCCGGCAGACGAGTAGACAAGCAAGAGCAGCACGAGAAAGGGGTTAATCCGGAACTCGATGCCGCAGATACGGGCAACCCTCACAACGCGTCCCGCCTGCCCCCCTGAAGATAGGCGAAGGGGTCGCGGGGCCTGCCATCCACGGCTACCTCGAAGTGCAAATGCGGGCCGGTGGAAAGCCCGGTACTACCGACTTCGGCCACCTTCTGGCCGGCCCGAACACGATCGCCAGGCTGCACCATGACCTTCGAGCAATGGGCATAGAGCGTCGTAAGCCCGCGGCCATGGTCTATCTCGACTATGGTCCCGTACGTGCCCAAGGGGCCAACTCGTTCCACCCTCCCGCCAGCCGCGGCCTTGATCGGTGTTCCCTCGGGCGCCGCAATGTCCACCCCCTCATGAAAGAGGCGCCTCTCGTATATGGGATGGATTCTGTAGCCGAAGCCGTAGGTTATCTGGCCGTGCACGGGCACCATAAGCTTCGGCGGTTTCCAGGTTTCGGATGACGTCTTCCCGTTATCGCCGGCTTTCCGTGTGGAAGAAACGGCTGGCTCTGCCTCTCTGGTACGCGCTCCCGTGCCGGAGAACGCGGCAGTGACGGAATTCGCGTTAGCTTCCGGCCGGCCCGCCGCTCCGCCCAGCAAGCCCTGTGCTGCCACGTTATAGCCGTCCACACGAAGATGCGAGGAGGACAGTGCCTGAGGTTCGGCCAGGTCGATCTCGCGATGGTTGCCTTCCGGCCCCCCACCGGCGGGCGAGACCGAGGTCTGCTCCTGGGTGGCCGGCGGATTGTCTTCGTTCACACTGGGAACATCCCGCTCCGGTGGCATGTCGGGCTTCGTAACCCCTGCAGCCTCGGTGGACCACGGGTTCCAGTTGAGGACCTTTGCGGCAACGACCTTCGCTGTTTTGACAAGACCCGAAAGATCCGTGCTTTCGGTGAGAATGGTGGCCACGTACGGCCTTACGGTGCTCGCAAGGGGGAAATGGCCTTTCGTAACGGCAAGAACACAAACGAAGATAGAAAGAGAGGCAAGGATGTCCCGGGCCAGTTTTCTTGGCATCGTAAGCTCCCCTTCGGGTCACCCCATCGAGGTCCCTGGTGCCGGTTCGGACATGATGCGGCCCCTGTCACGCTCAAAGCGGCGTCGGTAAAGTATATTGTGGCGCCCTGCACGCTATGCGGCAGCGCCGCCGCATTCACGTCCCTTTGTCAGAACAGGATTTTCTGGCGTCTCATGTGGATGTCCAGGACGAAGCCGATGGCGATGAGGTTTGCAAGGAGGGAGCTGCCACCGTAGCTCAAGAAAGGAAGCGGGATGCCGGTCACGGGCATGAGACTCATCGTCATGCCGATGTTGACGAGGATATGGAAGAGGAGCATAGACGCCACACCGGTCGCGACCAGCCGACCGAAAGCGTCCTTTGCTATTGCGGCCACCTGAAGACATCGCCACAGAATGAACGCGTAAAGCGTCAAGACTACTATGGCGCCGATAAACCCCAGCTCTTCCCCGACCACAGAGAAAATGAAGTCAGTGTGGTGGGCGGGCAGGAAGTTCAGTCGCGCCTGGGTGCCGTGAAAAAGACCTTTGCCGAAGAATCTTCCTGACCCGATGGCTATGGTGGACTGAATGACGTTGTAACCCGTGCCGGTAGGATCCGCATACGGGTTTAGGAACGCAAGCAGTCGCGCCCGCTGGTAGTCCTTCAGCACAAAGAAGAACAACGCCGGTGAGGCCAGCGCTCCCACACCGACTATCGCCAGCAAGTCCTTTCCTCTTGCCCCCGCCACATATAACATGCCGAGGGTTATTCCGCAGAACACCAGGGCGGTGCCGAGATCGTTCTGAAGGAGCACGAGCACCATGGGGACCGCGACATGTAGAAACGCCATGGCAAGACCCCGGCGCGACGCCACGTCATCTGCCTCAGCCAGGTGACGGGCAAAGGTGAGAATGACCGCAACCTTCGCAAGTTCCGAAGGCTGCAGGGCGAGCGGGCCGAGACGAAACCAGCTCTGTGCACCGGAGATGCGCCGCCCCATCACCAGGACCAACACGAGCATGGTCACATTCACGAAGTACAGCACTTTATGTGCTCTCTCTGCGAGCCTGTAGTCCATGGTGAGGATCATGCCCACGAGGAGCGTTCCTATGACGAACGCCGTTACTTGCCTCTTTACGAAGTAGAGCGCATCGGGTGGCGAGCCCTGCCCTATACCCCCGCGGGTTGCGCTAAACACAACGGCGAACCCGATAAAGCACATCGCGAGCACCGCAAGGACAAGCGAGTAATCCAGATTCCTGAGCAAACGCCTCTCAAGGATCACCATCTGTCACCGGCTCCTGCTTCGTAGGGGGGTTGCCGGTGATTGCCCCCTTCCCTCTCTAACTCAGGCATCGGTCCGCCTCCCGCGGCGCGGCGTCTCTCTGCCCCGTCTCATGCGGATCACGGGCGCGCTCGCCACGAGCGCAAGCCGGCTATCCGTGGAGTCAAACCGCACCTTCATACCGGCCTCATCGATATCCACATACTTCCCAAACACCCTGGCCAGATCGACCCTCAAACCTTCAAACATCCCCGGCGAGACATCGATGCGGTCGTGCGCCAGTACCAGCTTAAGCCGCTCCTTTGCCAGGTTCTTGCTTCTTGGCTTTGCTCCCCTGCCGAGGATCCGCGAGATGAATTCCAACACGGCCTGTCCCTCCCGCCGTTACCTCGCTACGCCGATAAACCGCTTGAACCTCAACCAGAGGCTTGGCACCTCCATCGACATGAAAGGCACTTCTTCACCTTCAATACGCGCGGCGATTCGGCGGAACGCCTCGCCGGCCCGGGACACCCCGTCAAGCACCGCGGGTTCACCCTTGTTTGTCGAGGTGATAACGCTCTCATCATCGGGCACCACGCCGAGCAGATCGATGGCAAGGATGTCTATGACGTCGTCGATGCCGAGCATATCACCACGCCTGACCATCTCCGGCCGAACCCTGTTGACGACCAGCCTTGGCTCTCCTAGCCCTTCGGCTTCGAGCAACCCAACGATCCTGTCGGCGTCACGCACCGCAGACACTTCCGGCGTGGTCACGATGATCGCTGCCTCGGCGCCGGCGATCGCGTTCTTAAAGCCATGCTCTATCCCGGCCGGACAGTCGATCATAACGTAATCAAACTCCCCCGCCAGACTTGTGGTAAGCTCTTTCATCTGATCCGGTCGGACCGCCTCTTTGTCCTTGGATTGTGCCGCTGGTAGCAGGAACAACGTCTGCAACCTCTTGTCCCTTATCAGGGCCTGCCGGAGGCGACACTTGCCCTCGATTACGTGGACGATGTCGTACACTATCCTGTTCTCAAGGCCGAGAACTATGTCCAGGTTACGTAGGCCGATGTCTGCGTCAACGAGAGCCACCTTCTTGCCGCGTGCGGCAAGGCCGCATCCGATATTGGCGACCGCGGTCGTCTTGCCGACTCCGCCCTTACCAGAGGTGACTACTATCACCTTTCCTCCCATGCAAGTTCCTCCTCCAACTCGGCCTTCTTCGCAGAATAGGCCTCGATCACTATCCTGTCCTCCCTTATCCTCGCTATCTCAGGACTGCGTGGTGCCCTATGGTCGCCATCCGGGGGTCGCGCAATGAAGTCTGCAATCCGCAGCTGTGTCGGTATAAGCCGCAGAGCAACCACTATCGCGCGTTTGTTGTCAGGCGTTCCGGCGTGAGCAACGCCCCGCAGGGCACCTACAATCACGATGTCCCCCCCGGCCACCACCTCAGCTCCCGCGTTCACATCCCCGAGCACGACCACGTTTCCCGCGAACGTGACGCGTTGGCCTGACCGTAGCGTCCTTCTAACCAGGAACGTTTCGCTGGAAAGCTGTCCAGAGGATGAAAGGTCGCCCCGGGCGACCTCGCTGGGAGCAGGCTGACCCACCTCAGGAGCAGGCCGCGGACGGCCCGCGGGCGCTCCAGCTGCACCGTGGCTTGCCAACGTCCGTCCGATGGCTGAGAGGCCGATGCCCCCGACAACCCTTGACACGGATATTCCAAAGGACTCGATTATACCGACAAGTTCCCTCATGTCGTCCTCGGACAGCGCAAGCTCGCCGACATCGAGGATCGCTCGGGTGGCCCCTGCAAAGAACCCGCTGGTACTCTCAAGCTTCGCCGCGAGCTTACCTTTCAGGCTCACGAAGTCGTCATCATGCGGCAGGATAACGCAGAGCCCCTGCTTCGTCCCTTTGAATATCACATCCTCCGTCTTCATCTTCAGCAGAGCGCGCCTCCTCCCAAACCCACCCGAGCCACGCCGGGCGAATGAGTAGAGACATCGCCCGGAAAGCTGGTAAGTCGAAAAGTGGTATGGATTTCCGGCGTGGTATGGATTTCCGACAGCGAACTCAGTCTAACTTCACCAGGGGAGGACGCAATTCCTTCCGTTTCGAGCACAAAACCTTCGCGCCCACCCGTTGAACGGGATCGAGAACTCACGGCTCTTCCGGGACGCCGGGTTCGACGCGATCCCTTTGGACCAGCCCGGGCACCTCCGGCGAAGCGCCCGGACTAAGAGAATCTATCAAAGCCGGCTGGCCGGACGCACCGGGCGAAGGCCCCGGTCCCGGGGTTCGGGAGCCGGCGGGAAGACCGAGACCGCCGGGCGCGGCCGACGAAGCTTCGTCGATCCCGAAATAGGCTTCCATCACTTTTCTCGCTACCGGCGCAGCGGCAAGAGCGCCGCTTGTACCATGCTCGACCAGTACGAGAACGACGATCTCGGGAGAATCGAGAGGCGCAAAACCGGCAAACCAGCCATGACTGTCCCCTTCAGGATTCTGGGCAGTGCCGGTCTTCCCGGCGGCAGGTATCGGAAAACCGTTGAAAGCAAGGGCTGCAGTGCCCTCCGAAACCACTTTCGCAAGGCCCTGCTTGAGAATGCCAAGCGACTCCCGAGACACGTCAACCTTCGCAGCCACCCGCGGCCCGAACTGCTTGATGACCTTGCCATCCGGCGCAAGAACGGCTTTGGCCACTATTGGCTCATAAAGGGTGCCCCCGGTGGCGATGGCTGCATACACATTCGCTAGCTGGAGCGGGGTGACGAGTAGTGCGCCCTGACCTATGGCCACGTCGAGCGTTTCGTCAGGATACCACCTCTGGTTGTAGCCTTTGAAATTCAGGCGCTTCCACATTCGGTCTGGCACAAGACCGGACGAGTCGCCCGGGAAGAGCATTATCCCGGTTGGGCGCCCGAGGCCGAACATCCTCGCGAATTCTGCCAGGTCGTCTATGCCGACGCGCCTCCCGAGTTCATAGAAGACGATGTTGCATGAATTGGCGATTCCCGTGACAAGATCCTGTTTGCCGTGGACGCGCCCGCGCTCGACAGTCCAGCATACTTTGCCGGAAGCGGGGTCTCTTCCGGTGCATACGAACCTGTCCTGCGTAGTGACCTTACCACGCTCAAGGGCAGCAAGGGCCGTAATTGCCTTGAATGTGGAGCCCGGCGGATAAACGTGACTTATCACCCTGTTGGGCTGCGGGCTTGGCGACGACGAGAGAAACCGCACATCTTCGGGCGTGATCTCTCCCACGAACATGTTTGGATCGTATGCAGGCTTGCTCACCATCGCAAGTATCTCTCCAGTCCTCGGGTCGATCGCTACAACAGCCCCCGCCTTTGCATTCCTGGTCTTTGGGGATTTCGCAAGCGTCTCAAGCTGCGATGCAAGTGCTTTTTCGGCCGCCAGTTGCACTTTGTAGTCGATGGTGAGAACGACATCATTGCCCGGAACGGGGGGCAGGCTGCCGAGCACCTTGATGGGCTGAGACAAGCTGTTTACCTCCACCTGCTCGCCGCCGTCTACACCCCGGAGGTACTCCTCGAATACCCTCTCGACTCCAACCTTGCCTATGAGATCGCCCGGCCGGTACCCTCTTGGCTTGTAGGCTTTTAGTTCGTTTGCATCCACCTCTCTTATGTAACCCAGAAGATGGCTTGCAAACTCGCCGAAGACGTAGTTGCGGACTGGCAGTTCCTCGATGATCACCCCGGGCAAGTCCGTCCTCTGCTCGCCTATGGTGGTCACCACGCCCGGGTCCACGTCGGTCTTGATCCTGACCGGCTCAAACGGCCGCCTCGGCGCTGCCAGCTTCTGTCTAATATCATCCGGCGTCGTGTGGAGGATCGGGGCAAGCCGCTCTATCGTTGCCTCCATATCCGGCACGTCTTGAGGCACGATCGACACTGAAAACGCCATGCGGCTTGTGACAAGAGGCGTCCCCCTCCGGTCAAGAATGCGCCCCCTCGGTGCTGTGACCGGGATGAGGCGAACCCGGTTACCCTGGGACAACGCCTCGTAAGTTGCGCCGCGCATGATCTGGAGATACCAGAGGCGTGACGCGAGAGCGATAAACACCACGGCTATGAAAAAGCCGAGGTGTCTCAGTTTTACCTGGGCCTGGCCCTGAGCCTGAGCCTGAGCCTGAGCCTGAGCCTGGAATTGTGACACAGTCGCTCCCTCCGGATACCCGCACGCACCCGCACGCGTTCACATAGCTGGTCGCCAAGTAGTCGTCATTGATTCATGCCGCTTTTCAGCATGCGGTGTCTACCTAGGGTTGCCGGTGTCGCATTCCGGGTTCCCACTCGGAGGGAGGCATACCCCACCCCACTCCTGACGGTACTCGCTCGAAGGTATGGAGGAGGCAGGATCGAGTGCCTCCTATAGTGCCTACCCTAAGGCACGAGATCCGTCTTGCTTCTCGAAGGGGGGAATACCCCCCTTCCGACGGGTCTTACGACCCTGCCTCCCCCCTACCTTCGAGCGGGTTTGGCGACAGGGTACTGGCCCGCCCTCTGCAGGGCGCCTCCGGTTAATTCGGCCCGCAGGCATATGGCCGAATTAACAGGCCCCGTCATACAATCACCGGCAACCCCAAAGTGGGACGCATTTCTGAACGAGGCCGTTGGTTTTCTCCACCTACTAATCAAAACGTCCATAGAATGGTGTGTTTATATGCCCTTTAATCCGCGTGGTTTAGTTGATTCCAGAATACATCATGCCAGTCGATGGCAAAAACCAGCGGCCTCCTGAACTCCCACTTAGAGGGCGCGGCGGCGATTCGCAGCGCCCCTGGTGTAGAGGTTGATCCGCGCGACCCCGCTCAGCGCCAGCGGCGCAATCGCCGCTGAATAGGCTGCTTGACACAGCACCACCCGTAAACTGGCTGGAGACACTGACAGGGGCACCCCGAACGAGGACAGCAGGAAAAGATGCAGGACTCCTCCGAAAACCCCTCCCAGGAAGACGAGCGCAACCGGCACAACGACGCGGTCTTGAAAAACCTTCTCGTAGGAGAGACTGGCGGCAAGTCCAGTGATGACTCGTGTCAGTATGAATAAGCCAAGGAACTGCCCTGAAGACACATCCTCAAGCAGTCCGGCGAAAAACCCGACGAAGCCCGCGTCCTTCGCGCCGCCAAGCATGCCCACGAGGACCACATACACCATGACGATGTCAGGCTTCACACCATGTATCGAAACGTAGGGCGCGACCGACGCCTCAACCACCACGGCAAGCCCGGCAATCACGGCAAGGATGAAGTGCTTCATGGCTCACGCTCCCCGACGATGACGAGAACCTCCTCCAGCCGCGAGAAGTCCACGACCGGTCGGAGCTGGGCCGCCTGGCCTACGCCATACTTCCCCGGAAAAACTTTCGAGACCTCGCCGACGACTAGGCCTTTGGGATATACGCCCCCCAGCCCCGATGACAACACCTTATCCCCTACCTGTATATCCGAATCCTGCGCAAGAGATTTCACAAGACACATCCCCGGCGTGCCGGGCGCGCCCTCGACCAGAACAAGCGCTCTCGTGCGTTGAACCAAACCGCCGACGGCGCTGCGAGGATCGGGGATGAGAAGAACCGTTGCAGTGTGAGGCGTGGCAGCCAGCACCCTCCCCACAAGCCCCTCACAAGTGATCACAGCCATGTTCTTCTTTACCCCGTGCCGCGTTCCCTTGTTTATGGTCACTGTCCCGAGCCAGTTACCCGGATCGCGCGCAATGATCTCCGCCGCGACAGTAATGTGAGGAGAGTCCGCCTGGAAGTCAAGCAGGCGCCGCAGCCGGTCATTCTGCAGCCTGTATTCCTCGAGCCGGGCGTTTTCCGCAAGCAATCGCGATACCTCAAGGTAAAGGCGGTCGTTCTCACGGATGAGATGCCCGAGGTGCGTTATGGTGCGCCACACCCCGCTGACCCCGCTGGCTGCCCGGAACAACACCGCCTCCACAGGCGCGAGGACCTCGCGGATTGCGCACTCCACTGGCGAGAGCTTCTCCCGCTCCCTGGACGTGATGAAAAGAAGCGATATCAGTAGCAACGCCGCTACAGCCAGAAACGCGCCATGGGCTTTGCGAGGGGATTCGTGATGCACGGGTATTCCACCACCGCGAGCTTATCTTCTTTGCCCGATCCTGGACGAACTGGTAAGCATCCGTTGGTACCGATCCATCCCTTCGAGAGCCCTGCCGGCGCCTCTCACCACACACGTCAACGGATCGTCTGCGCGGTGTACCGGCATTCCAGTCGCTTCGGCGAGCACCGCCTCGATACCTTCGAGGAGCGAGCCTCCACCCGAGAGCACGATTCCTTTGTCGATAATATCCGCGGATAGCTCAGGCGGCGTCTTCTCAAGCGTGAGCTTCACCGCCTCGACTATCGCCACGAGCGGCTCCTGAAGAGCCTGCTGGACCTCGCGCGCCGAGACACGCACGGTCTTTGGCAGCCCGCTCACCATGTCGCGTCCTTTCACTTCAACGGTCTCCTCGGGGTCTTTCGGACATGCCGAGCCGACTAGCCTCTTTACTTCTTCGGCAGTCTTGGTTCCTATGATGAGGTTATACACTTTCTTGACGTGCTGCACTATGGCCTCGTCCATCTCGTCCCCGGCTATCCTGATCGACCTTGACGCGACGATCCCGCCGAGGGATATCACAGCTATCTCGGTTGTTCCCCCGCCGATGTCCACCACCATATTGCCGGAAGGCTCGAACACGGGCAAACCAGCTCCAACAGCCGCTGCCAACGGCTCCTCGATGAGGTAGGCCTCGCGTGCGCCAGCCTGAAGAGCAGCGTCAACGACTGCCCGCCTCTCCACCTCGGTTACCCCCGACGGAACGCCAACAAGCACCCGGGGCCGGACGACCCCACTGCCCCTGTGCGCTTTAACAATGAAGTGACGAAGCATCATCTCCGTAACGTCGAAATCTGCGATCACGCCGTCCTTGAGCGGGCGGACTACGACTATGTTTCCAGGTGTCCTGCCGACCATGCGATTGGCCTCAGCCCCGACCTCGAGGATTGCTCCTGTATCTTTGCGGATGGCCACCACCGATGGTTCCTGGAGCACAATCCCCTTTCCTTTTACGTAGACAAGGGAGTTGGCGGTGCCAAGGTCGATGGCGAGGTCCTTTGAAAAGAAGGCAAGGATAGGATCGAAAATCACAGCTCTTATTCTCCCTTCCGGCAGCATCAGCGCAAAGCTCTCTTCTTCAAGAGTGCACTGGCGACGGCCCGCGCGCAGGATCGCTTCCTGCCGCTGCGACCATGAGGCCCAGCTCCTTGAGGCTCGAGTATCTGTTATCTCCCACGATTATGTGATCAAGAACGTCTATGCCGAGGATGAGGCCCGAGCTTGCGAGTCGCTGAGTAATGGCGATATCGTCGTAGCTCGGCGTAGGATCTCCGCTCGGGTGGTTATGGACCATGATGACGCGGGCTGAGTTTCTCCTAAGACATTCCTTGAACACTTCCCTCGGATGGACGAGAGAGCTGTCAAGGCAGCCAACGGACACGGTCACGATGTCGATCACCCGGTGCTTGGCGTTGAGGAGCACCACCTTGAAGTGCTCCTTATCGAGGTAACGCATCTCTCCCATGAGGAGATCTGCCACGTCGCCCGGCCCGTTTATCTGAACGAGATCGGTCGGTTCTAGCATAACAGCCCTCTTGCCCAGCTCAATAGCGGCTTTCAGTTGGACGGCTTTCGCGGGCCCGATACCCCTGTGGCTCGCAAGATCCTGGGTAGACGCGGAGGCGATGCCGCGAAGCCCGCCGAAGAATTGCAGGACCGCGTTCGCGAGGGACAGGGCGGTTTGGCCCTGCACCCCGGTACGCAGGACTATGGATATAAGCTCAGTCGAGGAAAGCGCCTCGGGCCCCACGCGAAGGAGCCGCTCCCGGGGCCTATCTCCCGCCGGTATGTCCCTCATGGTGAACGAAGGGGACGAGTAAACAGTCAACACCAACACCAACCCTGGCAAATAAATCCCTGAGCCGGGCGATGGGAAGACCCACCACGTTGAAATAGCAGCCGACTATTCTGTCCACCAGCAGCGCACCGCGGCCCTGGATCGCGTATGCGCCGGCCTTCCCCAGCGGCTCGCCGGTGCTAACGTATTTATCTATGATCTCAGGGGTGAGCTTCGTCATGCGGACATGAGTGACCTCATGACAGGCGGCTTCGCGTCCGGACGCCGCGTCCAGTACCGCGAGCCCGCTTATGACCCGGTGCCATCGACCCGACATGCGCCTAAGCATGCCGCGGGCATCCTCCGCATCTGCCGGCTTTCCAAGCACCACTCCATCCAGCATGATCACGGTGTCAGCCGCTATGACAACCGCGTCCCGCTCCGTGCGCGTCACATGGCGCGCCTTGGCAAGCGCGAGCGCCTCAATATCTTTTGCCAGATCATCCCCCGGACCAATGTCCTCGGCAATTCCGCTCGGGACGACATCGAATCGTAGCCCGATCTGCCTTAGTAGATCGGCCCGCGCAGGCGACGACGATGCAAGCACGAATCGCAATCTTTCACTTCCTCGGGACGTAAGCGTGCGTGGCGCGGGCCCGCCCTCCAAGATTAACGCCCTGGAAAGCCCGCTGAAAAGCTCAGGTTCCCGTCGGCGCCCACAACCATGGCAAAGACCCCGTCAAGGCTCTCCGCGACCTTAAGCCCTTTTTCCGGGCCTAGAACAAAGACGGCGGTCGAAAGCATGTCGGCGTCGCAGGAGTTCTTGGCAATCACCGTGGCGCTCCGCGCAAGGCTAGCGGGCTTCCCCGTCGATGGGTCGAAGATGTGGTGGTAGCGTTGCCCGTTGTCCACAAAGAACCTCTCATAGTCCCCCGACGTGACAACTGCCGCATCCTTCACAACGATCACCGGGCCGATGGTGTCCGCGGGGTTCTCCCCGCGCGGGTCTCTTATCCCGATGCGCCAGGGCTTGCCATCCGGGCGGGTGCCCACAGCCGCTATGTTCCCGCCAGCATCTATAAGGGCATGTTGGATTCCATGGTCACGGAGGACCGTAGCGGCTCTGTCCGCCGCATAACCCTTGGCGATGCCCCCAAGGTCAATGGACATCCCGGGCAGGGGGAGCCTCACCGTCTTGCCCTCGGGGTTTAGCTCGAGAGCACGCCAGTTCACCAGGGACAAAGCTCTGGCAAGCGTCGGCGCGTCAGGCACATGGGGCTTGTCAGTCCCAAAGCCCCACGCGTCCACTACTGGGCCTATGGTGATGTCGAATGCGCCACCGGAAAGCTCAGAGCACTTCAGCGCCCTGTCAAGAAGCATGAAAGTCTCGTCGCTCACCTGCACCGGGTCGCCGCCGGCTCCCTGGTTTATGCGGGAAACGTCGCTGGTTGCGACGAACCTGCTTGTCAAGGCCTCGACCCGCCGCATTTCGTCAAACGCGGCACCGACGGCCTGCCTGGCCCCAGGGCCGACCGCGCGGATGCTCACATACGTATCCATGAGGAACTGGCTCTCCACGTATTCCGCATCTTCGCCGCCGGCTGCCTCATCAGCTCCTTGGGTGCTCTCGCCGCGCCCTGCGCGGGCGATATCTAGGGGCCAGGGTAGCACCCCGGACTTTATGAGCACATACCCTGTGATGAGAAGGGCGAGCATGAGAAGAACGAGGACAAGGGCCCAGCGTCTCCCCGTCCCCCTGCCCCTCCGCTTTCGCCCGTACTCCCACTTCAACAGCTTCCACCCCCTGACAGACTTCTCGCACCAAGTGTATCACGTCTCCTAAACCCTGACAAGCAGCCATTTGGGCTAACCATTTTGCGGCAAGGCTCGCAAGTGCGTTGCTATCTTTGATTGCCGCACTTATATGTTCGTGAACATTGGTAATCCTAAGTACGAGCATTTCCTGAAGGAGCGTGGGCACAGTGGGAAGGAAAAAGAACAACGACCGCCTGAGAACGACAAGGGCACTCGACCGGATGAAGTGGGAGACCGCGGAGCAACTCGGCCTCAACGATGACATGAGGGACGCGGACGAGCTAAGCGTCAGGGAGGCCGGGCGGGTTGGCGGCCAGATGGTAAAGAGACTCGTCAAAAAAGGCGAGCAGGCCATCGCGAAGGAGAGCGCGAGGAAACCCGAGAAGAATCTCTAGCAAGCTATGATGTCGCCGCAAGGAATGTGTCGATGGCCGAAAGGAGATCCGGCAGATCCTGGTCCAGGGTGACCAGGTGGCCCGAGTTCCGGAGCATCACAAGTCTTTTCTCTCTTGACCCAAGATGCTTCAGGATGAAATCGGCGCTTTTCGGGTCCACGGTGTTGTCCCGTTCGCCTTGAACCACGAGGGCCGGGGCGGTAATGCTCGGAAGCTCGCGCCGGACCCGGCGGATGAGTGCAAGCAAGTGCGGCACACAGGCGGTGGGTGTCCGGTCGTAGCTCCAGAGGTCGTCTCTAAACTTCTCGGAAGGCGCGGACTTTGCCGTGAAGCGCGAGAAATGCTGGAGCAACGGGGCCAGCAAGACAGCGCGCTTCTTGACGTAGATCGGCGCGCACATTGACACGACACCCTGAACAGGCCTGGTGGCGGCGATGTGCAGAGCAAGAAGCCCGCCCATGGAAAGGCCTATAACATACACCGTACGGGTCATGCCCGCAAGGAGCCGGTAGCCCGCCTCCGCGCTGGCGACCCAATCGCGCCAGCCTGTTCTCTCCATGTCCTCAGGGCAAGTCCCGTGGCCCGCAAGCAGCGGCGCATGGATCGTGTGGCCCTGGCCGTGGAGATGCTTTGCTATCAGGTGCATCTCCGCCGGCGACCCGGTAAACCCATGTATCACGAGGCACCCTACAGGCCCGCCCGTCAGGAGATACGGGTCGGGCCTGCCCCTTTCAAGGTGGTCCTTCATGCCATCTTCGTCCTTCGTACAACCACTGTCTCAGTAGTCTTTCACTCGGTACACAAAACTATACCCTGCTCCGCTTGGGGTTGCCGGTGATTGCACGACCCCCTCATCACGATGCACTTCGTCGGGCACTTCTCGACGCACTTGCCGCACGCGTCGCACTTCGTCGGGTCGATGACTGCGAGGTTGTTCTCCATGGCGATTGCCTGAGCCGGGCAAACCTTCACGCACAGCCCGCAGCCGATGCACCCGATCTTGCACGTCTTGCGCACCTCGGCGCCCCTCGACAGCGATTTGCAGAGCACGGTCACCCGCTGGGACATGGGCACGAGTTCTATGATGCCCCTCGGGCAGGCCGAAACGCACCTGCCGCAGGCGGTGCACTCCTCCTCATCAACGACGGGGAGACCGTCAGGCCCCATGTAGAGCGCATCGAAGGCGCACGCGGAAACGCACGAACCCAGACCGAGACACCCGTACGTACACGCCTTCGGACCGCCCCCCACGAGGTTGGCCGCCTTGCAGTCAGTAAGCCCGTCATAGGCGAACCTCGAGCCACATTTGTCGGGACTGCCCTGGCAAAAGACCCGGGCCACCTTCCGCTCTCTTGCCGCGCCGACTTCCACACCCATGATCGCGGCGACCTTTGCCGCCACCGGGGACCCGCCGACCGGGCACGCATCGACCGGCGCCTTGCCGGCGACTATCGCGCCTGCAAGCCCGCTGCACCCGGGATATCCGCAACCGCCGCAGTTGGCCCCCGGTAAAACCCCGGTGATCATGTCCTGCCTGGGATCCTGTTCTATCGCAAACTTCTTCGCGGCGAGCGCAAGCGCGAGGCCAAACACCGCCCCCATCAGCCCAAGGCTAAGTATTGCTTTAGCGTAGATCATTCTTTACCCACCTCGCAAGAGACCCTACATGACGCCGAAAAGCTCTTTCAGTCTGAATCCGACAAACCCCAGGAATGCGACGGACATAAGCCCCGCTGTGATCAAGGCCATCGGGAAACCTTTCAGAGACTCCGGTATCGGCGCCAGGTCCATCCGCTCCCGGATCGCCGCAAAGAGAATTATAGCCATGGTAAACCCCGACGCACCGGCAATGCCATTTATGGCAGCCTCGAGCACATTGTACTTCTCGGTTATGTTCAGTATGGACACGCCCAGCACCGCGCAGTTGGTCGTGATGAGCGGCAGGTAAATGCCAAGCGCCCGGTAAAGCGCGGGGCTCACCTTTTGAATAACCATTTCGACCAATTGCACCAGGGCAGCGATGACGAGGATAAAGGCAATGGTCTGGAGGTACTCAACCCCCAGGGGCACCAGAATGAGGGCCCGGACGAGCCAGGTAACGACCGACGCCACCCCCATCACGAATATGACTGCCATCCCCATCCCGGTGGCGGTCTCGATTTGCTTCGACACGCCTATGAACGGGCATATCCCGAGAAACCTCGACAGGATGAAGTTGTTGAGAAGCACCCCGCCGAAGAATATGACCAGTATCTCTCCCACGAAGCTCCCTCCCCATCTCGTTCCTGTGCGAAAGCCTATGCGCGCGCCTTCTTCTTCCTACCGGTCACAGAGTTCAGAAGGCCAATGAGGAGCCCCAGGGTGATAAACCCCCCCGGAGGCAGGATGACCATGACCGCCGCCAGGCTCCGGTCGAAGATCTTAAAACCCGGGAACCCGAAGTCCGGCACAGCAAGCAGCGTGCCGGTCCCCAGTAGCTCCCTTACGGCGCTCAAACCCACGAGCGCCAGCGTAAAGCCGAGGCCCATGCCGACCCCGTCGGCAAGGGAGTACAGCACCCCGTTCTTGGACGCAAACGCTTCCGCTCTTGCCAGGATGATGCAGTTAACCACGATGAGCGGGATGAAGATCCCGAGCACCTCATGGAGCTTCGGCACGAAAGCCGCCATGATAAGGTCCACCATGGTCACGAACGATGCAATGACCACGATGAAGCAAGGAATCCGGATCTTCGACGGTATCACGTTTCTCAGCATCGACACGATGACGTTGGAGCCGATGAGAACGAAAGTGGCCGCGATCCCCATTCCTATGCCGTTGGAGATGGCGAGGCTTACCGCCATGGTAGGGCACATCCCCAGGAGGATCCTAAATGTAGGATTTTCTTTGACAAGACCCTTGGTAAGCTCGGATGTGAAGCTCATTTCACCACGTTCCCCCCTTCCTGGCACGTTCGAACAGGCGAAGCGCCTGGTCCACGGCGCTCGCAATCGCTCTGGACGAGATCGTCGCCCCGGTGATCGCCTGGATCTGGCCGCCGTCCTTCGTCACCTTCACCGGGGTACCAGCCTGCACTCCGACAAACCTCCTCTGGAACTCGGGGTTCGTCACGTTCGCGCCTAGCCCGGGAGTCTCGGCATGCTTCACAACTGTAATCCCGGTCACGACGCCGTCGCGAGAGACGCCCACCACGGTTTCGACGGGTCCGCCGTAGCCCGTCGGGGCGCAGGCAAATGCCACACCGACAAGGCCGTCGTCAGCGTAACCTGCGTAGACCCGGTTGATCGCAGGAAACTCGGGCTTTCCTCCGCTGGCCGTCCTGAGCGCGGTAATCTTATCTGTTTCATCTTTGAACTCCTGTGCGCCAGGGACGACGCTCGCAAGCGCCCTTTCCAGGCGCAGGGCGGCCTGCGCTGCAATGCGTTCCTCGGTTATGTCGTTTACGAGCGCAAGCGCGCCGGCGGCGACTGCACATATGGCAAAGAGAATGAATCCCAGCTTCAGAACGTCACGCAACTTTCCGCACCTCCCCGAACTTGCGCGGCATCGTGAACCTGTCTATGAGCGCGGTAGCGGCGTTCATGACCAGGATCGCGTAACACACACCCTCCGGGTAACCGCCGTATAGCCTGATGAAAACCGTCAGCACGCCACAGCCTATCCCGAAGATGATCTGGCCTTTGGGTGTGACCGGGCTCGTAACGTAATCCGTGGCCATGAAAAACGCGCCCAGCATGAGCCCGCCGGCCAGCACGTGGAAGAGGGGGTCCTGGCCGAGGAGCGCTGTGAGCAGCGCAACCGTCCCGATGAAGCTCACGGGGATACGCAGGCTGATATGACCACGGTAGAGCAGGTACGCGGCTCCCACGAGAATGGCGAGGGTCGAGGTTTCCCCTATGGACCCCGCCACGTTGCCGAGAAACAGGTTGAGGTAAGGCGTTCTTATCCCGCCCAGTTTCAAGAGTGCGAGCGGAGTGGCCGAGCTCACCGCGTCAAAGTCAGGTATCCACGGCGCGCTGAAAATCGGCCATCTCCACCTGGTCATGAACACGGGCCACGAAGCAAGCAATACCGCACGGCCGATAAGCGCGGGGTTGAAGATGTTTTGTCCGAGCCCTCCGAAGATGAACTTCGCAACAGCCATGGAGAACACGGCGCCGATGATCCCCATCCACAGGGGCAGGTCTGGCGGAAGCACTAGAGCCAGCAAAAGCCCAGCCACCACGGCGCTGTAATCCCCCACCGTTACAGGCCTCTTCATAAGCCGTTGCAAGCCAGCCTCAGTGCTAACGGCTGCTGCAACGCACAGTACCATCATGGCAAGCGCTCGAAGCCCGAAGAACCAGACCCCCGCAAGAGCAGCAGGCATGAGAGCAAGGACGACATCACTCATTATAACGGGCGTTGATACGGCCGTCCGCTGGTGTGGCGATGAAGATACTATAAGCTCGGCACCTTCCATCAATCGATCCCCCCAAGAACACCTCTAGGTCGGTTATTTTGCCTGGACGCGGCGCCTCTTTGCCATGACCTCGGATTTTGCGAGCCTGATGGCCTGCACGAGGCGCCTGCGCGATGGGCATATGAAGGCGCAGCAACCACACTCTATGCAATCGAGGGCAGACATCCGTTCGGCGTCGTCAAACCTGCCGGCCTCGGCATAGCTTGCGATCCAGAGCGGCATGAGCCGCATGGAACAGGATTCCACGCACTTGCCGCACCTTACGCACGGCAGCGGATCCCCGAATACGGCCTCTTCCTTACTGAGGAGCAGGACGCCCGACGTGCCTTTGGTCACCGGGACATCCGTCGTGAACTGCGCGACTCCCATCATCGGGC
Organism: Bacillota bacterium; assembly: GCA_040752635.1. Lineage (GTDB taxonomy): Bacteria > Bacillota > SHA-98 > UBA4971 > UBA4971 > JBFMGS01. The sequence continues at coordinate 66,279 of JBFMGS010000003.1, forward strand.
CGCCGATGATGACCTTTGCCGGTGGGGCGCTGTACCCCCCGCACGCCTCAATAAGGTCGGTGACCAGCGTGCCGATCTTTACGAGCAGGTTCTGCGGCCGAGCTACGCACGACCCTGCCACCGTGACTACTCGTTCGACAAGGGGCATGCCAGAATAAACGGCTTCCTTGACCGCCGCTGCGGTGCCGACGTTGTTGACGACAACCCCAACATCAACCGGCAGCCCCCCGGAAGGAACCTCTCGCCCGAGGATAGCCCAAATAAGCTGCTTCTCGGCGCCCTGCGGGTACTTCACCTTGAGGGGAACGACCGCGAGTCGGTTGTCTCCTTGTGCGGCCTTCGCAATGGCGGCTATAGCATCGGGCTTGTTCTCTTCTATGCCGATGTAGGCTCTGTCCACGCCTGCAGCCTTGAGAAGGAGCTTCGCGCCGGCGATGACATCGTCAGGCCGTTCCACCATGAGCCTGTGGTCAGCGGAGAGGTAGGGCTCGCACTCCGCCCCGTTCAGGATCACCGTGTCGAACCTCTTGCCTGGTGGCGGCGTCAATTTGAAGTAGCTCGGGAACGCGGCCCCGCCCAGGCCTACTATGCCTGCCTCTCGTATTATGGCTTTGAGATCGTCAGGACCGAGCGCATCCACGTCTTTGCGGGACTCGATGTGTTCGTCGAGGACCTCTTGGCCGTCGGACTCGATCACCACGGAAAGAACGTCCCTTCCGCCTGATTGTGGGCGTGTGGAAATCTCCACGACCTTTCCGGAGACGCTGGCGTGAACGGGTGCGGTCAGCTTGGCGCTGCTATCGCCTATTTTCTGCCCGACCTTGACCTCGTCGCCGACCTTCACCAGGGGATCACACGGCGCTCCGGTATGCTGGTGTAAGGGGATTACAACCCTCTTTGGAGGCGGCATCCTTCTTATCGGCTTTGCAGCGGTGGCCTCTTTATTGTAATGGGCGTGAACTCCTCCTCTGAAGCTTCTCGCTACCATGTCGCGTAACACTCCTCCTTGCACCTGCCAGGCCAGCTTCCGTGCAGTATGGCGCACAAAGTCAAGCAGGCGCTTTCCGCGCCTGGCTTACGTCGCAAATGAGCAGTTGCTGCGGCGTACAGTCGAATCCGCTCGGACACCAAGATACACTTCTTGATTGTTTCGCTCGTTCCTGCTATGCTTCCGGACTATTTCGCCCGTACAGTCTTTCCACGCACTTACGTCGCACTTGCGTCAGGCCGCATCACACCACGCGCCCTTCGTGCGTATACACGTTCATCCGCTGCTCCCGTGCGAACCCGACAAGGGTTACGCCCGCCTCGTAAGCAAGGGCAACGCCCTCGGCTGTAGGGCCGGCTCTGGACGAGATAAGTGCAATGCCGGCTCCGGCTGCTTTTCGCACCACATCCGATGAAACCCTGCAGGATACGGCGAGTCCTGCCCGGTGAAGGTCCAACCCCGCGAGGAACGCCCCGCCAACGGCCTTGTCGATGGCATTGTACCTCCCGATGTCTTCGAAGAACGTCCCGGGTTCACAACCTTGCTCACAATCGATGATCGCTGCGAAGTGAGTGCCCCCTGTGCGCCTGAAAAGCTCCCCTCTTGTGAGAAGCCTCTCCATCGTGGCAAGGAGAGCCTCGGCCCGGAACACGGGTTCTCCAGGGCCTCCCACACCTTCCCTTCCCGGCCCGACCTTTTTGCACCTCGCTCTTGGTGCTGCACGTATATCTATGATGATATCACAATTGGACAATACCTGCACGCTATGGAGTTGGTCTCTGGCATCGAGAAATCCGGACGAGACGAGATAACCCGCCCCAAGTTCCACAAGGTCCCTGGGACTGCAGCGAAACGCCGCGACCTTCTCTCCGTTCAGTTCCAGGGTCACTCGAGCTTCGCTCGGGATTTCGTCAGTCACCTCCATTCGCGCGCCCTGTTCGAATCTTATCAAACGGCATACCGATATTCCCTCGAGCGCTCCGCCCATCCGGTAAACCTCCGATAATCTTGCTGGCCCGCGCCAGATCTGACGGGGTGTTAACGTTGAAGAACGAAAGCCCCTCCGGATCCAGCTTGCGCCACAGTTCTTCGTCAACGTACTTAACGCGCACTTCGTCGAAAAGCGGGGCAATCCTCGCACAACCCGATGAAGCCAACCGCTCTATAACCCCGATACAACCTTTGGAATAGGCTGCGCAGAGCGGCTCCACAAAGCCCCGGCTCGCGATGCGCGGCACCACAGCATCTGCGTCCCTGGAGATCTCCGCCAGGTACGCCAGAAGGCATCCTTCGAGGAAAGGCATGTCGCACCCAATCACAATGGACTTTTCAGTGCGGGCCGCAACAAGCCCGGCGTGTATGCCCGCAAGAGGCCCCCCGCACGGGAGCACGTCCATGGTCAACTCGACGCCCTGCTGCTCCAAAAACCGCAGCCGCTCCGCATCGCTCGGGCCTGAAACCACCACAAGCACGTTCTCGGTCACCGAGCCGAGCCGGGCCAAGGTCCGTTCTATCAAGAGCTCGCCGCCCAGACGGATGAGGGCCTTGTTCCGTCCTATCCTCGATCCCTTGCCGCCGGCGAGAACGATGCCAGTTACATCACTTGTACTTGTCAAGGATACCCCGCACCTTCCGGGGCGTCAGCCTCCCGTAAGTATCGTCGTTGATCATCATCGTGGGGGCGAGGCCGCACGCGCCGAGGCATGCCACGGGCTCCAGAGAGAATCTCAGGTCGTCGGTCGACTCGCCTGGGCCGACCCCGAGCACGCTCGTGACTTCCTTGAGTATGTCGCGGCTCCCCCTCACGTGGCACGCGGTGCCCTGGCAGACCCTTATTATGTTTCTACCCCTGGGCTTTAAGCGGAACTGTGCGTAGAACGTCGCCACGCCGTACACCCTGGCGAGGGGAACCCGGAGAAGTTTCGCGGCACGTTCAAGCGCCGGCCTAGGGAGGTAGCCGTAGACATCCTGCATTTTCTGGAGCATCGGTATGAGAATGCCTTCCCGAGCCTCGAACCCCTCGTATATTTCGTCAACCTTCCGGAGATCGATGCCCTCCCGGATAGTCTGCACACGGGTTCTCGCGGCTGCCAGGTCCGGTCTCGCCGCTCCCGGCAGATGGGCGCGCACCACCCTCACTGCGCATACCTTAAGCTCAGGGATCTTCGCAATCTTATCAACGGCCGGGTTCGTCAGCACGTTTGCTGCTGCCTCGGCGAAGTGGAATGGCATGAAGACCGTGCCAGGCCTTATGCCCTCGGTTACCTTCGCCTGAGCCACAACCTCGCCTCGCCTCGATACAAGCTTCACTGCGTCCCCATCGGCGATGCCGTGCCTTTCGGCGGTGGCCGGGTCGAGCTCCACGTACGCGCCCGGGCACAGCCAGTTAAGACCCGACGACCTTCTCGTCATGGAGCCGGTGTGGTAGTGGTAGAGCACCCTCCCCGTGGTGAACACAAGCGGATACTCATCATCTGGAAGCTCGTCCGGCGGGATGAAATTGACCGGCGAGAATTTCCCGAGCCCCCTCGAAAACCTGTCCTTGTGGAGGAACTTCGTGCCCGGATGGCTTACAGACGGGCACGGCCACTGGAGCCCATCCGATCCCAGGCGCCCGTGGCGGATGCCTCCGTAGATCGGTGTGAGTAGAGCTATCTCTTCCATGAGCTCCGCGGTGGAACGGTACTCCATGCGGTACCCCATCCGCCGCGCGAGGTCCATGATGATCTCCCAGTCAGACCTGGCTTCTCCAGGAGGGTCCACGGCTTTGGACACAAGTTGCACACGCCGCTCCGTGTTCGTGAAGGTCCCGTCCTTTTCCGCGAAGCTCGCGGCGGGCAGCACCACATCGGCCAGGGCGGCTGTCTCCGTGAGGAATATGTCCTGCGCCACGAGGAAATCGAGATTCTCCAGGGCTCCTCGTACGTGCCCGATATCGGGATCGGACACCACAGGGTTTTCGCCGCAGATGTACATCGCCCGGATGTCGCCCCTCGCCGCGGCAGAGAACATCTCCACTACCGTGAGGCCCGGCTTTCGGGGCAGGTCCACCCTCCAGGCAGCTTCAAACCTGGCCCGGGCCGCATCGTCGTCCACCCTCTGGTACCCGGGGAAGAAATTCGGCAGCGCCCCCATGTCGCACGCGCCCTGGACGTTGTTCTGCCCGCGGAGCGGGTTCACCCCTGTGCCTTCCCTGCCCACGTTGCCGGTGAGCATCGCGAGGTCGGCTATGGCGAGCACATTGTCGGTCCCGGTGGTGTGCTGGGTAATTCCCATAGTATACAGGATCGTTGCGCGCTCGGCCTCGGCATACAGGTGCGCCGCGCGCACGATGTGCCCGGCAGGGACACCCGTGATCCCCTCAACGAACTCCAGCGTGTAAGGCTCGAGCGACCGGGCGAACTCCTCAAACCCTTCCGTCCGCTCGGCCACGAACTCCTTATCGAAAAGGCCTTGTTTCAGAATGACCCTCATGATCCCACACAGGAGCGCCACGTCCGTCCCGGGGATGTGCTGCAGATGGACATCGGCAAGTTCCGCAAGCTCGATCGTGCGCGGATCCGCCACGATGAGCTTTGCGCCCCGGGCCACTGCTTCCTTCACTCGCAGAGCGATCACCGGGTGTGTCTCGGTGGTGTTGGACCCGATGATGAAGATGGCGTCGGCCATGGCGATCTCATCTATGGAGTTGGTCATGGCGCCCGACCCAAACGCGGCCGCGAGCCCGGCCACTGTTGAGGCGTGGCACAGCCTGGCGCAGTGGTCCACGTTATTCGTGCCGATGACAGCCCGCATGAACTTCTGCATTACGTAGTTCTCTTCGTTGGTGCACCTCGCCGAGGAAAGCCCGGCCACGGCGTCCGGACCGTACCGTCCCTTTATTCCCGAGAGCCTTGCCGCCACGAGCTCGAGCGCCTCGTCCCACGTGGCGGGGGCAAGGTTCCCGTCACGCCTGACGAGGGGCTGCGTCAGCCTCTCGGGATGGTGGATGAACTCGTAGCCGAACCGGCCTTTCACGCAGAGTCGTCCGTGGTTGGCGGGCCCGTCGCCCGGCTCTACTCCCACGACCCTGCCGTCCTTCACAAGGAGGTTGATGGCGCACCCGGTACCGCAATACGGGCAGATGGTTGGCACCTTCGTCTTCTCCCACGAGCGGCCGGTCATCTTCTCGAGCTTCGGAGAAAGCGCGCCCACGGGACAGCTAGCCACGCAACTGCCGCAGAAGACACAGGGCGATTGGTCAAGGCCCTCATCGTACGCAGGGGTTATCCTTGCGTCAAACCCCCGGTACGCATAGTCAATGGCACCTACCCCCTGGACCTCGTGGCACACCCGCACGCACCTGCCGCACAGGATGCACTTCTCGTTGTCGCGTTCGATGAACGGGTTGTTCCGGTCAACAACGGGCTTCCTCGTGTGCCCGACGAGGGTCGGGCCTCTTACTCCATACTTGTACGCGTATTCCTGAAGCTTGCACGCTCCGTTTTTCTCGCACGTCAGGCAGTCCTTCGGGTGATCCGATAGTAGAAGGTCGAGGATGAGCCGTCGCGACGTGAGGATCCTCTCAGTCTGGGTATGAACCACCATCCCATCTGCGACGGGCATTGCGCATGAAGCCACCGGCCCTTTCGCGCCCTCGACCTCCACCACGCAGAGCCTGCACGCCCCTACTGCGGACAGCGCCGGATCATGGCAGAGCGTAGGGATCTCCGCACCCGCCACCGTTGAGGCCTCGAGCACGGTCGTGCCGGGTTCGACGCTCACCTGTTTTCCGTCAATGGTCAACGTGTACGGCATCGCCCCTACCTCCTGAGTATCGCATCAAAGCGGCACTCCTTTTCGCACGCCCCGCACTTGATGCACCTGTCTTGCAGGATCTCGTATGGCTTCTTACGCGGAACGCGACGCCCGGATAGCTCCTCTCCGGACTCGCCCTCGCCCTCGCCCTCGCCCTCGGGCATCTTGGGGACCTCTATCGCCCCGGATGGGCAGACCTTCGCGCAAAGCCCGCACGACCTGCATTTCTCCGCCAGGATGGTGTAGCTTGTGAGCGCCTGACACACTCCAGCAGGACATTTCTTATCCTTTATGTGGGCCTCGTACTCGTCCCGGAAATACCTCACAGTGCTCAAGACGGGATTCGGGGCCGTCTGGCCGAGGCCGCACAGGGAAAGCTCTTTAACCCGCGTGGCAAGCTCGGTAAGAGTGTCTACGTCCTCCATGACACCCTTGCCTTCTGTGATCCTGTTCAGGATCTCCAGCATCCGTAGCGTGCCGATGCGACAGGGGACGCATTTCCCGCACGACTCGTTCTGGACAAACTGCAGGAAAAAGCGGGCGAGGTCAACCATGCACGTGTCCTCGTCCGCGACCACCAGGCCCCCTGAACCCATTATAGCTCCGGCTCCGGTCAGCGACTCGTAATCGACAGGGAGGTCAAGCAGGGACTCGGGAAGGCACCCGCCCGATGGCCCTCCGATTTGGACGGCTTTGAACTTCCTATCATCCTTGATGCCGCCCCCGATGTCAAAAACCACCTCGCGCAGAGTCGTACCCATAGGCACCTCGACCAGGCCTGTATTCTTGATTTTGCCTGCGAGTGCGAATACTTTCGTGCCCTTGCTCTTCTCGGTGCCGAACCCTGCGTACCAGGCCGCACCGTTTCTTATGATCGACGCCACGCTGGCGTAAGTCTCGACGTTATTGATGTTCGTCGGCATCCCGAAAAGGCCGCGCACAGCCGGAAAAGGCGGCCGCGGCCGCGGCATGCCACGTTCGCCCTGGATTGACGCAAGGAGTGCGGTTTCCTCGCCGCACACGAAGGCCCCCGCGCCTTCCTTGATAACGATGTCAAACGAAAGCTCGGACCCGAGGATGTTGTGCCCCAGGAAACCGTATTCCCTTGCCTGCGCTATAGCGAGCTTGAGCCTGGACACCGCGAGGGGATATTCCGCCCGCACGTAAATGTAACCTTTCTCGGCACCTATGGCGTACGCCGCGATGATCATCCCCTCGAGTACCGCGTGAGGATCCCCCTCCAGCACGCTCCTATCCATGAACGCTCCGGGGTCTCCTTCATCGGCGTTACACACCACAAACTTCCTCTCACCGGGGGACTTCCTAGTGAACTGCCACTTCATCCCCGTGGGGAATCCTGCCCCGCCACGGCCCCGCAGCCCGGACTTCTTTACTTCCTCGATCACATCTTCCGGCGTCATCTCCGAAAGGATCTTCGAGAGCGCCACGTACCCCTCGTGGACCAGGTATTCATCGATGTTCTCCGGATCGATAAAGCCGCAATTACGAAGCACAACGCGGTGTTGCTTCGAATAGAACGGAAGGTCCTCGTATGGCCTGGTCTCGTCGAGAATCTCCCCGACGACCCATTCAGCGACAGGCTTCTTGCCGACAAGGTGCTCGACCACGATCCTTTCAACCATGTCAGGCGTAACCCGGCCGTAGGTCACCCTGGGTGATCCCGCCAGTACAACATCGACCAGGACTTCCTGCTCGCACATGCCTATACAACCTGTGCGCTCGAGCGTGGCAACCACTCCAGCGCCCTCGAGTGCCCTTTGGAGTGCGTCGAACACCTCGCCCGCCCCCGCGGCGATGCCGCAGGTACCCATACCCACGATCACCCGTGCGGGTGCATCTTCACGCCTCACACGGGCCGCGAGGGTCTTACGCAACTCCCGGCATCCTGGATTGTCATGGCATACCGGGCCCAGGACCCGACATTTGACGAAATCGGGGCAGGGCTTTTCGCCGAAATGCGTGCACTTGTCACAACACTTGAAGAGCAATAGCCCCATTTCTCTCACCCTCACCCCTGTAGGCCGCCTTCGGCAGGCGATGTCGGGAAGCTGGCAGCACGCTCGCATCTGCCAGCCTCATCCGGCCCCTACGAGCTCCTCCACCTCATCAGGAAAGAAAATGGCGACTTCGCGACTGAAGCTCTCAGGAGAGTCCGAGGCGTGCACCACGTTCTCCGGAAGCACAGTGCCGAAGTCGCCGCGAATGGTGCCCGGCGAAGCGTCTGCAGGGTTAGTCGCGCCGATAAGAGTCCTTGCAACCTTGATGGCATCGCTGTCTCTCTCGAAGACGATTAGAACAGAGGGGCTGCCTGTCACATAGTCAAGGAGTTCCTCGAAGATAGGCCGATCCGCGAGGTGATGGTAGTGGCGCGTCGCATCTGCCCGCGCGATGGTCCGCACGTCCAGCTTCACGATGCGGAAACCCCTTCGCTCAAACCGGTCGATCACCGTTCCCACAAGCCCGCGCCTGACGCCGTCGGGCTTCACTATTATCAATGTGCGCTCCATATTGTCACCCCTCGAACCAGGCTCGGGCGACCCTGTGCGCTCGCTCCCAGTCTGTAGGTAAGGGCGAGCCGAGGTTGCTTCAAAGCCGGCCATCGCAAGTTCGCGCCTTTTCTCGCCAGTGGGTCCCACTTGGGGTTGCCGGTGGTTGCTCGCACACCGCCGGCAACCCCTCCAGGGGAAACAAGCATTCTCGCGTGTGGGCCTAGAACAGGCCGACGATCTTGCCTTCGTCGTCGATATCCACGTTCTCGGCAGCCGGGTGTGTGGGAAGCCCGGGCATGGTCATCATCTGGCCGCAAAGCGGCACTATGAACCCTGCTCCAGCCGACACCCTCACCTCGCGGACGTTGAGCTTCCATCCACGTGGCGCGCCCCGCAGGGCCGGGTCGTCGGAGAGCGAGAGCTGCGTCTTGGCCATACAGATGGGGAGGTTGCCAAGGCCCTGCTCCTCTATAACCTTGATGTCGCGCTCCGCCGTGCCGACATACACGACGCCGTCGGCCCCATAGATCTCCGTCGCGAGAGTCTCGATCTTGTCCTTGACGGGCACGTCGAGGTCGTATAGGAACCTGAAGTTAGGCTTCTCATGCTCGAGCGCATCGAGCACCGCTTCAGCAAGTTCGATGCCACCCTCTCCGCCGCGGGCGACGACCTCGGACAATGCCGCGCGTACCCCCAGTTCCTCACAGTGCCTGCGCAGGTACTCAAGCTCCTCCAGGTCATCCGCCGGGAATCTGTTGATAGCGACTACTACCGGCAGGCCGAACTTCTTCGTCACGTTATGCACGTGCCTATCCAGGTTCGCGCAGCCCTTTGCCAGAGCGTCAAGGTTCTTCTCCGCGAGCTTGCTCTTGGCCACGCCGCCGTGGTGATGGAGCGCACGCACCGAGGCCACCAGGATCACAACATCAGGACGCACGTCGGTGATGCGGCAAATGATATCAAAGAACTTCTCGGCGCCCAGGTCCGCGGCAAAACCGCCTTCAGTGACCGCATAGTCCGCGAGCCGAAGGGCGGTCTCGGTGGCGATTATGGAGTTGTTGCCGTATGCGATGTTCGCAAACGGCGCACCGTGCACGAACGCGGGTTGACCTTCTAGGGTTTGCACTAGGTTAGGCTTGATCGTGTCTTTCATGATGACCGCCATGGCGCCCACGGCCTTGAGGTCAGATGCACGCACGGGCTTTCCCTCGAAGGTGTAAGCCACCACGAGCCTCGATAGCCGCTCTTTCAAGTCAGAGAGCGAGCGCGAGAGCCCCAGGCACGCCATAACCTCAGACGCCACCGTGATGTCGAACCCGCTCTCCATCGGAAATCCGTTCGCCTTGCCGCCCAGGCCGACGATGATGTTCCGCAGTTGCCTGTCGCTGATGTCCATGACGCGCCGCCACACCACGCGCCTGGGATCTATGCCGAGCTCGTTCCCCTGGTGGATGTGGTTCTCCACCATTGCAGCAAGCAGGTTATGAGCCGCGCCCACGGCGTGGATGTCGCCTGTAAAGTGGAGGTTGATGTCTTCCATCGGAAGCACCTGCGAGTATCCTCCGCCCGCCGCTCCGCCTTTGATCCCGAACGTGGGCCCGAGCGAAGGCTCGCGGAGCGCCACCATGACCTTTTTGCCCAGCTTACCCAGGGCCTGGGTGACCCCCACCGCCGTGCAGGTTTTGCCTTCCCCGGCCGGAGTCGCGGTTATCGCAGTGGTGTAGATCAGTTTGCCGTACGGGCGGCCCTTGAGCCTCTGGATCGCCTCAATGCTGACCTTGGCCTTGTACTTGCCGTAGAATTCGATGTCGTCCTCACAGAGGCCCACCTTTGCGGCGATCTCCGCGATGGGCCGCAGCTTTGCGCTTTGCGCAATCTCGATGTCCGGGGGAATTCTGCCCAAGCTTGCTACTGCCATAGTTGTTCGCTCCTTTCCCGTTTTGCACGCACGAACTTATCTATGCCGCGAGCGGCGACTTTACCGGCGCCCATCGCCGCGATCACGGTTGCAGACCCCGTAACTATGTCTCCGCCTGCGAATATCCCGGGCACGCTGGTCTCGCCTGTTTCCTCGTTGACGATGACGTTCCCGTGCTTCCCGAGCTTAAGAGCTGGCACGCTCCTCACGAGAAGCGGGTTGGGATCGGTCCCGACGGCGGAGATCATGGTGTCGATGTCCAGGACGAACTCTGAACCGGGCACGGGGACGGGCCTCCGCCTCCCGCTTTCATCGGGTTCACCCAGCTCCATCCGGATGCACTCCATTCCGCGAACCCAGCCCTTCTCATCCGCGAGAACGCGGACGGGGTTCGTGAGAAGCATCATCTCGACTCCTTCTTCCTCCGCGTTTTCGATCTCCTCAAGCCTGGCGGGCATTTCCGCCCTGGACCGTCGGTAGACTATAGAGACTTTCTCCGCGCCGAGCCTGAGCGCAGTTCTGGCTGCGTCCATGGCCACATTGCCAGCGCCAACGACCGCCACGCGTTTGCCGACCCAGATGGGCGTATCATATTCAGGAAAGAGATACGCCTTCATCAGGTTCGAGCGGGTCAGGAACTCGTTCGCCGAGTACACGCCGTTTAAGTTCTCACCTGGAATCCCCAAGAAGTGCGGCAGCCCGGCGCCGGTGCCCAGGAAAATGGCGTCGAACCCATCCCGGAACAGGTCATCGACGGTCACAGTCTTTCCGACCAGCGTATTCACGCGGATCTCGACGCCGAGGCCTTTGACGTAATCCACCTCTTCGTCCACGATGGCCTTGGGAAGACGGAACTCGGGGATCCCGTACCGGAGCACCCCGCCCACGGCGTGGAGGGATTCGAGAAGGACCACGGAATACCCCATCTTAGCAAGGTCCGCCGCGCAGGTGAGGCCAGCAGGCCCTGAGCCGACGACCGCTACCTTGCCCGCGGTCGGTCCGGGCCTCGGCGACGACACCCGGCAGGCGCCCGACGCACGCTCGTAGTCCGCAGCGAACCGCTCCAGCGCGCCGATGGCCACGGGCTTGCCCTTCTTGCCCAGGGTACACCTCGTCTCGCACTGCGTCTCCTGCGGACACACCCGCCCACATATCGCAGGCAGGCTGTTCTTTTCCTTAATCTTCCTGGCAGCTTCCGTAAACTTGCCTTCGGCGATCATCTTGATGAACGAAGGGATGTCCACTTCCACAGGGCACCCGGCAACGCAAGGGCTTTTCGGGCACCCGATACACCGCCGCGCTTCTTCTACCGCCACCTCAGCGGGGTACCCTAGAGCCACCTCCGAGAAGTTGCGCGCGCGCTCGCGGGGATCCTGCTTCGGCATTTGGTGTCTATCTACCTTGAATGGCATTTACATCCCTCCGCATGCGCCCGGTATCGCTCCATGGCGAGCTTCTCTTCGGCAAGGAACCTGGCCTGCCTTGCCATGAGCTCAGCGAAATCGACCTTGTGCCCGTCGAACGCAGGACCCTCTACGCACGAGAACATTGTCTTGCCGCCGACGGTCACCCGGCATGAGCCGCACATTCCAGTACCATCAACCATGATTGCATTCAAACTCACAATCGTCTTCACGCCAAATTCGGAGGTGACCTTGCATGCCGCCCGCATCATCGGCAAAGGCCCGATGGCGACCACCTCGTCGGGGCGAAGTCCGCCCTGGAGAAGGTTGCGCAATAGCTCTGTAACGAACCCGTGGTACCCGAAGCTGCCGTCATCGGTGCTGTAGTGAACCTCGTCGCTGACTCGTTCCATCCTGTCCTTGAAAATCAGCATGTCCTTCGTCTGCGCACCGACCAGCGAAATGACTCTGGTGCCTAGTTCGTGGAAGGCTTTCGCCTCGGGGTACATAGGGGCTACCCCCACACCCCCTGCCACACAGACAACCGCGTCAAGGCGCTTTATGTCTCTGGGAGTCCCCAGGGGACCGACGATATCCAGTATGCTGTCGCCCTCCTCAAGGGTGCCAAGCTCGCAGGTACTCTTGCCCACCTCCTGGAACACCATGGTTATCGTGCCCGCTACAGGGTCGCTATCCGCAATGGTGAGCGGTATCCGTTCCCCGAATTCATGCATCCGCAGAACGAAGAAATGGCCCGGGAGGGCGTGGAAGGCGATCTCCGGAGCCTCGACGACTAATAGCTTGATCCTCGGAGCCAACTCCTCTTTCTTGACGATCCTGTGCATGTCTCTCCCCCTTGTCGCTCGTACCAGGCCGCAGCGCCATTGGCGCTGCGGCCTCCTGGTGTCACCTGACCGCTACTGCATTCGTCGCCTTTACTGAATTCGTCAAACTTCCCGCGATTCCTTGTCTTATCGCAGCTCGGTCGCAAAACTCACGGGTAATCCTCGAATGCGTAGCTGAGAACAGAGGGAACCCTCGGCGGAGGCATGACCTCGGACTTCCCGGTCACCACGAGCTCGCCCTTTTGGTTCCGGGCAGTGGTGCGAAGCACAACCCTGTTCTCGCGTTCCCGGATTTCGAGGACCTCGATCTCGGTGGTGATTACATCCCCCCGCCTCACAGGTGCAACGAAGTTGAAATGCTGAGATACGGTGATGGTGCCTTTGCCTGGAAGCTCAGTACTGATGCCTGCCACTATAAACCCTGCGAGCAAGATCCCGGGCACTATCGGTTCGCGGAACCTCGTCCTCGACGCATACTCCGAATCCACGTATATCGGGTTGAAGTCGCCTGTAATCCCCATATAGAGGTATATATCCTGGTCGGTTACTGTCTTCACGAAAGTGCCGAGGTCGCCCACAGATAACTGGTCTATGGTCTTGCCGAGTTTTCTGTCTCCGGAGGACGTCTCAGGCATCGCTCTACCCCCTTCCTCGCTGAAACCTCATGCGAACTCTCCTCTCTTAGCCGGCATGCGCCCTGCGTGCTACCTCGAGATACGAGTCGCAATATACCTCCTTGTTGAGGAGGATGTTAGCGGTGGCCACCACATCCATAAGCTCCTGGTCTGTTACGTCGAGAATGGCTGCGTCAAGGCCACAAGCCATGGCCATTGCCAGGAACGTCCGGTTCACCAGGCTCCTGTTCTTCGTCTTCTGCGAAACGTTGCTCAAGCCCACGACGGTGCGCGGCGGAGGATCCGCGAGCAGCCGCACCTGCCGTAGGGTCTCAAGCACTTCCGGCGCGTGCTCCTGGGCCACTCCGACCGGAAGGATGAGGGGATCGATGAAAACGTCTTGCAGGCTTATCCCGTACTCATCCGCAGCGGCCACGATTTCCATGGCAATCGCGGTCCTATCATTGGCGTCCTTCGGAACACCCTTTTCGTTCATGGCGAGGCCTATCACCCGGGCGCCGTATTCTTTCGCAAGCGGAAGGATGGCGTCCAGCTTCGCCCTCTCGCCTGTAGTCGAGTTGATGAGAGCACGGCCTTTGTGCACCGCAAGCCCAGCTTCAAGGGCCTTCACATTCATTGTATCGATGGACACCGGGGTGTCAACCACCTCCTGCACCGTCCGAACAAGCCACCCCATGACCTTCTCGGGCTCATCCACCGCAGGCCCGGTGTTCACGTCGAGAAAATGCGCCCCTGCCCTGGTCTGGGCAATGGCCAGGGCATGGATAGGCTCGGGGTTGCGCTCTGCTATCGCACGCCCCACGTCTTTGAACAACCCATTGATCCTCTCCCCTATCAGAATCATGCTACGCCCTCCCCCTGGCTCAAGAGTTGGTCGACATGCTGTCGAAAGACTTTCGCCGCCGCCGGATGGCGCATCACCATTATGTCCGCGCCGGCCTGCAAAAGGGCGACTGCGGTCATGAGCTCCCAGGCCACTCCGCGCTTGAGCTGCGGGCCCCATCCCGGCGCTCTGTCATCCGGTTCCTTAGCTTCCTTCGCCCGCCACGCCTCCTGGCCGACGAAGGTAACGACAGGCATGGCTAGCATCTTGTCTCCCTGGAGCGCTCCCAGCCGCACCCTTTCCATTATCGAGTAGCAGTATTCGATCCCATATCCAAGCGCGCCGCTCATGGGGTCGATGACGATTCTCTCAGGAGCAAGCCCCATCTCAGTGATGAGTATGTTGAGCTGCTTTGCTATGTTTATGTCCAGCGGCGACTGGGCTATGATATTGTGGCCGTTCACCATGCACGTCGCCACCAGGGACTTGTAATTCTCCTGCCTGGCTATGCCTATGAGACAGTTCTCGCCCGCGGCCGCTTCCCCGACCGCCGGCATAACCTCGTTGTCCTTGTCCGGATCGCCGCAGCCAATGATTATGAGCGGAACGCCTACGGCGGAAAGCACCGACTTCACGGTGGCCTGGGCATCGGCAGGCCCCCGGTTTTCGCGATCCGGGTCGCACGACGCGAGCCTGAGCATCACGAGATCCGCGCCGTACTCGCCCACGCACTTTTCCGCCCAGGCGGCAGGGTCCGACACCACATCCGCATAGGGCTCGCGCACAACTTCGGGCCATTCGTCGGGGGCGGTATCCCAAACTTCCAGCGCAATTCTGGGCGGATTCGGAGTTATGCCCTCAAAGTGAAGAAACGGAAGCCCTGTTTCACCGCCCACCGTCACCGAGCCTGTCCGGGTGCCGCCGCGATCGCGCGTGGCACCGATGGTCACCTCGCGCACTTTGCCAGTCCAGTTCTCCTTCAGAACTTCCACTTGCCCCTTCCCTCCTCTCAAAAATCAACAAAGCACCCCGAGCTTTTCGAAGATGTCTTCTGCTCCGGCCACCGCCGGCGAAGTATCTGCAAGTTCAGTGAACGGCCTCCCCATCATGTCGAACTCCGCGATGGCAGGATCGTACGGCACCACACCCGCGAGGTTCATGCCGCTCCTCTCGATTTCATCCTTGAGCGCGCCGTCAACCTCCCCGTTAGAAGCCCTCGTAATCACGAGATACCTGGAGCCCACCTTAAGCTTGAGGTTCTCCGTAAGGCGGTGGATTCGCTGCGCCGCCTGGAGTCCGCGCACGGTGGGGTCGCTGGTCACAAGGAGTACGTCGACGCTGTCTGTCGTGCGCCTGCTGAGGTGCTCCAGCCCGGCCTCGTTGTCCATCACCACAAACCTGTAGCTACCTGCAAGTTCGTTCATGAAGTGGCGGAGCAGATTATTCGCGTAGCAGTAACACCCCGGGCCTTCCGGGCCTCCCATGACGAGGAGGTCGATTCCCCTGCCCTCCACCATGGCTGCGTGAAGCCGGTACTCGATGTACGTCTCTTTGGTCATGCCCGGAAATTGACCGTTCCGCAGCGATACCGAATCGTCCAAGAGCTCCGCGATGGTGACCTCAGCCCGCATCCCGAGGGTTTCCCCAAGGTTTGCGTTGGGATCAGCATCCACGGCCAGTATCGGCCCTTTCCCGCGCTTGCGCAGGTAACTTATGAGCAGAGCCGCGAGCGTAGTCTTTCCTGTGCCGCCTTTGCCAGCTATAGCTATCGTGAATGCCACCTTCGTAGCGTCACTCCCAACCGCGTCATATCTCGAATCTACGGGGCGCCATCAGGCCAAAACCGACGGGAACAGTGCAAGGTCTGTGTGGGGAAGAAACAGCGCCGACACGAACTCTTCCATAAAAGTGTTGCCGACGCTCAACTCGAGGTAAGTCATGCGCCTTGCGACAAGCTCCACCTCGCGCCTGGCTTCACGGTAAAGCAGGCACATCTTCGCGCCAGCCACCGACGTGTTCCCCACATACTGGTACACCGACTCAGGAAGATCCGGAAGGAGGCCTATCTCGATTGCCTTACGGATATTGAGGTAACTTCCGAATCCCCCGGCAATCAGGATCTTCTTTATGTCAGAGATGTCCTGGTCCACCATTCTCAGCATCGACCGTATACCCGCATAGACGGCCGCCTTCGATCTGATGAGGTTTTTCAGGTCCGCTTCGCTAATGTAGATGTCCTCCCCCGTCGCGGTCTCGTCAGCATACGCCAGCACAAACTGGGGGCCGTCGTCCCCCGTGCGCATCCTCTTACCCTCGTAAGCTACGTCGAATGATCCGTTCCGCGATATGACGCCGGCCCGCCGCAGCGACGCAAGGCAGTCGATGAGCCCGGATCCGCATATCCCTGCCGGCTTTGCCGCGCCGATGGTACGGTAAGCGACCTCGTCATACGCAGGATCGACCTCGACGTGCTCGATGGCCCCCCGCATGGCGCGCATGCCGTGGCGGATGCCCACCCCTTCAAACGCCGGCCCCGCCGAACACGCGCACGCCAGGAGCCAATCGCGGTTGCCAAGCACCATCTCTCCGTTGGTGCCGATGTCAACGAACAGCACCACATCGTCCGAGTTGGCAACGCCCGTAGCCACAACCCCCGAAGTGATGTCCCCGCCGACGTAGCTTGCGACGCCCGGCAGGCAGAACAGCCACGCCTCCGGCGCGACGTGTAGCCCGATCTCCAGGGCCTTCACCGGCGGCACCGAAGTTGCAGCCGGCGTGTAAGGCTCGAGCCTGATATATGTCGGGGGAATGCCCAGCAAGAGATGGGTCATGGTGGTGTTCCCGGCGCACACGACCACCTTGATGTCCTTATCCTTTATGTGCAGGTGGCGTGCAGCCTCGCCGATGAGGTCGTTGATGGTTTCGATCACGGCTTCCTGCAATCTCGCGAGCCCGTCCTCGTTCTCGTCCGCGTAAATGATCCGGGATATGACGTCATCCCCGAACCTCGACTGCCTGTTGTAGGCACCGCGAACGTCCAGCGTATCGCCGCTTGCAAGGTCCACCAGGTGCGTCACGCAGGTAGTCGTCCCGACGTCCACGGCAAGGCCATAACAGGGCGAGTCGTCGCGCCCCGGCACGATGTCAACCACTTCCGTCATACCCCTCGCATCCACGCACGACACCGTGACTTGCCAGTTACCGTCCCTCACGACACGGGGCGCTTTCCGGAGCACCCCCAGGTCCACCTGGAAGTTGCGAGACCCGGCGTCTTTTGCGAGGGCTGTATAGAGTCTCGTGAGGTCGCTCGCCGAGTCCTCAAGGCACGGCTCCGGCAGGCTCAGGCAGACCTTGCGGAAAACAGGGCGCAAGCCACCCTTTTCAGCCTCCACCGCCGACGCCTCGCCAGCACCGGTCACGACCTGGTGCTCAACCAGCCGTGACCTTGGCGGCACCTCCACCTCCACATCGCTATGCACCGTAGCCTGGCATGCGAGCACCATGCCGCAAGCTGCCTCATCGGGGCGAAGCTGGGGCGCCCTCGGGGCGTGTACCTTGCCGGATCTCACCATGACCCGGCACTGTCCGCACGTGCCATTGCCACCGCACGCGCTCCTCAGCGCAACACCCGCCTCCGTCGCAGCATCGAGAAGCGTTTTCCCCTCGGACACCGCCGCGCTTTTCGCGTCAGGCTGGAACGTTACGACATACCCGGGCATACTACGCCCCCCATCTTGTCTTCACAAAGGACGGAATCCCGCTTGACTCGCGGGGACCCACCATCACTTCCCAACCGGACTTCTCCTCCAGCTTGCCGCTCATGGCGGCCACGTAGCCCGGAAGGATAACCTTGCGGTGGCGGACTTTGTCAGAGACCCCCGACGAGGCAAGCGCGTCCGCGATTTTCTCCGCGGTGAACTTGCCTGCCGCCCAGGCGGTGAGCACCGACGTGCCTTCCGTGTCTATCACGAGAAGATGAGACGGCACACGACTCGCCTCAATGTCCCCCTGAACAGTGAAGAACGTCAGCGAGAAGTTGCTCGTGACGTAGAGCGGCGAATCAGGCCCGGCCTCCCCGCCGATGCTGTAGAGCTTCGCCTCGACCTGTATCGGCTTCTGAGGATCAGTGTAGATGTTCTGGCGCAGAGTAACAAGGGGAAGCACCTGCCACCTCTGGAACGACCGCATCATCACGATCGCCGCGTATTTCGCGATATACACCCCAGCCTCGGCGATCTGAAGCTCGGGGTCTTCTGATGCCACGAACGCCATAGCGGGATATCCGAATGGGCGGAACTTCTTCTTTATCGCAAGGCGCCTGATCTGGGTCAGGTCGGCGAGCGTTCGCGCCAGGGTGCGGCCGCCGGCGTCAAGGACGATGTCCTTGCAACCCGCAGCCGCAACCTTTGCCGAAAGGTCTGCAAGCTCCGAAAGGTCCTTGCTGCGGACAGCAACAGGGCAACCTGTTGACTTCCCAAGCTCCGCCATGCCTTCATAGTTGCTCGCGGTTGCGGCGTAGAGAAGGGGTTTATCCTTCGCCACCACGTCGAGCCCGGCCTTCATCACTCCGGGGTCTTCAGTCATCAGGACGAGCGGCAATGACGTAGCCTCCCGAACCGCCGCGACTGCCTCACGGAACTTTGCGGCGTCGCCCGTATCGCTCCTCACCCCTATGAGGTTCACCCGGAGGCGTTGCCCAACGCGCTCAAACTCAAGCGAAGAGATCTCCCTGGCCTTCTCCCTCAGTGTCTCCGGCCCTTCGGAGTCGCCCAGCTCAAACCCCAGCCCTGTCTCGTGGAAAAACGTCTTGTCATGGCGGAAGAGCACCGTCTCGTCGCCTACGTCCAGCTTCGCGTCGCCCGCCCCAATAGTCACCAGCCTGATAGGTGGTGCGGACGCCGACTCGAGCGCTGCTCTCGCCTCCTCCGAGACGTACGGGCAGGCGTCAAGAGATGCCTTGCCCGCCGCAAGAGCCATGGCAAATGCAAGACAGGTGGGAGGTCCGCACTCCCGGCAGTTCTTCTTGGGTAGAAGCTTGTATATCTCCAGCCCTGTAAGCCCCATACACATCCTCCTTTTTCGCACCCAAGTTGATACACGAGGGCATTTGCCACTTTGCAGCGTATCAGCCTTGCCCGGGGTTGCCGGTGTTGCATTCCGGGTTCCCACTCGGAGGGAGGCATACCCCACCCCGGTCCTGACGGTACTCGCCCGCCCTCTGCAGGGCGCCTCCGATTAATTCGGCCCGCCGGCAGATGGCCGAATTAATAGGCCCCGTCATGCAATCACCGGCAACCTCTGACAAAGTGGCATAGGCTTCTCGTGATCGACTCATTACAAGACACTCGTCCTCGCTCCTGTGCGCCTATCGGCGAACGTCTATGGCCAGCTACATCAGCGGCGGCATCGAGAGCGCCGGGTGGCCCTTCTCCTCGAGGAACGGCAGGATCTCCTCGATAGTGGTCCCCACCGTTTCATCTGCGATCTTGTTGTAGAAGCCATTGAGGCCGAGTTCCGCGGCCCGTCTCACGAGGCCTTCCTTCAGGAACTCCTTCACTTCTTTAGGCATCCACACCACGCGGGCGAGTCCACCGTCGGCCGCGATGAACTTGCGCGACAGCACATAAGACCTGCCGTGGCCCATGAACCCGGGCGTCTGAACTCCGCCGCCTACACTCCCTGCGAGCGTGGAGAACTTCATGCCGCACGGCGTCATTCCGCTAAACTCCCGGTTCACGATCATCACGCCGTTCGCTTCAGGGAGGATAGCCATTATGCACTCGAAGCACCCACACGAAGTCATGGGGTTCTCGAGGAGCGTGTAGATGTTCACCGTATCGAGCGTGTTGTGAGAGGCCTGCTTGAGGAACTCGTTCACCCCGACCCACTGGCCTTTCACGGGCTCGATGCATTCACCCTTTACTATCGGCTGGTTTGGGCCTGTCGGGGTGATTTCAAACGACGCCTTCGCGTCGAGCCAGCTCACAGCGCCGCAAAGGCCGATGCGCTCCGGCGCCACGATGCACACGTGGTTGGGCGCGAACGACTGGCATAGCGTGCACGAGTAGAAGGTGTCCACAGACTCGTCGGTCAGCCCGGCCAGCCTGGCGTCGCGCGCGGCATACTTCTTGCGGGCCACCTCGAGTTGCTCCAGCACCTGCGCCCTGTCGGTTATGAGCGTGACCTGCACCCTGTCTACGATTGCCGGGAAGTCCGACTTGAACTTGGCGTAGAGAATCTCTCCGAAATGGCGCACGCGGAAGCCCTTGTTGAAGGCGTCGCGGCTTATCCGCATCCAGCAGATATCCCTCTGCGCGATGTGCCAGCAGCCTTCGGCATAGTTTATGAAGTAGTGGACCCGCCGCTCCAGCACGGGCTCGAAGTCCTCCTGCATCTTGCGCCCGGCGACGTCCACCATGATGCCCAGGGGCATCGCGGTCCCGGCAGCCACCTCGTCTATCTCAGGCCCGATGACCGTTATCTTGCCGTCCTCCACCTCGTCCATGGCCCTCATCCGCACAAGCTCGAAGGCGGGCGACCTCTGCCCTCCGAACTCGACGTGCATGTCTTCCTTGCGGATGCGTTCGCCTTCGAAAGCGGGGCCGAACGTCACGGGGATCGGGATATCGACTATCTTTATTTTGATGTTCCGGAGCTCGAGCGCCCGCTGAACCATCTTCACGTAATCAGGCTCGTACACAAACAGGTCCGGGATCTCCTCGACCTGCTGGTCAGTGACGACCGGAAACCCGAGATGGATCGCGCCGAATTCCGCCGCGATTCGCACCTCGTCGAGCTCGCCTAGGGCAAGCACGAACGCGTCAACCCTCTCTGCCTGGTACTTCAGCATCTCGCCGCGCTTTCCAGGGGCGATGCCGCCGAAAGCGAGCCCCGCCCGCAACGCGAAGTTAACCGCGTGAATGGCCGCGGTGAAATGGCCGAGCGGGAACGCCATGTAATCGGCGCCGAGGCGCATCCCTTCCTCGAGCAATTGCTCGATTATGTCGTTTACCATTATGACAAGGATGCCGCGTTTCTGGAGCTCCTTGTACAGCGTCACCGCGTCCTTCGAGGTTCGGGCTTTTCCTATTATTACGGCGACCCCGGGAATGGTGTCGTCCACGAGCGGCACGCCCAGCTTACGCAGGACTGCATCGGACACGAACCCCATGTAGGGGTCCTTGTAAGGGTTCTTGCCGTTTATGAACTTCAGCGCCTCTATGACCTCGGCGGCGAAGAGCGTGGCTTCCCCGGCGAGCTTGGCGTTTTCGAGCGTTGGGTCGTGCCTGATATTGGCTTTGAACTTGTTGAGCACCGGCGGCAGGTCGCCGATGGTCGGAGTGTCTTCGCCTGAAAGGCTCCGTATCACAGGGAGCCTGTAGGCCGTATCAGGATAACCCACCGGAGTCTCCTCGCCGAAGCGCCTTATAGCCTGGCCAAGAAGGATCTCGGCGTAACTTGTCGCAATGATCGAGCCTTCAATAGCCGCCTTGCATAATTCTCTGGACATTTCGCTTCCCTCCCTCCTCGAAGTAGCGGCCTTTGTCATCGATAGCGTCCATGAAGGTGGCGTAGGTGAAATCGTCAGCGAGGATGCGCTCCGGCGCATCGTCGCGCCTGACCTTCTTCTTGATGAGGGCCAGCACGACCCCGGCCCTGTCCACCCCGCCTGCGAAGATGGCGCCTCGAATGACGCCGTCCTTCACGACGAGCTTCCTGTACCAGTCGCCGCGCCCCTTGCGGACAAGCTCGGTGTACCCGGGCTCCCTCGGCGATGTCACCCCCATTGATATGAACGGCAACCCGAAGATATCAATGGAGTTCATCCCCACCGAGCCGGGGTACCTGGTCGGAATGCCCGCCATGTTGTAGGCGGCGACCCTACCCTGAGCTGTTGCAGCGGTCCACATGGCGTTTACCCGCGGCGTCTCGTAGGCCACATCGTACGCTTCGGCCGCGTCTCCTGCTGCGTAGATCCCTGGCACACTGGTTTGGAGGTGGTCATCGACGACGATGCCCCTGCCGATGCGCGCACCGCAGGATTCTGCCAGCCCGACTTCGGGATCGACGCCCTTGCCGATGACGATAAGGTCCGCATCCACCCGGCGGCCGTCTGAAAGCACGGCCTGGCGTACTTCCTCCCCGCCCTCGATCTCAACCACGTCACACCGCGTATCGATGACAAAACCGCGCGACACGAGCTTCTCGCGGGCGATCGCACTGGATACATCATCGAGCATCTGCGAGAGAACTCTGCCCGACGATATCACTACCCTCACCTCGAGCCCCACCTCGTGGAGGGCGCAGGCAGCCTTCATGCCGATGAGCCCGCCGCCCACGAGCACGGCTTTTCGCGCAAGCCTCGCTCTCGCAGCTATCGCCGCGGCGTCCTCCCAGGTCCGTAGCTTGAAGACCCCACGCTTTCTGGCACCGGGGATATCCGGGATCTTAGCCGAACCGCCCGTGGCAAGGAGCAACCGATCATACCCAAGCTCGGTGCCGTCGTCGATGTTCACCGTCTTCCTCCCGGGATCAACCGAAGTGGCTTTCTTGCCCATGAGAACGTTTATGCGGCGAGATTCGTAGAACCCGGGCTCGCGCATGAGCATCGCTGATTCTTCAATCTTTCCCGCGATGTAGTACGACGTCATGCACCTCGAGTAAAACGGGTGGTTTTCCTCGGAAACGACCGTTATCTCGCACTTCGGGTCGAGCCGCCTGAGGGTCTCAGCACATCTCATCCCGGCGGCGCTACCTCCAATAATCACGTGCTTCACCGGAGCACCACCTCTCTCACTCTGCTACGAGGCCCTCAGCGGGGCTCGCAGCGGAGTACTTGCGCCTCCAGTTCCGGTAGTCGAGCGCCTCGATGAGCTTTGCCGAAGCCTTCATGGGGTCGGTTTCCAGGATGAAGTACCCGCCGAACACGTCCTCGGCTATCTTGGTCACGACCTCGGTGACGAGAGTGCTTCCATAGACAGGCGGGATAACACCCACGTGAGTCGGGAAGCCAAGCGTAACCGCCCACGAGCCGATGGAAACCGCTTTCTCATGCATGGCTTCCGGGGCCGTGGCGACATACGGGATGTCACATATGTCCGCTCCCATCTCCTTTGCTATCATCACCGCCAGGTCAACGGCGCGGGAGTTGTCCACGCACGATCCCATGTGGAACGCAAGAGGCAATCCTCCCTCGAAACCTGACGCCTCGGACAGCCTGTGGAGGAACCGCTTGAGCCCGGGCCCGGCGAATTCATCGACCGCTCCCGACGTCATGTAGCCGGCCTTGGCCATGGCCCCGGCTGCACACCCGGTCGCCACGATGAAGACATCGTTCTTTGCGAGTTCCCTCGCAATGGTAAGATGGCCGTCGTCGTGTTTGGCCTTGGTGTTCGTGCAACCCGCGAAGAGCGCGATCCCCCTGATCTCTCCGTCTTCGATGGCGTCCACGAGCGCCCGTATGGGCTTCTCCTTGTTGATGGAGGCAAAGATACCCAGCATCGCCTCGAGGCTGAAGCCGGCGATCACCTCGTTCTTCGCCTGGGGTATGTGAACCTTCGACCGGTCGCGCTCCCGGAACGCTTCGATGGCAAGCTTCACGATGCGGCGCGCGCTCTCTTTTGCCCTCTCCTCGCGGAAGTCCACGTGATACGCTCCTGGAATCTTCGAGAACGGGATCGTCGTGATAAGCTTTGTGTGGAAGCATTCGCAGAGCGTCTTGAGAGCCGGCATGATGCACTGGAGATCAACGATTATGGCGTCCACCGCCCCGGTCATTATGGCAAGCTCCTGGGCGATGAAGTTCGTCGCGAGCGGAACCCCCTTTCTCATCAGGACCTCGTTCGCGGTGCAGCATATGCCGACGACGTTGATCCCCGCCGCGCCCGCCGCCCTGGCCTCATCCTCCATTTCGCGGGCCACGTCAACCACGATCTCGCTGAGAAGCGGGATGTGGCCGTGGACCGTGATGTTGACTTTCGCCGGGTCGAGCACTCCAAGGTTGGCCTGGCTCTTGAGTGGCCTTGGGGTGCCGAACAGGATGTCGGTCAGGTCTGTGCTGAGGTGGCATCCTGCGTAGTCTGCGAGGGCGCTCTTTAGCCCCCCGAAGATGAGGTTGACGGGGTCGGCGTCAACGCCCATGGTTGACCTGTGCATGACCTCAGCGATGGCGCCGTTGATATTGCTTGGCATGATGGCGCATTCCTCGAACTTCTCGGTCATGCCGGGCGTTACGGTAGACGTAACCCACGTGCACGGCTCCTCTTCAAGCCGTGAGAAATCACGCAGCGCTGCAATGGCCACCTCACGCGTGATCTCGGCCGCAGTCTTACCGCTGGGGTCGATCCCGATCCGCCTCGCAACCGCCTCGGCCTTCGCGGGGTCTGCGATTCGGTAGTCGGGCGCATGGCCATCGAGATGGGCGAGAAGTGTAAGGGCGACGTGCCTTCCATGGTCCGAGTGAGCCGCGGTGCCCCCGGCTATGGCGCGTATCACGTTCCTGGCGACTATGGAGTAATCGGTCGCCCCACATATGCCACGTTTCGCGCCTTCGCCGAACGGATCTATGCGGCATGGCCCCTGCAGACATATGCGGCAACAGACGCCCAGGTTCCCAAAGCCGCAAAGAGGCTCCTGGGCACGGCACCTATCCCACACGGTCTCGAGGCCTTCATGCTCTGCGTGGTTCAGCATCTCGAGCGCGGCGGGATCGACGCTTCTTTCCTCCAGCCTTCCCATTCTCTTTCCCCCTTTGCTCCAAAGTTGACTCTAAGTGCGACGATTTACGCATGGTATGGTATTCCCATGATTGCGACTGATTGTGACAGATTTCACAATCAAACTATGAGGGCCCCCTCTCTTACGAGCAGGGCCCTCGTTGGACAGTCTCTCACGCAGGCTGGTTCTTTTTCGTCCGGGCATCGGTCGCATTTCAGCGCGACCTTTTCGCCCTCATGTATCTGGATGCTGCCGTACGGGCAGACCATCACGCACATGTGACACCCCACACACCGGGAGGTGTCGTTATACACCCGGCCGACATCCTCGTCGATCCTCATGGCGCCGCTGATGCACGCCTCAACGCACGGCGCATCCTCGCAATGGAAGCACCTCAGCGGGAAGTATTCCCCGGCCTCCCTTGTGACACGCACCCTCTGCCTCGGCAGCGGACGCTCCCAGACCGCGCGGTGTATGTCGTGGCTTTCGGAGTGCATAAGAGCGCACGATATCTCGCACTGGCGGCAACCCACGCACTTACTGAGCCTGACGAATATCTCCTTCATCTCTTCCGCCCACCTCCTTTCCAGCAAGCCTTCTGTACACCCCTGAAAGAAGCGATGCGGTAACCTCGCTTCTTGCAGCCGCGTCTGAAGGAAGCATGCCGATTTCCCGCAGCTTCTCGCTGAACGGTACGACTCCCATGAGTCCCCCGGCGCCGAAGTGAGCCTCGAGCACCGCTCGCTCCTGCTCCGTTCGCACCTTGTTTGCCACGAAACGGATATCGGCGATGCCCAGATCCCGGGCGAGCGACTCCGTGACCCTTGCCGTCCGCAGGCTTGCCTGGCCCGGCTCCACAACAACCAGGATCATGTCGACTCCCCTTGCGGTGCCCCTGGTGAGATGCTCTATGCCCGCGCTCATATCCAGCACCACGAGCTCGTCGCGCTCGATGAGGAGCGCCCCCATTAGGCGTTCGAGAAAGGCGTTCTCCCTGCAGTAACACGCCGTGCCCGCCTGCTTCACCCCGCCCATGCGGATGAGGGAGATGTTGCCGGACCTGAGCGAGTAGTTGTCGAGGATATCATCGACTCCCAGGTTTATGCGGAAGTACTGGCCGTCACCCATCCTCTCCCGGATCACATCATCCATTTCGACGACCGGACGGAGGGATGCGAGAGCTTGCTCCGGGAACCCGAGGGCAAATCCGAGGTTGGCGTCGGGGTCGGCATCGACCGCGAACACGCGC